>CAKZRW010000078.1 GCA_937148845.1 uncultured Actinomycetes bacterium | reverse complement strand
GATGACCGTGGGGGGGAAGTTAGCGGCAGGGGGCATAGGCTTCCGTATACCGGTGGCTGACCTGAGGAAGGTCTACGAGAACGCGCTACCAAGGATCATGGGAGACTGATGCGAGGACTCTGTTTGGGCGAAGGTCCCCGCGAAGAATGCGGGGTTTTCGGCATCTATGCTCCTGAGAGGGACGTAGCTAGGCTCACCTTCTTTGCCCTGTTTGCCCTGCAGCACCGAGGGCAGGAGTCGGCCGGAATCGCTGTCAGCGATGGCTCCCGGCTCATCGTGCATAAGGACATGGGATTGGTCTCCCAGGTGTTTGAGGAATCCATACTGCGCACCTTGCCCGGCCATCTGGCCATCGGTCACGTTCGTTACTCCACGACAGGCGCCAGCGAGACGCGCAATGCCCAGCCGTTCGCTCGCACCAGGGATGGGTCGTTCATCGCCCTGGCCCACAATGGGAATCTGGTCAACACGGATGAGCTACGAGCTATGCTTCAGCGGAATGGTCATGTGTTCGAAAGCACTTCCGATACCGAGGTCATCGCCGCGCTGCTAGCCGAGCAAGGTTCGCGGGATATCGGCGAGGCGCTTCGGGCTATCATCCCCCAGCTACGGGGAGCCTTCAGCGCGGTCCTTCTGACCAAGGACGAGATCATCGGTTTCCGCGACCCCTACGGTATCCGGCCGCTGGTGTTGGGTCAGCTCGACCATCGCTTCTGCTTGGCCAGTGAGACCTCGGGTCTCGACATCGTGGGCGCGCGCCTTGTGCGGGAGATAGAGCCCGGGGAGATCTGCCGCATCAGTGAAAGCGGCTATCACATAGAGCAGGTAGTCGACCGCAAGCGGGAAGCTCTCTGTGTCTTCGAGTTCATCTACTTCGCCCGCCCCGATTCGGTCATGAAGGGGCAGACGCTCTATGCAGCCCGCAGCCGCATGGGCGAAGAGCTGGCCGCGGAATCCCCGGTAGAAGCCGACCTAGTCATACCCGTTCCCGATACCGGGACCTCGGCCGCCATCGGTTATGCGGCTCGGAGCGGCATCCCCTTTGGAGAAGGCCTGATCAAGAACCGGTACATCGGGCGGACTTTCATCGATCCCGAAGACCGGATGCGCAAACTCGGCATCCGCATGAAGTTCAACCCTCTGAGCTCCGCCATTGCTGGTAAACGTCTAGTGGTGGTGGATGACTCCATCGTCCGGGGAAACACCACCCGGGCTCTCGTGCGGGTGCTGTTTGAGGCGGGGGCCAAAGAAGTGCACCTACGTATCAGCTCCCCGCCGATCGTCTACCCCTGCTTCTACGGCATCGACATGGCCAACCAGGATGAGTTCATCGCCTTCGGTAAGACCGTCGCTGAGATCAACCGGGAGCTGGGGGCCACCTCGGTGGCCTACCTGTCTCTGTCTGGGCTCATGCGTGCTACCGGAGTAGGCGACGAAAAAGACACTTTCTGTGCGGCCTGCTTCACCGGGGACTATCCTTGCGAGGTGCCCGAGCATCTGCGTCTCTCCAAGTTCCGCTACGAGGCCGAACCCTGTGCAGTGCTCGATCGCTGACGCATTGACGGGGTGCGCCTCCCGGGTTACCATGGCCGGGTTGTTCCTCAGGTCGCTGGGAACCCGGTGAGAATCCGGGACTGCCCCGCAACTGTGACCGCGGACGAAGGCTGCTCTTTGCCACTGCCCCTGGGGCGGGAAGGCGCAGCTGTTAGGAAGAGGCGGAAGCCAGGATACCGCGCCCTGAGGTTGCTGCTGAGCCTCGCGGGAGGGCTGAAGTGGTGATCACTCGCAATACTTCCAGTGGTCCTCGGTGCCGGGGTTCGGCCAAGTCGTCAACCTACGAGCACTGAGGAGGGACCGGTTTGGACGCTCATCTCGACCGTGTGTGTAGCCGCATCATGCCCCTGGATGAACAGGCCATGGCGGAGGCGCGTCTTCGGCAGGACCAGCTCACCAAGCCCACTGGGTCTCTGGGCAGGTTAGAGGACCTGTCAGTATTGTTGGCTGGCATCACCGGTAATGCGATCCCGGCTTTTCCCGGAAAGGCAGTCACGGTGATGGCCGCTGATCATGGGGTGACCGCTGAAGGTGTGAGTGCCTATCCGGCCGAGGTCACCCCGGCCATGGTAGCCAATTTCGCGGCGGGGGGAGCCGCCATCAACGCGATCGCGCGGCACGTGGGAGCGCGGGTGGTGGTGACCGATGTGGGGGTGAACGCCGACTTGTCCGCGCTCAAGGGGATACGTCATCGTAAGGTCCGCCTGGGCACGGCCAACATGGCAGAAGGGCCGGCCATGAGCCGGGAGGAGGCGCTGCGGGCCATCGCGGTCGGGCTCGACCTGGTAGAGGAGCTGGTGAGCGAGGGGATCTCCATGTTCGCCACCGGAGAGATGGGCATCGGCAACACCACAGCCGCCGCTGCTGTGATCGCTGCCCTCACCGGGCGGCCGGCCGCGGAAGTGACAGGACGGGGAACCGGTATTGCTATAGAAGCACTTGCTCGCAAAGTGGCCGTGGTAGAACGAGCACTGGCTGTCAATCGGCCGCGGGCGGACGATCCGGTCGACGTGCTGGCCAAGGTCGGAGGCCTTGAGATCGCCGCCCTGGCAGGGGTCATCTTGGGGGCAGCCGCCGCCAGGACCCCGGTAATCATGGACGGTTTCATCTCTGGGGCGGCGGCTCTGGCTGCGGTCCGCGTGTGCCCGGCGGCCGCCGCTTACCTTCTCCCCAGCCATCTGTCGGCGGAGCCCGGCCACCAAGTAGTATTGGACGAACTAGGCCTGGTCCCACTCTTCGATCTAGGGATGAGGCTAGGAGAAGGCACGGGAGCGGCCTTGGCCATGTCGATCTTGGAGGCAGCGGTCAAGACTCTGGCCGAGATGGCCACCTTCGAGAGCGCAGGCGTGGCGAACCGACTAGAGTGAGCACCCGGAGGCGTAGGGCAAGGCACGGTCTTACCAAGGATGAGCAAGGAGCAGCGGGAGAAGACGGTCTATCTGGTGCGGCACGGGGAGGTCCTTGGCTCCCAACCTGGACTGTTGGTCGGACGGACCGACCTGGGACTGTCGGAGAACGGACGGCGGCAGTCGGTGGCATTGCGGCCTGTGTTGCGCGAGGTGCTGGGGGCGGATTCCCTTGCCGTGATGTGTAGCCCGCTACTACGGGCTCGGGAGACGGCCAGCCTTGCTCTCGGCTGGGCAGAGAACGATCCTCGAAACAGTAAACCTCCACCTGAGCTAGATATTGAGGTCGCGTTGGACGCCGACCTTGCGGAGATCGATTTCGGGGAGTGGGAGCTGCGTTCGTTCGGGGAGCTGGAGGTCGGTCATCCCAAAGAGATCGCAGCCTGGTCGGAGTTCCGTCCCGACTTCGCCTTTCCCGGTGGAGAGACGCTGGCTGCTTTTCTGGAACGGGTCGGCCGCGTGGCCGGGCGACTGGCTGCCGCTGACCACTCCCACCTACTGGTCTTCAGCCACGGTGGCGTGATCCGCACTCTCGTCTGCCACTTCTTGGGGATTCCTCTGAAGCACTACTTGGTGTTCGATATCGCTCCGGCCTCGGTCACCACCTTGCGGCTTTGGGGAGAAAGGGGCGTACTCTCGGGTCTACGCACGGTCGGGGAAGGAAAGGGGATGGGAAAGGGTTGGGTGTGGCGAAGATCGTTCTCCTGACCGGTGGAGGCCGCAGCGGAAAGAGTTCCTACGCCGAGCGGCTTGCGGAGCGTCGGCCAGGAACCCGGATCTACCTGGCCACCGCTCTTCCCCTAGATGAGGAGATGAAGGCTCGCATCGCCGCTCACCGCGCTTCTCGTGCCCGGGCGGGATGGATGACCTGGGAGGAACCGCTCTTTCTCGCCCGCGCGATCCGAGATTGTCCCAGCCCAGGCACCGTGGTGGTAGATTGCCTTACCATGTGGGTCAACAATCTTCTGTGGCAGGCCCAGCGAGGGGGGCCGGCAGCGACGGGATCGCCCACGCTTCCGACCGAAGACGATATCAGGGCGGCCTGCACGGAGATCGTGGAGGCCTGTCGTTGCCGGGAAGGTCTGGTGATCCTTGTTACCAATGAGGTCGGACTCGGCATCATCCCTGGTGACCCACTCACTCGGCTGTACCGCGATCTGCTGGGCCGCTGCAACCAGGTCATGGCGGCTGCAGCCGACGCCGTAGTCTTCATGATCTCGGGTCTGCCTCTGGTACTCAAAGATGAAGGGGACCTCGTGGGCAGTCCGGGCACCGTGCTGGATCCGAGTGAGTAATGGTTAAGGTTCTGAGAGGGTTCTTCTCTGCGCTGGCCTTTCTTACCCCCTTGCGAATACCGGCTGGCTGGTGCGGCGGAGAAGGCGGGCTGAGACAGGCGACTCCTTTCTTCCCGGTGGTGGGGGCGCTCATTGGAGGAGGGGCAGCGGCGGCGACCTACGGCCTTGACCACGTGCTGTCCCCTCTGCCGGCGAGCGCGGTAGTAGTCCTCTTGCTGGTGGCGGCTTCTGCCGGGCTCCACATGGACGGGCTGGCCGACACTGCTGACGGACTGCTTAGCGCCAGGCCGCGGGAGCGAATGCTGGAGATAATGCGGGACAGTCGCATCGGTACCATGGGCGTGGTGGCCGTGACCGGGGTGCTTCTCCTCAAGGTGGGACTGCTCAGCGCGAGCGGAGGGGATCTGCGTTGGCGGGCGGTGCTCCTTGCTCCCATTCTGGGGCGTGCGGCCGTGTTACTCGTCATGGCCTGGTTTCCGTATGCGCGGACGAGCGGGGGGCTGGCGAGTGTGTTTCTCGCGGGAGGCCGGCGGACCCGTTTATGGACGGTCTGGCCGCTTCTTAGTATGTTCCTGCCCGGCTGGTTCTTATTGTCGTATCGAGGTCTGGTGACCGCGGGGGCAGCCATAGCATCGACGGTGCTTCTGGCCTGGCACGTGAAACGCCGCCTGGGGGGCTACACCGGCGACACCTTGGGGGCTACCAGCGAGCTGATAGAGATCCTACCTTTCTTGGGGGCTGCGCTCGGGTGACACCAGGGAACTCGGCCCCCTTCTGCGGGGTCAGCCTCAGGTGCGCCGAGAGCGGCCGGAATCGCCCGGCTACGCTCTTCCGGCAACGAGTTGATCGAGAAGCCGCACCACCTCGTCGACGGTGGGGGCGGCCCTTGCCCCGCGGGCAAGGGCCGCCTGGGTCAAAGCTAGTGCCTCGCCGCCGGCCAGGTCACGCTGGGCGCAGGAGTCCGGGTCCAAGAACACAACGGGATGTCCTTGCTCCAGAGCTCGTAGAGCAAGATGGAGCAGCTCCAGGTTCCCACTGCCGAAGAAGACCGGGGCTACCACTAAGGCCTCGCTCTCTTCAAGCAGCGTTTCCATCTGCTGGATGGCATCAATCGGAAAGGCTTGGAAGGGGGGAGCGGATACCACCTCCAACTCGTAACGCTCGGCAGTGAGGTAATCGGTATCGAAGACGCTTACTACGCCCAGGCTGGGGGCAAAGCCGCGGGCAACCAACTCCTCTATCAGGGGCGTAGCGGCTCCCCCGCCGGCAACAACGTGGACCCGGGGAGCGGCTCGGTCGGAGGGCAGACGTTGATCCCGGGACCAGACCGGGGTGAGATACGGACGAGCGCCATGGTGATGGACCGTCACTCGTACCTTGAACACTTCCAGGATCAGACGCGGGTCGAGGACGGTCTGCGGAGTGCCCTCGGCGGCCACGCGCCCCTCCTCCAGCAGGACCAGCCGGTCACAATACTGGGCCGCCATGTTCAGGTCGTGGAGTATCACCGCGATCGTCCGGCCTGCCTCGTGCAGACTGCTGAGCAGCTGCATGATCTCGAGCTGATGGTTCAGGTCGAGGTTGTTGAGCGGTTCGTCTAGTAGCAGGACGGGCGTATCCTGAGCCAAGGTCTGGGCAATCAAAGCCCGCTGCCTTTCGCCCCCGGAAAGTCTTGTCACCGGCCGCGAGGTCAAGGCCGTAAGCCCGGTCTTGCTCAAGACCTCTGCCACCACCTCGTCATCGCGCAAAGAGGCAGTCCGCGGCTCCCCGCGGAGGAGCCCGGGCGAGGCCGCGGGGAGCCCGCGAAGCTTGGGCCGGAAAGCGAGCCCGTGTCCTCCCTGCGCATAGCGTCCCATCGCCACCATCTCAGCCACCGTGAAGCCGAAGTCCAGACTGAATTGCTGAGGGACGACCCCTACCAAGCGAGCCATTTCCAAAGGGTGATAGTCGGCCGCGGGTCGTGCGAGCAACCGGACATCTCCCCGACTGGGCCGGAGGGCTCCGGTAAGGGTGCGGAGGAGGGTGGTCTTACCGGAACCATTGGGGCCCAGGATGCCGAGGAAGTCTCCCGCTCTGATCTGGAGGTCCAAGGGGCCTAGGATCCGGCGGTTTTCGAAGGCGACCTCTACTCCCCGAAGGTCGTAGATGAGCGGGCTCGCGGTTTCCCTGTCCGAGGGCGGGGAGAATGGGGCCGGAAGATGTGAATCCGGTGAAGATGCCATCCTAGACTCCTCTTCGCGACCGCAACAAGTAGAGGAAGAACGGTCCCCCGGTGGCGGCGGTGATGATGCCCACAGGGATCTCCTGAGGGGCGAGCACGGTGCGAGCCACGGTGTCAGCCAGCAGCAAGAGGAAAGCGCCGAAAAGCGCGCTAGCGGGTAACAGGCGACGATGGTCAGGCCCCACCAACAGGCGCATGATGTGAGGCACCATCAGACCGATGAAACCGATCAGTCCGGAGAAGGCCACGACGGCCGCGGTGGTGACCGAGGCGGCTACCATGATGTTGCGGCGAGTACGCTGACTGTCGACCCCAAGTTCGCGCGCCCGGTCTTCGCCCATCAGCAGCAGGTTCATACGTTGGGCATTGAGGACGATATAAGAGAAGCCGGCGGCGACCACGGGAAGGGCCAGGAACACCTTGTGCCAGGTGGCAGCTCCCAGACCGCCCATGAGCCACACCACCACAGTGTGGAGGTCCCGCTCGGTGGTCACCATGAGGAACGAAAGAACAGCGGTCAAGGTGGAGCCTACGGCCACCCCAGAGAGGAGGAGGGAAGCGCTTTGGGTATGGCCGGCGAAGGTCGCCAAACGGTAGACGAGAAAGGCGGCCAAGATAGCTCCCGCAAAGGCCAGAAGAGGCACCGTGTACATCCCCAAGGAGAACAGCGGCTTCCAGATTATGGCAATAGTCGCCCCCAGGGCTGCTCCGGCCGAGACTCCCAGGAGATAAGGTTCGGCCAGGGGGTTGCGAAAAGTCCCCTGGAAAGAAGCCCCGGCGACGGACAGGCCGGCCCCGGTCAGGATAGCCAGAGCGATGCGGGGCAAGCGGAGGTTAAGTAATAGCCGGGGGGCCCAATCAGGAAAGTCGCCCTTGGCGGTCGAGCCATGCCACAGAAGGCCGGCCAGTGCAGCGAAGCTCTCCCTGACGGACATTCCGGCGGCTCCTGTCACGGCGGCCAAGACGATGGCCCCTAGAAGACCCAGCGAGACCCCCGTCAAGACCAAGCGGTATGTCTTACCTCTTTCCCGCGCCGGACTCTGGACGACTAGAGCGCTCCTGGATGCACCGCTTCCAGCAGCTTCTTGAGACCTTCCGCGATACGTGGCCCGGGTCGGGTGACGACCACGTCATCGATCAAGATGACTCGACCCTCCTTCACAGCCTTGAGCTGAGAGAAACGGGGATCTTTGACGAACTCATCGATGCTCTTGTAAGCGGTGTTCGGCAAGAGGATGACATCTGGGTCAGACGCCAAGAGTTGCTCCGGAGCGAACTGATAGTATGCCTGAGCGGGCCCACTCGTGCCCTGCATCGAGCCCACATTGGTGGCGTGCACCGCAGTCAAGAGCTCATCCACGAAAGAGCCGGGACCGGCCGTCCACAGGGTGTTATCGAGCGCATAGAACACCTTGGGTGACTCCCCGGTGGCGGTTGCGGCCTCAGTGACCTGCTTTATCTCGCTCTTGAGTTTGTCCACTAAGGCAGTCGCCTCAGCAATCTTGCCCGTGGCGGCTCCCACTGTCTGGATGTTGGCATATATGCCCTCGAGCGAGTCGGGGTTGAGGATGATGACCGCTGCTCCCGCCTGTTCCACCGGGGCCAGGGCCTCTTCATTTCCGGAGTAGCCTACTACCAGGTCAGGACTCAAAGCCATGATCGCTTCCGTGTTGGCCTGATAATCACCCACCTTGGGAAGAGCCGCCGCTTCAGGTGGGTAGTCGCACAGCGAGGTCACCCCGACCACACGGTCGCCCACGCCCAGCGCGAAAAGCATTTCCGTGCTGGCGGGGGCAGTGGAGACGATGCGCTGAGGTTCAGCGCTGATGGTGACCGTCTTCCCATTGTCATCGGTCACTGTGACCGGGAAGCCGGGGCTGGCCGCGGTGGTGGAAGTCTCAGCCTTTTCCGAGCCGCACCCGGCCAGTACCAAGCTGCTCGCGGCTACTAATACCAGCGCGAGGGCGAGTACCAGCCACAGGGAGATGACACCAGCGGTCGTGCGCAGAAAGCAAAGGGGCTGTGGCGAACGTGACTGCTTTGAACTACGGAGTAGCGTCCACTGCCCGAGCATACGGACTCCTTTCGGTTCGACTATGTTGGTCACGACCTGCAAGATGGTGGAGAGCAGTGCAGCTACTCCCCGGCCGGACCACGATAGGGTCGAACCGAGTGGCGCCCGCAAATCGGGCGGAGTTCGCTCTCTCCGCGGAAAGCGTCTGCTCCTCCTCTACAGCAGGTGTCTGACTCCCGGACCTTGCTAGTCTCGAATCGACCCGCTGTTCGCGACCTGAGGTCCGGATACAGTGGCGGGACCGCGCCGGCCTCTCACCGGCTTCCCTCTCGGCCGTAGCCCACCAACCGGCAGCCACGGCCTAACTGTAGAGGCACCAATCTTGCACGGAAATCCTAACATCGAACCGGGGTGCTGTCCACGAGCGTGTCGAAGCCGCGCCAGTTTTGGTACGCTGTGCGAGTGAAAAGCTCGGTGAGCATAGTCCTCTTCTTTCTGCTGAGCGGCTTCTTCTTGGCTACCCTGCTCGGTTCGATCGAGCGGAACCGGCGGTTGCTCGCTGTGGCCGGCGCCCTGCTCGCTGTCCTCGTCTGCATCATCGTGTTTGTGCGACCGGTCCAGCTGCCTTCGCTCTCCTCTCTGCGTGACGGCACTGCCAATGCGGTCTTCGTGCCCACATCGACGACCGCAGCAGAGGGTGCGAATGAAGTCAGTACCTCGACTACCATGGCCGATTCCACGGACAGGCAGTCACCCCAGCCGACCAGGAGGTGACCGCATAGTGAGGCGGGGACGCGATCTCACAAACCACGAAGACCGTGAGGGTCTCACCTATCGCAAAGCCGGCGTAGACATCGCTGCCGGCGAAGAAGCCGTCGACCTCATCAAGGCCGACGTGGAGAGCACCTACATCCCAGGGGTGTTGGGGTCCTTGGGGGGGTTCGCCGGGATCTTCCAATTGCCCGGGGGGCTCGAGGAACCAGTACTCGTCACGTCCACCGACGGCGTGGGTACCAAGCTGTTGCTGGCCCAGCAAGTCCAAAGGCTTGACACCGTTGGTATCGATCTCGTGGCCATGTCGGTGAACGACGTTCTCACGGTAGGGGCTCGTCCCCTTCTGTTCCTGGACTATGTCGCGGTCGGACGGCTGGCCCCCAACGAGGTAGCACGCATCGTCGGGGGAGTGGCGGCGGGGTGTCGCGAAGCTGGATGTGCCTTGGTGGGAGGCGAAATGGCGGAGATGCCGGGTCTTTACGCTCCTGACGAGTTCGACCTGGCGGGCTTCTGCGTGGGTCTGGCGGAGCGGAAGCACCTTGTCGACGGGTCCGCGGTCCAGGAGGGCGACTTGGTCCTGGGTCTAGCTGCGAGCGGCTTCCATTCGAACGGCTATTCGCTTCTCCGGAGGGTGCTGGAAGTGGGCGGCCTGGGCCTGTCTGCTCAGTTCCCTGAGAGCGAGGAGACTGTTGCGGACGTGCTCCTGCGCCCTACCCGCATTTACGTGAAAAGCGTGCTGCGGCTGCTTGAGGAAGGCGTCCCCGTGCGGGCTATGGCCCATATAACAGGAGGCGGCATGGTCGGCAATCTTTCCCGGGTCATCCCCGGGCACCTCTCGGCTCGGCTCGGCTTCACCGATTGGCACGTTCCCGCGGAGTTCCGTGTCATCCAGCAACTGGGGGAGATCCCCGACAAGGAGATGTTCGCCACCTTCAACATGGGGGTGGGCTACGTGCTAGTCGTGCCCGCGGCCGCCGTAGACACAGCTCGCCGGTTGTTGCGGGATAGCGGCGAGCAAGTCATGGTTTTGGGCAGCATCGTGCGCGGCGAGCCGCGGGTGGTGCTGGAGGGCGTCTCGTGACTAAGTCTGGGGACGACGCGCAGCCCGGGCAGCGCAGACTGTTCCGGTTGGCCGTGCTTGCTTCGGGCAGCGGTTCGAACCTGCAGGCCATCATCGATCAGCTTCACCGTCCGGAGGTCGTGGTCAGGGATCTTTCCGAAGACGTTCCTGAGATCGGCGACGCGGTCCGTTCCGGCGAGCCCGATCGGGTAACTTGGCAGCCTGTGATTCCGGGGGAGCCCCGGATGGAGGTGGTCCTTGTACTGAGTGATGTGCCCGAAGCTTTCGCGCTTACCAGGGCGCGACGGGCAGGGATCCCCACCCGGGTGCTGGTTCCGCGTGACTTCGCCAGCCGGGAGGAACACGATCTAGCTCTAGTGTCCGCCCTGTGTGAAGCCGAGCCCGATCTGGTAGTGCTGGCCGGCTACATGCGGCTGCTTTCGCCGGCGGTGATCCGCGCCTTCCCCTATCGCATCATCAATCTCCATCCCGCTCTTCTTCCCTCGTTCCCGGGGACCAGCGCTATCCAGGACGCTCTGCGCTACGGGGTGAAAATCACGGGAGTAACCGTCCACTTTGTCGACGAGGGCATGGATACTGGGCCCATCATTGCGCAAGAGGCCGTAAGAGTGGAGGAAGGCGACACTGAAGAAACGCTGGCGACCCGTATCCACGCCGTGGAGCATAGGCTGCTGCCCGATACCATCAGACTCTTCGCCGCCGGTCGAGTACACCCCCCACTTCCAGGGAGCCGGGTAGTGACGGTAGACTGAGAAATCACGGGGGGCGGTCATAGTAGCGCTGAGGCAGTGAGCAGAGGAGGAGAAGTGAAGGTAGCGCGGGCTTTGGTGTCGGTGTCGGACAAGGGTGGTCTTGAGCCTTTTGTGCGGGGCCTGGTGGAGTTGGGCGTGGAGATCATCTCCACCGGGGGGACAGCTCGCCATCTGCGTGAAGCGGGATTGCCGGTCACCGGCATTTCCGAAGTCACGGGTTTCCCCGAAATCATGGATGGGAGGGTCAAGACCCTGCATCCGGCTATCCACGGGGGCATACTGGCTGACCGGGGGCGATCCAGCCACCTGGAGGCTATAGCCGAGCTCGGTATCAAGCTTATCGATCTGGTGGTGGTCAACCTCTATCCCTTTGAGGCGACAGTGGCCCAGAGAGGAGTGACAGAGGCCGAGGCCATCGAGAATATCGATATCGGCGGGCCCTGCATGGTAAGGGCGGCGGCGAAGAACTTTGCGTGGGTGGGCATCGTCACCGACCCGGCGGACTATGAGGCAGTCCTGGCCGAACTGCGTGCGAACCAGGGGGAGTTGTTCTTGGAGACGCGTCGCAGATTGGCCGCCAAAGCCTTCCACCATACCGCTCACTACGATTCGGCCATCGCCACCTGGTTTGCCGAAGCCGAGCCTGGATTCCCAGAGTATCTGCTTCTCGACCTCGTGAAGGTTAAGGACCTGCGCTACGGGGAGAACCCGCACCAGCGTGCAGCTTGGTATGCCTCTGCGGGCCTGGAAGGAGAATCCGCCGGACGGCTTGAGCAGCTCCACGGTCAGCAGCTGTCTTTCAACAACCTGCTTGATCTTGATTCGGCTCGGCGTGTGCTCGAGGAATTCACGCTCCCTTGCTGCGTCATCATCAAACACAACAACCCGTGTGGAGTCGCAGTGGCTGAATCTGTGGCCACTGCCTACGAGAAGGCTTTCTCGTGCGACCCCGTGTCTGCCTTCGGAGGAGTCATAGCTGTCAACCGCGTGGTTGATGAAGCTCTCGCTCGTCTACTTTCCACCAATTTCATCGAAGTACTTTGGGCTCCGGGCTACACGGCTGAGGCTCTGGAGATCCTCACTCTGAAGAAAGACATCCGCATTCTTACCGGCCAGCAGAACCGCGATACCTGCGGCACCTATGACATGAAGCGGATTTACGGCGGGATGTTGGTCCAAGATTGGGACTGTGAGGTCGACCAGCGGGAGAACATGCGTGTGGTGACTACCCGCCAGCCGACCGAGGAAGAGTGGGGCGACCTGCTCTTCGCTTGGCGGGTGGCTAAGCACACCAAGTCCAATGCCATCATCTTGGCCAAAGACCTGATGACCGTCGGCATCGGGGCTGGACAGATGAGTCGAGTGGATTCGGCCAACCTGGCGGTGAGTAGAGCCCGCTTCCCGCTCCAGGGGTGTGCGGTGGCTTCGGATGCTTTCTTCCCCTTTCCCGACGCTCTCGAGGTGGCGGCGAACGCCGGCGCCACCTGCGTCATCCATCCCGGTGGCTCCATACGCGACGACCAGGCTCTTGCGCTGGCGGAGTCGCGGGGCATGGCCATGGTGGTCACGGGGCGGCGGCACTTCCGGCACTGAACCCCGGGGTAGGGTCGGAGCGGGGAGGCGAAACGGACCAGCAGTCAGCGGAAAGACTATTTACCCTAAGGGAAGGGGCCGGCCCTGGGGCCGGCCCCTTCGGGTTTCTTCCGGCTGAGACTGGGATGACTCGTCGCCACTCGCCTAATCTCGAGAAACCACGCCTATGACGTCGATCTCCACGAGGAACTCGGGTCGAGCCAGGCCGACCTGCATGAAGGTGCTGGCCGGGGGGTCTTCCACTAGGCGGGGGGCATATTTCTGGTAGTACTCCAGCTCGGTCTTCCGCATTTTCGGGTAGTCGTCGAGGTTCTTGAGCAGCATCACTGTCTTGACGATGTTGTCCATGCAGCTGCCCGCCTCTTCCATGCACTTGCGCACCTTGTCCAGGGCGATGATCATCTGCTCCTCGAAAACGTCTGTCTCCACTTGCATCGTTTCATCGTTCTGACCTTGGCAGCCTGAGACGAAGATCAGATTGCCCACTACCACCGAATTCGCGAACTTGGGCGACTCCGGGGGGAAGTTGGGGTAGGCTAACTTCTTGCCGCCCCAGTAGGCCGGGTAGTACTTGACGGTTCCGCCGGTGTTGCTCATCCGAAAGCCTCCTTCAGGTTGCGTGGGACGGCCACGCCCCGGCGAGGCGTGGCGCTTCGTAACACTGTCTCATAACAATGGCTCGGAGAAGGACATCGGTCAACGTCGAGCCCTGGTCGCGGCAGCGGTCAATGGGGCCGATATCCAGCGGCGCGACATGTTCAGTTCCTGGGTCTTCTTGGTCTGCCGGCTGCTGCCGCAGGGCCTGATGAGGAGACTGGGTCAGGCGCGTGCCATCCGGTCGCGGACTCTCGGTCAGGCGCGCACCATCCGATCGAGGAGCCGGAACAAGAGGTCCTTACAGGCGGCGTAGGGTGCCCTCGCATAGAGCACCTCCTCTCGGCTAGCCGTCCAGGGCCCACGCGGGCCGGGTGTCGTTTCGTCTCCGGCGAGCTCATGACCCGCGTTCTCTACGAGCAGCGACAGAGAGTCCGGCGTCTCTTCCAGGTGGAACTGCAGCCCCACCACTCGTCCCTGGTCGAGGACTAGAGCCTGATGCGGGCACGCAACCGAGGAGGCCGCCCACACGGCTGAGTCCGGGATCTCGAACATGTCACCATGCCAGTGAAGGGCTTCGAACCGCGCGGGAAAACCATCGAAAACCGCCAGTCCGCGTCCGGCCGGTGTCAACTCGACTGGGTACCAGCCTATTTCCTTGTGGGGGGCGGGGTGGACTGCAGCTCCCAAGGCAGCAGCGATGAGCTGCGCCCCCAGGCAGATCCCGAGTACGCGACCCCCCGTCGTGACTGCTCTGCGGATGAAATCCCGTTCGGCAGGCAACCAAGGATACTCCGCATCCTGGTAGACGCTCATCGGTCCCCCCAGCACCACCAAGAAGTCGAAGGTGGTCTGTTCAGGCAAGGCTGGCATGTCCTTGTCCACCCGCCAGAGCTCAGTCCTCGTCACAGAGTGGCCACGGCTGTCGGCCCACTCGGCGATCGCTCCGAGGCTCTCGAACGGCACGTGCTGCAAGTAGTGTATCCGCATGGCGCGACTTTACCCGCTCAAGCGGGGGTCTATTCCTCGGCCCGTCAGCACAGTCGCGGGCGTCGCTGGCACGCCTGCGTGTCTGGCGGAGGAGGTTGCGGTAGTAGTTGAAGTGCCAGCCGAGGTGGAAGAAGGAGATGAGGGTCATAACGATGCCGGCTTCCACATGCCAGAAGAGCAGATCCAGGGGGAGCCGGAAAGGCAGGGCGTAGTCAAGTTGCACCGCCAAAATGAGCCCGAAGAGGCCGGTCACCAGGAAAGTGAGGAGCAAGAGGACATTCCAAACTTTGCGGTGCGTGGTGATACGGATCCTCTTGCTCTTGTAGAGGAAGAAGCTGGCCGCATAGACCACGAAGAAACCGAGAGCGAGGGGGCTGACCAGGTAATGAGTAAAGAAGGAGGCTTCACCTTCCCCCGAGGCTGCATCGACGGTAGCCGCGGTGGCCTCGACTGCAAGCTCTCCATGTGTACTCGGTGAGGAGCTCGTGGCTCCCAGGCCGAAGCAGGCTCCACAACCTGCGCAGGGGCCCAGCGGGCAGTCACCCGTAGGTGGTTCCCCCGTGGTGACGGTGGCCATGGCTGGCGAAGTCGTGGTGGTGCTAGCCGGCTTGGGCTGCGAGAGGTCGCAGATGTCATCCCCGTTCGTATCCACGTAACGGCCGCAGCGACCGGGGTAGGGATCGTTCACCAGACCCTTGGGGCAGTCCGCCCAGGCGGAGGCCCCGCTGGGAGAAGCCAGGCCGTAGACAAAGCCGAAGAGGGAAAGGGCCAATACAGTGACGGCCAGCACCAAAGGCCTCGAAAGGCGCCCGCGTAGATCGGAGAATCGCCAGAAGTCGTGTCCAGTCCCTTTGTCTCTCATACCGGTTCCTCTTCGCCCATAGTTTGTCACGCCGGGTGGTCTTCACTTGTCTAAAGCCACGCCCACATCGCCTGCGTGTCGGTGACAGCTCATGGCTAGGTGAGACGGGCGTCGAAGACGATGATATCCGTTTGGGCGTAAACGGCACGTAAAGGCAAACGGTCCCAAAGCGGGGCCTCGGCAGGTGAGTGAGTCCGGTGCGGCGAAGACGCCGGCCCGGTATCGGAGCCAAGCCCGCGTTGACACCCCTTGGACCGAGGGCTACAATCCTTGGTCTTCAGGGGCCGTTAGCTCAGCTGGTAGAGCACCGGACTTTTAATCCGGGTGTCGCTGGTTCGAATCCAGCACGGCTCATTGACGTATGGCCCACAGAATCCAGGCTGACCGGCTGCTTTGTCGAGGCTTGTTCCAATCGTCCCCCCGTGCTCGCTACGGCCGGCATCGGCGTAGTTCTCCCCGGGTAGGCGAAAGCAGGCAGACTTTCTGGCGCCCGCCGCCGGGCCCAATGTTCCCAATGTGGCCCAGTGTGGGTAAGATAGGCAAAGATCGTACTTCCGCATACAGGCCAAGCCCGATTGCGCAGAGGAGGACCGAAATGAAAGGCGACGAGCGAGTGATCGAGCTGCTGAACGCCCGTCTTGCCGAAGAGCTGGGCGCCATCAACCAGTACATGGTGCACGCCGAGATGTGCGAGAACTGGAACTACGGGGTACTCAGCGAGGTCATCAAGAAGCGTGCCATCACCGAGATGACACATGCCGAGAGGCTGATCGAGCGCATACTTTTTCTGGAGGGCAGGCCTATAGTCAGCAACCTAGGCAAGATCGTGATTGGCAGCGACGTGCCCAAGATGCATGCTCATGATTTGGACGCCGAACTCGATGCCGTAGCCAAGTACAACCACTCGGCCAAAGTCGCCGCCGAAGCTGGCGACCACGCGTCCAAGATGCTCTTCGAATCGATCCTCAAGGACGAGGAAGACCACGTTGACTGGATCGAGGCACAGCTCGACCAGATCGAGCAGCTAGGTCTATCGCAGTACCTGGCTGAGCAGATCAAGTAGAGGCGCTCGCCGTTCAACAAGCGGCTTCTTCCGCACTGACAACTCATCCATGCCGTGACCTCTTGAGGGCTGTCAGCCTTGTCTTGCGGTCTGCGCCTCAGCTCCTGCGCGTTGACCTGCGTGTGTTCTGGGTGTTAGGTTGGCGCCGTAAGATAACCGCGGCCTCCAGGGGCTGCTTCCGTTCTATTCCTGTGAAAGAGGATCGTTGAGGGGGACATGAAACGATACGGTGAGAACAACCGCATGGGCATAGTAGACAAAGTGGCCGTGATCACCGGCGCGGGGTCGGGCATAGGCCGCGGGGTTGCTATCGTGTTTGCCCGCGAAGGCGCCAGGGTGGTGGTCACTGACGGGATCAACCTCGAAGGAGGGCAGGAAACCGTCCGCATCATCCGCGAGGCGGGAGGGGAAGCCACCTTCATCAAGTGCGATGTGACGGTCGAAGACGAGGTAGCGGCCATGGTGGAGCAGACTGTCGCGCTATACGGATCCCTCGACTTCGCCTACAACAACGCCGGGATCGGTCCAGACGGGGTCCGGGTGCCGATAGAGCCCATCATGGAGTCTTCCACCGAGCTGTGGGGACGGCAGCTGGATGTCAATCTGACGGGTGTCTATCTCTGCCTCAAATACGAGATGAGGCAGATGAGCAAGCAAGGTCGAGGGGCGATCGTGAACTGCTCGTCTGCCCAGGCTCTCCGCCAGATCCCCGGCTTCGCTGCTTACGGCTCCAGCAAAGCGGGAGTGGTGGCTCTCACCAAGATCGCCGCTTTGGAGGGGGCGAGACACGGGATCAGGGTGAATTGCGTCTGCCCGGGCCCGATAGCCCACACCATGCTTTCCGACAACATCACCTCGTCGATGGAGGGCATGCGAGAGCGCATGATCGAGGGTGTGCCCTTGCGCAGGATGGGCGATCCCCAGGATGACATGGGTGAGGCTGTGGTCTGGCTGTGCTCAGATGCGGCCTCCTTCATCACGGGCGCGGTTCTGCCCGTAGATGGCGGTCTTGCTATCTGAAGGCGGTATCTGGTAGGTGCCCCGTCTAGTGGTGGCCGCGGGAGCAGCCGAGTATCCGTGAGACCGTCGCGGCCAGATTGGGATCGACCTGCAGCGAGCGACTGGTGCGTCCCGCCTCACTCTTCTTGCTCTCCAAGGTCCGGGCCATCTCTACCAGCCACTGCACGGCCGTGTCCAAAGGCACTTTCGCGGTGTCTATCACCAAGTCGAAAAGCCGAGCGTCGTCCAGGCGGGCACCGTACCATGATTTGACAAAACTGGCCCGGACCTCGTCCCTCTCGCGCACCAGAGCTTCCGCTTGACCCTGCTCCAGGTCTTGCCGCTCCATAAACCATCTGACCCTTAGGCCGAAAGGGGCTTGGATGCGTACGTTGAGAACGTCGGTCAGCCCCCCCAAGACGGAGAAACTGCCTCTCCCCAGGATGACCACGTTACCATGATTGGCGAGGGCCACGCTGATCTGGGGCAGCAGGTCGACCAGCGGGCGCAATTCCGGTCTCTCCATGCCGCTACGGACGCGTTCGAGATGGAAGCCAGTCCTGGAGTCGAATTCCTCTTCGAAACGGGAGTAGCCGTACTCTTCCATCACGGCGACCGCCGTGCCCCGGTCGGCCAGGTGATAGCCCAACATTTCCGCCGCTCTCTGAGCGATGTAGGTGCCCCCACTACCGGCTTCGCGCGAGATTGTGATCACGGCCATGGTGTCCGCCCTCCTTTCCCTTTGTTTCGAGAATACATCAGCGCTTGGTCGCCGGATAGCGCTGTTGTCCAAACAGTCGCTGCGAAGCTAAGCTTGATGTGTGCAGACGGGCATCAACCAGTTGACCGCTGCCAAGGGGAAACAACATTGGAAAGAGCGCAGATGACGCAGGAAGAAGGACAGGAAAGCCGGCCGGCGAAGGCGCCGGCGGCCGGACCGGGCGGGGTCCGCATCCTCCTGGTGGATGATCATCCCCTGGTCAGACGTGCTTTGCGTGACATCTTGGAGGGGGAGCCGGATTTCCGGGTCGTAGGGGAGGCCGGCAATGGGCAGGAAGCCATCCACATGACGAGGCAGCTTCAACCCGACATAGTCATAATGGACATCAGCATGCCGGTGCTCAACGGGGTAGAGGCTACCAAGCAGATCAAAGCTTCTTACCCGCTCACCTCCGTGCTGATCTTGACCGTGCACACTGACGTGGAGACCATCTTCAGCATCCTCCAGGCCGGGGCCAGCGGCTACTTGGTCAAATCTATCTTCGGGCCGGAGGTCATACACACTATCCGGGCGGTCAGAGACGGAGATATGGTGCTCTCCCCGGAAGTCTCCCAGGAAGTGCTCAAGTACGCGCTGAAGCATGTTTCGCGACCGCTCAGGCAAGTCACCCACTGCACTCTTAACCTTAACCCCAAGGGGCTGGAAGTGCTGACGATGGCGGCCAGGGGGTTGTCGAACAAAGAAATAGGGGCCGCACTCGGGGTGACCGAGGCCACGGTCAAGAGCTACTTCGCCGATATCTTCCAGAAACTGAACGTACGCTCGCGGACCGAGGCGGTTTTTGTAGCGTTGAAGTCAGGCCTTATCAAGCTGGATGATCTCGGTTAAGGGCTGATACGGTATCTCGGCCCAGATTCGGGTTCCCCTGCCAGGATAGGATTCGATTTCTATATTGCCGCCAAGCGACAGGACGCGCTGTTCCATGCCCAGCATCCCCAGCTTGCTCTGACTCACCAGCGTCCCCAATCGATCCGGGGGCTGAAAACCGACCCCATCGTCCCACACTTCCAGCCCCAGTCGGTCCTCTTCGAACTCCAAGATGACCTTGCCGCGCTTGGCCTGGGCATGCCGCTGGATGTTGGCTATGGCTTCCTGGATCACGCGGAAGGCAGTAACCTCAGCAAGGCTCGACATCTTCTGTTCAGCGCCGACGACTGTCACCTCCAGGTGGCAGCTGCCTTGGGTGTTGCCGTGGTTGACCAGCCACCGTATTCCGGAGACGAGCCCGAAGTTGTCGAGGATGCTCGGCCGCAGGTTCATGCTGAGCCGGCGCAGGTCATCCATGGTCTTGAGGAGCTCCTGCTTTATCCAGCGGTTACCCTCAGCCAGCTGTCCATCGCCGCTTGCTGTCGCCAGCGAGTCGGCTTTGTTGGCTATCACCATGAGGGTCTGAAGGGTCTCGTCGTGCAGTTCCTGGGCGATTCTCCGTCGCTCGGCCTCCTGCGTTTCCACCAGTTTGGCGATGTATGCCTTGCGCTCCTCTTCACGCTCAGCAAAATGTCGCTTTTCGCTCTCCCGCCACCGGCGCTCGCCGTTGATGATGGCTACCAGCAGCACCGGAATGAGGAGGAAGGCCAAGTTGAGGAGGACAGCGCTGTTCCTCCAGGATAGGAGCGTCGGTAGAACCCAGATGAGCGACAAAGCCCAGGCAAACATGCCGCCGGGCCAGGAAAGGACGAGAGACCCGTAGATGATGGGCACGAGGAATAAAGCCCCGAAAAGATGGTACTTGAGCTCGACTTTGACTACCAATGGCTCAAGCTGAGCCAGCCAAGGGAAGAAGCGCCAGACCCCCTTCTCCAGCTGCCAGTCGCGCCAAGGCCAGGCTTGATAGAAAAAAAGGATCAAGCCACACAGGACCAATACCACCCAGAAATGGGGGTTCTTGGCCAGCTGGCCCGCTGCCGACCTGAGTCGGCCAGTTCCCGGTCCGAGTCGCTCAGGCGCGGACGCTCCCATGGCTGCCAGAATGCCTCCGCTAGTTAGCTGCCCCTACTAAAGTTGGTCGACCAATGATGCTCGGCATCGACTAATTCAAGTGTACACAGATATTGACCGCAGATGCGCGTCAGCATAAGCTAATACGACTTCGTATACGAAGGCGGATACGACCGAAGTCAAGCCAGTTCGAATAGGAGGTATGACTATCGGCACAGGGGGACGGGGTTTCAAGAGTCACAGACAAGCTGTCGACCAACGACCGTCAATCGAACCTCGCAGAGGGGGTAAGACATGAACAAGAAACGACTTGCACTGCTGGTGTTGCTGATGGTGGCCCTGGGGTTGGCTGTTCTTCTCGCCGGCTGCGGCGAAGCGGAGGAGACCACGACCACTGCTGCCCCTAGCACCACTGCTGCGCCTACCACCACCAGTGTTGTGGAGACTAGTACGACAGCCGGCCCTACCACCACGGTTGATGAAGGGAAGACCTATGAGCTGAAGTTCGCTTACGGCACTCCCTCACGTGCCAGCCTGGTGACGGCTTACCTGGTGCCGTGGACTGACTCGATAACGCAGGCCACTAACGGTCGGGTCAAAATCACCCACTATGGCGAGAACTCGCTGGTGAAGTCCGAGCAGCTACTGGACGCCGTACTTTCTGGGGCAGCCGACATCGCTCTGCTTGAGCCCGAGTACAACGCTGGTGTCTTTCCGATCTCAGAGGTCGGCTCCTTGCCCATGCTGTTCCCGAACGCCGTGGTAGCCGCAAAGGTGTACTGGGACATCATCCAGGAGTATGCCAAGGATGAGTGGAAAGACCTCCAGGTGCTCGGGGTCACGGTCATCTCTGGTGCTCAGTATGCAGGGAACAAAGAGGTCAAGCTGCCGGCTGATCTCAAAGGCATGCGGATGCGTTCCGGCGGCAAAGTGGAGACCTGGATTCTGGACACCCTGGGGGCGACTCCGGTCGAGATCTCGACAGGCGATCTTGCCACCTCCATGGAACGCGGCCTGGCTGACGGCGCTTTCGTCAGCTACTCGCTGATGCTGAGCACCGGTCTCAAGGACGTGACCAAGTTCCGTACCGAGGGCGACTTCTTCTATCGCTGTTGGGTGCTGGTCATGAACAAGGACCGCTGGGCCTCCCTGCCGGCTGCCGTTCAGGAAGCCATCATGAGCATGAGCGGTCAGGAAGCGGCTGCCAAGTATACGGACGCGAACGAAAAGGCGACTCTTGGCGCCAAGAAGGCGGTAGAGGGTTCCGACAAGGGTCAGGGCAAGCCGCCCATCTACGTGCTCTCTGCCGAAGAACGGGCTCAGTGGCAGCAGGCCCTGATGCCGGTTTGGGACAAGTGGGTGCAATCTCTGGGTGCCGATAAGCCGGGCCAGGCGGTGATCGACAGGATCGCCGAGCTGGTTAAGAAGTATTCGGCGCAGTAACGAGTGACCTTAACGGGATACCCACGGTCGGCCCTGGTCGTTCTGCGACCAGGGCCGACCATCACGGTGAAAGGACGAGAATGAGCGACCATCGGCAAGCCGACCAGACGGTGGCTGCTTCCACCTCGGGTCCCGCCAGACTCGCCCGGCGACTCGAAGACTTGTACAGACCTGTGTACATCTGGTTCGGTTACATCGGCGCAGCGGTCTTGGGGCTGCTTGTGCTTGCCATGGTGTACTCCGTGGTCGGGCGGCGGCTTCTGGGCTCTCCCTTGCCCGGATCAATGGATATCACCAGGCTTTCCCTGCTGATCATGACTGCCACAGTGTTCGGTGCCGAGCACATGGGGCACGAGAAGATGACAGTGGATGTGCTGGTCAAACGCTTTCCGGCGTCGGTCCGACGTGTGATAGCACCCCTCATCTACCTCATAGCGTTGGCCGTCTTGGGCATCGTGCTCTGGCAGATGATCGCGTGGGGCATCAAGATCCAGGCCCGCGGCGAGACCACGCCGGGAACCTTGGAGATACCCAAATACCCCTTCGCATACCTTATGGCGGCGGGCGTGTTCACGCTCATACCCATCTACGTCGGGCGCTTCATCGGCTCCCTGGGGAAGGCGGTGGACTGATGGCTGACCTTCCCTTGTGGGTGATTGCCCTGATAGGTGCTGTCATCTTCTTCGGCCTGATGTTTCTCCGGCTCCATGTGGGGCTTGCTCTCATGGCGGCCGGCTTCATCGGTTTCTCATTGACCAGAGGACTGGCAGCTGCGAAGTCGACGCTCGCTACCACGGTCTTCGAAGTGGCCTCCTCACCGATCCTCGTAGTCATCCCTCTGTTCGTGGTTATGGGGGTTATCGCTGGGCAGGGCGGCGTCATACGAGCAGCCTTTGATACCTTTGACAAGTGGGTGGGGCATCTGCGGGGCGGCCTTGCCATGGCGACCGTCGGGTCCTGCGCGGCCTTCGGTGCAGTCTGCGGGGACAATATCGCCACGGCGGCCGTGATGAACAAGGCAGCCCTTCCCCAGATGCGGCGGTTCGGTTATGACGACAGGCTGTCTTTCGGTTCCATCGCTGCAGGGGGCAACCTCGGTATCCTGATCCCGCCCAGTGCCGCGTTCGTGGTTTTCGGGTTTATAACTGAGACGCCCATCGGCCCCTTGTTCATCTCCGGGATCATACCGGGAATAGTGCTCACGCTGATGTTCATGGGCCAGATAGCCTTGCAGTGCAGATTGAATCCGGGCCTGTCCTCCAAGCACGAGCCGAGCAATCTTCTGGCGAGACTGAAGTCCCTCAAGGGACTTGTCGGTGTCGTGATCGTGTTCCTGCTAGTGATGGGCGGCCTCATGGCTGGCTTCTTTACGCCCACGGAGGCAGGGGCGGTCGGGACAGTGGCAGTGATCGTGGTGAGTCTGTTCTACCGCCAGCTCAGTCTTCGGACCATCGGTCGTTCCCTGGTGGAGGCGACTCGGACTTCGGCGATGATCCTGCTGCTGATCATGGGCGCCCGCTACTTCAGCTACTTCATCACGACCACCGAGCTTGCCACTACGCTCGCCGATGCCATCGCCGAGGCATCCATCAACAAGTACGCGATTCTTATCCTGGTGTGTGTTCTGTACCTGATCCTCGGTGCGCTCATGGACATATGGTCGGTAATGATCATCACCCTGCCGATTTTCTTTAGCATTCTGGTCGACATGGGGTTTTCGCCGCTGCAACTGGGTGTGATCACGGTCCTATCGATCATGATCGGCTGTGTCACGCCGCCAGTCGGGGTGGTGGTCTTCACACTGGCCGGCCAGCACCGGGATGTGCCCATGTACACCATCTTCCGGGGGGTGCTTCCTTTCGTAGGGACCATGTGCCTCTTGCTGCTCTTGCTCGTATTCATTCCCGGACTTAGCACATGGTTGCCGAGCCTCATGAAGTCGGGGTGATGTGCTCCGAGGACTGTAGTTCTGCGGGAAAGGATCCAGCCCAGTGTCGTTAACGGCAACGGAGCCGGGATAGCCGCGGGCCACGAGTTGCGCCCGTTGACCTTGATTTCGTAGAGAAAATGGGGTAGTCTGGTTGACATTCGTATACGAAGTCGTATACGGATATAACTGAGCAAGTTGTCTGGACAATCATGGAGACGGCAGAGGGGGTATGGATGGAGGTATTGGATGATTATTGACGCCAACATGCATTGGCTTCCGGAGGATCTCTTCACCGACGAGGCCTTGCGCGACGCCTTCGTCAACTGTGTTTCCAGAGACGACGATTGGTCTTGTTATGTGAGGGTGGTGCCGGGCACCGATCTTAAGCAGATAGTGCTGGAGAAGCCGGAGGGCTTCGAGAATCTCAACTACATAGAGAAGCAGTACGACGTCGATGCCCAGCTCAAGGACATGGACGCTGCCGGCGTAAGCGTAGGCATATTGCGCGTCCCTTGCTGGCAGGAGTGGCTCACCATCGATCTGTGTAAGCAGGTCAATGACCGGTTGTATGAGCACATCAACCGCTATCCCGGTCGCTTTCGCGCCCTAGCGGTAGTGCCTCCTTGGGGGGATCCCGAGTGTCTAGCTGAGGTCGAACGCTGTCTAGACAAGCTGGGCTTCTCCGGGGTGCAGATGGCGGTCCACTATGGCCGGCTCTACTTGGATGAGCCCGAATTCCGGTCCTACTTCCGGGAGCTCAACAAGCTGGACGTGCCCGTGGTCGTGCATCACACGCCTCTGCCGGTCGACTATGGCTCGCTGCTCAAGTACACAAACTTGCGGCGGCAACTCGGACGGTGTGTAGATCAGGCGACTGGAGTAGGGCGGGAGATCTTCAGCGACCTGTTCGACGAGTGTCCCAACTTGAAGTTGGTCCACTCTATGCTGGGCGGAGGCTTCTTCGCCTTTGTCAATGGGCTGGCACCAGAAGTGGTAGCGGTAAGGGATCAGCTAAAGCGACTGGATTTCAACGAAGAAGAGGTCGCACGTGTCCGCCGGCACCTGTCCGATAACATCTACTTCGATACGTCGGGGGCCCCGCAATGGGGTAAGGCGCAACTGGAGTGCGCCGTCAAGGTCCTAGGTGTAGACCACATCCTGTACGGAAGTTCCTATCCGGTGCGGCGGGAGTGGTTTGTGAGGGGCATCGAGATCATCAACGCCCTGGACATCCCCGCGGAGAGCAAAAGCCTTATCCTTGGTGGTAATGCGGCAAGGCTCTTCAAGATAGGGGTGTGAAGCAATGACTGAGACCGAAGACGCGCGTTTTTCTCCCGACGAATACTTCATGCTGTGGGTGCTCATCGCGCAGACCAGGGATGCCATCTTGCGGGCGCGCGAAAGGGACTACGCGCGCTTCGGTATCAGCAACGAACGTCGGGCCATCCTGTTCATCATCCAGAACCACGGAGGACGCACGACTCCCGTGGAGATCGCTCGTGACCTGTTCAGGGAGCTGAATTCAGTGACCGAGATGCTCAGACGCATGGAGGCTGACGGGTTAATCGCCCGCCATAGGGGCACCGGTCGCTCCAAGGTGGAAGTCGAGCTTACGGACAAGGGTCGCGAGGTTTTCGAGCAATCTCTTCACAATCAGACCGACCGTCGCATCTTTTCGGTCCTCAGCCGTAGTGAGCGACAGCGTCTGGCTTCGTTACTTTTCAAAGTCAGGAGGCGCGCGCTTGAGGACCTTGGTATCCCCGAGTGGCACCTGAGATTCCCCCTCGATCCCAACGGCGCCGAGAACGGCCCAAACGGGGGCGAGGCTTTGAAAGGAGAAACATCGTGAGTCATCAATACGGAATCCCCAAAGCGGCGCTCAAGTCCCTCACCCAGATGGTGGACCATTGCGCCGAGATCAAGCCGGGCATGGAAGTGGTCATCCTAGCTCACAGCGATGGCCTCTACGGGAGCGACAACCTGGTGGATGAGCAGGCCGTCGGGTGGACTCAGGCCGTGGTCCAGTCTCGTGGCGCCAACTGCTCGGTGTTGTGGATAGACGAGGTCATGCCCGTCCACGGCTGGCGTCTGCCGCCGGTGGTCAAAGGGGCCATCAGGGACGCTGACGTATTCATCAACACCTCTTTGGACCTGGCCATCGAAGAGGTGGCGGAGTTCCGCAAATACATAGAGGAAGTCAAGACCTGGTACGTGCGGATGTTCCCGGTGACGGCGGCGCTACTCATGACCGAGTGGGCCCAGACACCCCATGAGCTCGTAGTCTGGATCCGCCACATCAGTTCGGACCCGTTCATGACGCACATGGCCAAGTTCGTCATGACGGATCCCAACGGGACGCATCTTGAGGGATACACCTTGGATCCGCAGCAACGCCCAGGTATTCCTGGCATGCCCTACAACTCCTGGCGTAGAGACGCCAGCCATTACATCCCCTGGCCGGAATGGGTCCACCCGCCCATCAACTGCAAGGATGTGAACGGGGTCCTGGTGTTTGACTGCATGTTGCCCTGGTGGTCACGCTACATCGGTATCCCGCCCGCCTGGAAAGAACCGATCCGCATCGAAGTCAAAGACAGCCGGATGGCGAGGATATCGGGCGGCAAGGAGGCGGAAGCTCTTGAACGGTTCCTCAAAGTGATGGAGCAGAAGGTCGGGGACGGTATCTGGAAGTTCGACACCTTCCACTTCGGCATCCATCCCAACGCCAAGGTCACCGAGGACCAGTGCCCGAACATTATTTACAAGCGCATCATCGACCACTCCCACACTTCGAATGTCCATTGGCACGTGGGTTCGGCTCCGGCTAACGAGAACTACAACTACTACCCACACATCACCGCTGACATCAGAAACGTCACTTTGACAGTCAACGACAAGCTTGTTTACGACAACGGCTACCTAATGTGCCTGCAAGATCCACGGGTGCTCGAGATCGCCGCCAAGTATCCCGACCATCCCGGGGTTCCGCCCAAGCCGTGAATGAATACCTGGGGGCAGAGGTCTAGTGGCAGAGAGTGCATACTGAGGGAGTGAAGACGTGAGCGAAGGACAGAAGCGTCTGATCGCATATGTGGGCTGCAACCACGTAGCCAATTTCCAAGGCGGCGGCATCTCCATCTTTGAAGTGAGCGCCGATGGCAGCAGTCTGAATCTTCTCGGAACTACCGGCGAGTGGCCCAAGAGAGCGGGCTACCTCGCCTATTCGCCGAAGTGCTCGGTTCTTTACGCGGTCGACGAGAGGAAGACCGATGGGCGGGGCCCGATCCGTCCAGCCTCCAACGTGTCTTCATGGCGGGTGGATCCCGCCACCGGGTTGTTGACTTTCCTCAACTCCCAGCGCTCGGTGGGGGCGATGCCGGCGGCGGTAACCATCCATGACGAGAAGAGGCTGCTGTTCACGGCCAATCACGGCTTCTTCGACCACGTAGTGAAGGTAGTCGAGACGGCTGAGGGCAGATGGGTCGAGAAGTTCGAGTATGACGACTCGACTGTGGTGCAATACGGTCTGGAAGATGACGGCTCCATCGGTGAAGTCCAAGACGTATTCGTGCTGACCGGCCGCGGCATCGATCCCAATAGCTCGCCCCAAGGCGGGGGCCATGCGCAGGCCAGTCCTCATGCCCATATCGTGGTGGTGGATCCTTCCGGACAGTTCCTCGTGGTCTGCGAGAAGGCGGGGGAGCGGGTCTATGTATTCCGCATAGGTAGCCGGCTGGAGCTCGCCTCGGTTTATCAGTGTCCCCTAGGCACCGGTCCTCGACATGCCGCCTTTGACAAGAAGGGTCGTATGTTCATGACCTGTGAGTTCGCTTCCGAGCTCTGGTCCTTCGCCTTTGACGCGGCTACGGGGAGCCTCCGTTTCATCGACAAGAAGTCCACCATCTCGGGTTTTACGGGACGCAATGAGCCAGCGACGTTGCAGGTGCATCCTAGCGGCAAGTTCGTCTACATGAACAACCGCGGCGAGGACACCATCGTGTGGTTCAAGATCGAGGAAGATGGCCACCTCACCCGAGCGGGGCACGTCACGGTCAGCAAGTCCGATGACCCGGCAGGGGCGACGCGATGCATGACCCTTTCTCCCGACGGGTCCTTCTTGTTGGTCCCCGACCGGCCCGCGGATGTAGTCCGCTCCTATGCGGTCGACCCGGACACTGGCGGCCTTGAGGTGCTCACGGAGGTTCCCGTCCAGAATCCGGTGTTCGTCCTTTTCGTGGAGCTTTGACCGACTAGGTGATAGCTATCCCCTGGCCCCGTGCTCTTGCCGGGTCCGGGGCTAGGGGGGTGCTACGGAAACAGTGAGGTTCTGGTCTCTGGAGGACTCCGGCTAGGGATGACTTCGGGAAAGAGCCGTGAAACAGGCCTGGACGGCAAGGCTCGCCAAGCCCGAGAGGCTCAATGACTGGGGAGGAACAGCTTGTCCGCAGAAAAAGTGTGCATACAGTGTACGGTCGGGGGACCGGTCAGGGTCTATGTCAAAGACGGGGTAATCACGCGGATGCGGCCCCTCCGCTTTGACGAGACCGACGCTCCTTCTTGGATCATCGAGGCTCGGGGCAGGAAGTTCAGCCCCCCGCGAAAGACCACTCTGCAAAGCTACGAAGTCCCCGAGCGGCAACGGGTCTACGAGAACCGGATCCAGTATCCCTTGCGGCGTAAGCATTTTGATCCGAGCGGTGACCGCCGCCAGGAGCTCAGGGGCAAGGATGAGTACGTCCGCATCTCCTGGGAGGAGGCGCTCGATCTGGTGGCTGGGGAGATCCGACGTATCCGGGCCGAATACGGCCCGGCCGCGATCACCGCGATGACGTCCTCTCACCATAACTGGGGCTTCCTGCATTACAAGATGGGTCCGTTCGGCAGGTTCTTCAACATCCTTGGCTACAGTCAGTGCCTAGACAATCCCGACAGCTGGGAAGGCTGGCACTGGGGAGCGACACATGCTTGGGGCTACTGGTGGCGTCTGGGCCATTGCGAGCAGTCAGAGTTGCTGCAGGATGCCCTCAAGCACACCGACATGATCGTCTTCTGGTCGGTAGATCCTAACAGCACTTCCCACATGTATCACGGCCAAGAGAACGTCATCTGGCGGGTGTGGATGAAGGAGCTAGGGATCGAGTTCGTGGTCATCGACCCGTACTGTAATTGCACAGCTGCAAGCATGGGAGACAAGTGGATCGCTCCCCGTCCGGGTACCGACGCGGCGCTGGCGGAAGCCATAGCCTACGTGTGGCTGCAGGAGGGGACTTTCGACAAAGTCTTCGTCGAGAACCGGACGTACGGTTTTGCGGAATGGGCCAAGCACATCCGAGGGGAGACAGACGGTGTAGCCAAGACGCCTGGGTGGGCGGCCGAGATCTGTGGTGTCCCGGCCCACACCATAGCGGCGCTGGCTAGGGAGTGGGCGGCCAAGAAGACCATGTTGGCGGTGGGCAGCATATTTGGGGCCACTGGAGCCTGCCGCGAAGCCTACGCCACAGAGTGGTGTCGACTGTGTGTCTATCTCATGGCCATGCAAGGGCTGGGAAGACCGGGGGTCAACTTCTGGGGCGGCACCGCGGGGGCAGGCCCCATCGACTACCGCTTCCGGATGTTCGGGTACTCAGACAACGGCTGGGACGCTTTCGGGGCAGTGGGGAAGAAGTCCTACTTCCCGGACGGGAATCCGGTCACGCAGAAGACTTACCGGCTGCTGCTCCCAGAGATCGTCATGAACCCGCCTGTCAGTTGGATAGGAGAAGGTTTCTGTGGCAATTCCATCGAGCAGCAGTTCCGCAGGTTCACCTGTCCGGAGCCTGGACCCAACGGGGCGCCTATCAAGATGATCTACCGCCACGGCGGCTCCTTTATCAGCACTATGACGGACACCAACCGATGGGTGCGCATGTATCAGCATCCCAATCTGGAGTTCGTGGTGATGCAGGACTGTCACTGGCAGAGTGAGACCAAGTTCGGGGACGTCATCCTGCCTGCCTCGACCAATTTCGAGCATTCGGATCTCTCCGAATGGGGAGCCGCCGGGGGATATGGCTTCAACGACTTCACCTGTAACCACCGAGTGGTCATCTACCAGCAGAAGTGCATAGAACCTCTGTGGGAGTCGAAGCCCGACTATGACATCTACCGCCTGCTGGCCGCACGTCTCGACTTTGAGGAAGCGTACACCGAGGGCAACGACTACGAGGATTGGAATCGCAAGGTCTTTGAGGCTTCGGACCTCCCCAAGTATCTGACCTGGGAGGAGTTCACCCGCAAGGGGTACTTCGTGGTCCCCCCGCGGCCGGCCGACGAAGAGCCCAAGGTCTCCTTCCGCTGGTTCTACGAAGGCCGGCCCTGCGACCTAGACTCGGAGAATAGGACACCTCCCGGCTCGCCAGTGTTCGGCAAGGAAGGCTTGGCGACCCCTTCCGGCAAGATCGAGTTCGTCAGCCAGACCCTCAAGACCTTCGCTCCGGACGACGAGGAGAGGCCGCCCATGGCTAGGTACATCCCCAGCTGGGAGGGCCACGAGACCAAGGATCTTGCCGAAGAGTATCCCCTTCAGCTGATAAGTCCGCATCCGCGGTTCTCCTATCACACTCACAACGACAACAAGAGCTTCTGGCTGGATGACATACCCCAACACCGGGTGAGAAAAGACGGCTATGCCTGGTGGCCCCTCCGCATCCATCCTTCAGATGCAGAACCCCGGGGAATCAGAAGCGGGGACATCGTCAAAGTGTTCAACGATCGGGGCATCGTGCTCTGTGCTGCAATCGTCACCGAGAGAGTGCGGCCGGGGACGGTCCACTCGTACGAATCAGCTGCTCGTTACGACCCCCTGGTGCCTGGCCAGCCGGGCAGCCCTGATAGAGGTGGGTGTGTGAACCTGCTCAGCCCTTCCCGGATGGTCTCCAGGAACGTTCCGGGCGAGGCCAACAACTCCTGTCTGGTTGAAATAGCGAAGTGGGAGGCGTAAGCACATGGCGGAACAGGAATTCATCAACTGCGCGATAGGGGGAATCGTCAAGGTCACCGTGAAGGACGGGGTGATCACCCGCATGCGTCCTTTGCGGCTCACCGAAGAGGACGGAGGCCACTGGACCATCGAGGCCCGAGGCAAGAGATTCTCCGATCCCCGCAAGACGACGATAAACCCCTTCAACGTGGCTGAGCGGATGCGGGTCTACTCGGAGAACCGAATCAAGTATCCCATGAAGCGCAAGCACTTCGACCCAAACGGGGAGAGGCATCCGGAGCTGCGGGGAAGGGACGAATTCGAGCGGATCTCATGGGATGAAGCGCTTGACATAGTCGCCAGTGAGATCAAGCGCATTCGGGAGACGTACGGACCGGCCGCCATCACGGCCTTTGTTTCCTCTCATCACAACTACGGCCTACTCTTCTACAAGATGGGCCCCATGCCGCGCTTCTACAACATCCTGGGCTACACCCAGCTGCTAGACAATCCTGACAGCTGGGAGGGCTGGCACTGGGGGTCCATGCACACTTGGGGCTGGTACTGGCGTTTCGGTCAGTGCGATAACTTCGACATGCTAGCGGAGGCGCTCAAACACACGGAGCAGGTGGTCTACTGGTCGGTGGATCCGAACACCTCTGCCGGAGGCTACGGAGGGCAGGAGACCGTCATCTGGCGGGAATGGCTACGCGAGCTGGGCATAACCGGCATTTTCATCGACCCTTACTGCAACGCGACCGCGGCGCACATGGCCGACAAGTGGTTGGCGCCACGACCTGGCACCGATGCCGCTCTGGCGGAGGCCATCGCCTACCAGTGGATCGTGGACGACACCTATGATCACTGGTTCATCGAGAACCGTACGGCCTACTTTGATGAGTGGAAGGCCTATATCCTAGGTGAGACGGACGGGGTGCCCAAGTCTGCCGAGTGGGCAGCTCCCATCTGCGACATCCCGGCTCATACCATCCGGGCTTTGGCGCGGGAGTGGGCTTCCAAGAAGACCATGCTAGCCTGCGGTTCTCAGTACGGGACAGCGGGGGCCTGCCGGAACGCCTATGCGACCGAATGGGCCAGCCTTATGATCCACCTGATCGCCATGCAGGGCATCGGTAAGGACGGCGTCAACATCTGGGGCGGCACTGCCCACGGGGCTCCTCTCAACATGAGTTTCAAGAGCGCCGGCTACTCGGATGCGGGCTGGGACGTCTTCGGTCTGGTGGCCAAACAGCCGACGTTCCCGAACCGCAACCAAGTCACCCAGAGGGTCTACCGACTGCTGCTGCCCGAGGCCATATTGAACGGCCACATCGAGTGGCGGGGCGAAGGCTTTTGTGTCCAATACCCCACTCAGCAGTTCAAGAAGATGGAATATCCCGAGCCCGGTCCCAACGGGGCCGAGATCAGAATGATCCATCGGCACGGAGGGTCCTTCATCTCCACCATGACCGATACCAACCGCTGGGTGCGCATGTACCAGTCACCCAAACTGGAGTTCGTGGTGATGCAGGACTGCCACTGGCAGAGTGAGACCAAGTTCGGGGACATCATCCTTCCCGCCTCCACCAACTTCGAGCACGCGGACATCTCCGAGTGGGCTCAGCCTGGCGGCTACGGTAACGGCAACGTCAACTGCAACCACCGCATCTTGATCTATCAGCAGAAATGCATCGAGCCTTTGTGGGAGTCAAAGCCTGACTACGAGATCTACTGCGAGCTGGCCAAGAGGCTTGGCATCTACGACGAGTACACCGAGGGGAACTCCGAAGAGGACTGGATTCGCAAGGTCTTCGAATACACCGACTTACCCAAGTACATCACCTATGAGGAGTTCAAGAAGAAGGGTTACTTTGTGGTGCCTTCGGTTCCCGAAGACTACAAGCCCACCGTGTCGAACAAGTGGTATTACGAGGGGAGACCGGTCGACACACCGGACCGCTTCAATCCTCTCCAGGGTAATGAGAAGGCCACCCAGATGGCGACTCCCAGCGGGAAGATCGAATTCAAGCGCTCCATCCTCGAGCAGTACTTCCCCGATGACGAGGAACGGCCCCCGATTCCTCGTTACATCCCGCTCTTCGAAGGGCACGAGTCCAAGGGAATCGTCGAGAAGTACCCGCTCCAGCTGATGACGCCGCACGCCAAGTTCTCTTATCACACCCATCAGGACAACAAGATCGATTGGTTGAACGACATCAAACAGCATCGCGTCAAGAAGGACGGCTACGCTTATTGGCCGTTCCGCATGAACCCTGCCGACGCCGAAGCCCGCGGCATCAAAGACGGCGATGTGATCTTGGTATACAACGATCGGGCCCGTGTCTTGGGGGTGGCTCTGGTGACCGAACGTTGCCGCCCGGGACTGGTCCACTCGTACCAAGCCGGCGCCAAGTATGACCCCTTGGAACCGGGCGTACCTGGCAGCATAGACCGCGGTGGCTGCGTCAATCTGCTTTCGCCCTCGCGCATGACAAGCAAGAACGCTTACGGTGAGGCAAATATGTCGTTCCTTGTGGAAGTACGGAAGTGGGAGGCCTGAGACTGATGACCAGGTATGGGATGGTTATAGACGTTTCCAAGTGCATCGGCTGCTACAACTGCTTTCTGGCCTGCCGAGACGAGTTTGCCGGCAACGAGTACCCCGGTTATTCGGCGGCCCAGCCGCTGAGGGGAATGAATTGGATCAAGGTCATCGAGGTCGAGCGGGGCCGCTTCCCGAAGGTCAAGGTCAACCATGTCCCGGTCACCTGCATGCACTGCGAGGACGCTGCCTGCCTTCGTCTGGACCAGAGCGGAGCGGTGTATCGCAGGTCTGACGGGATAGTCATGATCGATCCGGAGAAGGCCAAAGGCAACAAAGCCCTGCTCAACCTCTGTCCTTACCGCGTCATCGAGTGGAACGAAGAACGGGAGTTGCCGCAGAAGTGCACTTTCTGCGCTCATCTACTAGACCAAGGCGAGCCCGAGCCTCGCTGTGTGGAGTCCTGCCCCGCCAGCGCGCTCACCTTCGGTGACCTGGATGACCCGGAAAGCAAGGTCTCCATGCTGCTCGCTACGGGACAGGTGGTGCCTATGCATCCGGAGTACGACCTCAAGGACAAGGTTACCTACCTGAACTTGCCCAAGAAGTTCGTGGCGGGTACTGTGATCTACGGTGATGTCGGCGAGGTGGCGGCGGGGATCGACGTGCTTCTAAGCGGGGACGGTAAGGAGCTGTCGGCGAAGACCAACGGCTTCGGCGACTTCGAGTTCGAGGGTCTGGCGGAGAACGTACAGTACACGGTCAAGATCGAAGCTTCGGGTTACCAACCTGTCACCCTGACGGCCAAGACCTCCAGGGACGTTTATCTGGGCGAGATCGTTCTGACCAAGTAGGTCTCTCATGCCGGGGATAGTAGCCTACGGAGCATACGTTCCCTACTTTCGGCTGAGCCGGGCCGAGATAGCCCGGGCGTGGGCCGGCGGGCCCGCGCCCGGCGAGCGGGCAGTGGCTGCGTACGATGAAGACAGTCTCACTATGGCGGTGGAGGCCGCTCGTGATTGCCTGCGCGGGAGAGAGGCGTCTGCTGTGGACGGGCTCTACTTCGCCTCCACCACGCCGCCATACAAAGAGAAGCAGTCCGCTGCGACCATTGCTGCCGTGCTGGGCCTGCCGGATAGCGCACTGACTGTGGACTTCTCCGGGTCACTACGGGCGGGGACCAATGCGCTGGCAGCCGCCCTTGATGCTGTGGCAGCTGGTCGGGCGCACACTGTGCTGGTGGTGGCAAGTGACATGCGGCTCGGCTACCCCTCAGGACCTGCGGAGGTCAATCTGGGCGACGGGGCGGCAGCCCTTCTCGTAGGGAGTGACCAGGTCCTCGCAGAATTGGTCCGTTTCGATAGCCGTTACTACGAGATCCAGGACGTGTGGCGTTCTGATCGTGACACCTTTGTACGCAGCGCTGAGGACCGCTTCGCGACGGAAGCAGGGTACCTGAAGGTCATGGTCGAGAGTGTTTCTGCGACACTTCGCTCAGCAGGGCTGCGAGCAGAGGACATCGCGAGAGTGGCTCTCAATTCTCCTACTCCTCGCCAGCTGCGTAGCCTTTGTCAGAAACTGCACTTCGATGAGAAGTCTCAGGTGGCCGACGTGCTGCATGCCGCGGTGGGCGACACCGGTTGCGCCATGAGCTTGATGAGTCTGGTGGCTCAGCTGGAGGAGGCAGGGGCCGATGAGATGGTTCTGCTCGCTTCGTACGGGAACGGTTGTGATGTGGTCTTGTTCAAGACCACTGACCTGATTCGCACCTGCCGAGCAGCCCGCGGGGTACGCGGCCATATCAATTCCAAGGCGCTCATGCGTAATTACGAGCAATACCTACGCTGGCGCGAGCTCCTCGAGCTCCAACCGCCGGCGAGACCTCCGCTCGAGATGCGCGCGCCCTCCCCGGCTGCGCAGTGGCGCGAAGTGTCCTGGGAGCTACGTCTCACCGGCACCAAGTGTCGGGTGTGCGGTACGCCCCAATATCCTCCGCAGCGTGTCTGTGTGACCTGTCAAAGCAAGGACCAGATGGATCCCTACCGCTTCACCGACGTAACTGCCAGAGTGTTCTCTTTTTCCCACGATTACGTCATGCAGACCATCGACCCGCCGGTGACGGTCACCTTCGTTGATTTCGAGGGGGGCGGCCGCCTGATGTGCGACATGACCGACCGCGACCCGGCCGCGGTCAAGGTGGGCATGCCGGTAGAGATGACCTTCCGTCGCCTGTACTACGTGAATGGCATCTACAACTACTGGTGGAAATGCCGCCCGGTGCGGGCTATGCCCGGCGCGGAAGAAGGATGAGCCATGAACAGCATCAAGGACAAAGTGGCTATTGTCGGTATGGGCTGTGTCAAGTTCGGGGAGAACTGGGACAAGAGCCTCGAAGACATGATCATCGATGCCGCCTATGAGGCCTTCGAGGATGCCGGCGTGGACCCCAAAGACATACAGGCTGCCTGGTGGGGTAGCGTCTTCGCCGGTGAATCCGGCTCCATCATGTCTACCCCGCTCAAGCTGGCCTACATCCCGGTCACCCATGTGGAGAACCAGTGCGCGACTGGTTCCGAGGCCATCCGTGGCGCTGCCTATGCTGTGGCGGCAGGAATCTATGACCTGGTGCTTGCGGTGGGTGCCGAGAAGCTCAAAGACACGGGGTATTCGGGTCTACCTCAGACCCGGCCTGTAGCCACCTGGAGCTACCGGCTCACGACTCAGACGCCGGCGGCAGGGTTTGCCATGATGGCTACGGGCTATTTCGCCAAGTACGGGCTCGACTTCGACGAGGGCAAGCGCCTGCTCGCTCGCATCGCGGTCAAGAATCATCACAACGGATCCCTAAACCCTAAAGCTCATTTTCAACGTGAGATTACTCTCGAGCAGGCTATCAATGCGCCCATGATCGCCTATCCGCTGGGACTTTACGATGCTTGCGGGGTGAGTGACGGAGCTGCTGCCGCTGTACTCTGTAGGGCAGACCTCGCCAAGAGCTTCCGTACGGACCCCATTTACATTAAAGCCGTATCCATCTGCCAGGGGGCCCGCGAGGGCTGGTTGAGCCAGGTCTACGATCTAGCCCATGTGGAGGAGACCTATCGCGGGGGCATCGCTGCCTACCAGGAGGCCGGTATCAAGAATCCGCGCAAGGAGATCAGTGTAGCCGAGGTCCACGACTGTTTTTCCATCACCGAGCTCACCATCATGGAGGATCTCCAGTTCAGCCCTCGCGGCCGTGTGAGAGAAGACATTGAGGCTCGCACCTTCACTCTGGAAGGGGAATTGCCGGTCAACACCGATGGTGGACTGAAATGCTTCGGCCACCCCATCGGGGCTACAGGACTGCGGATGCTGTACGAGGTCTACAAGCAGCTCCAGGGCAAGGCTGGTCCGCGGCAGGTCAAGAATCCCCGCCTGGGGCTGACTCACAATCAGGGCGGGGAGCCGGGGTCGGCTACGGTGAGTGTCCTCATCGCTGGGAACGAACTGGGGTGATGGGAAACCTGAGAGGCAGGTGCTCCTGACGCTCTGCCGGGAACTTGGATCCAGGGCTCAAGGAGGAATGCACTCTTGCCCTGGGTCGGCGGCGGTCGGGACTCTGCTCTCATGGTTCACACTTCGACATCGCAGGAAGAGGCCAGACCTAACAAGGGAGGGTGAAGATGGCGTTACTCAACTACGTACATGTGCCCAAGTTGGAGGAGTACGCGGAGCGCTTCAAGGACTTCTTCAGATTCAAGAGGGAAGACGGCATCCTCGAAGTGCGCATGCATACTCTCGATGGCCCTGTCCGCTGGAGCTACCAGATGCATCACGCGTTGATGGAGCTCTGGACCACGATCGGCCACGACGTGGAGAATGAAGTTCTCATCTTCACAGCTACGGGGGACAAATGGATCGCGGAAGTGGACGCATCCTCTTTCAAAGAAGTGGAGCAGTCTCCCGACAACGATCAACGGTTCAATGTGCAGATCTATGACACCCTGAAGGTTGTCGAGAACTTCGTCAACGACATCGAGATTCCGACCATCACTGCGATAAACGGCCGGGGAATTCACTGGGAGATGGCTCTGATGAGCGACATTACCCTGTGTACGCCCGATTTCATCTTGCAGGATGACCACTTTGGCATGCACGGTGGGCATGTCCCTGGCGATGGGATGACGCTGGCCATGCAGAAGGTGCTTGGCATCAAACGAGCCAACTACATGGCGCTGATGCTGAAGGGCATCGACGCCGAGACCTGCCTGCGTCTAGGGGTCGTGAACGAAGTGGTGGAGAGGGAGAAGCTCCTGCCTCGGGCTTGGGAGATCGCTCGCCAGATCATGAAGACCAACCGGGCGACTCGGCGTCTTACCCACCATGTCTGCGTGCGGCCGTGGCGTGAGCTGGTGGAGCAGAATCTGCGTCAACACGTGTACGCGGAGATGTACGCTTTCAACCTGGTGAAGTCCGCTCACGACTTTGAGTACATCACCTACTCCGAAGACAAGCTCGCCGATATGTGAGGAAACCGTGCTTCGCGGGGATGCCGACTCCGCCGCGGGCTCGCGGCGGAGTCGGCCCGGCTCGCGGCATCATCGGCTGGTACCTGCTCTCCGGCGGAGTCGGGTGATGCTCCGCTCGGTTCTAAGGGTTCCAGGGGCGGGGTCCAGGCATCGCAAAGCAGAGATCTTCGCGGGTGGGCGCAGGGAGTGTGGACTCATCGAGGCCGGTTGGGGCAGATTCGGCACTCTCCGGAACAGGGACCAAGACCGCCCCGCCTGGGACAGTCTTCGGGCGCGGGAAAAGGCGGTCGCGCGGCTTCAGCCCCGGGATTTCTGGGTGCGAGTTCTGACTGGAAAGGGTGGGCCTGGGGATACATCAGCAACTCACTGCCCGTTGTCACTAGCCCTTGCGAGACCCGGCAGCCATGTCGGCCATGATGCCTGGGGCTATGTGCCGATCGGTGGCCATGTTCTCTCTTGTGGCAGTGTTCCAGGCAGTGGATCTCTTGGCCCTGTGGACCGTCCGCGTGCTCGTGTCGCTGCCCTTGGTTCGCGCTATGCCGTCCGCCGTAGGCGCGAAGTTTGTGGCCTTTGTGACGCAGTCTTCGGTGCATTTCAACCTCCGGATGGAGCTTCACGATATATCGGATTATATCGTAACCGCCGGCTAGGCGGCAAGGAGAGCGGGTTCGAGGTTGACTACAAGCCGGGCATGTCGTACCCTGATGTAACTTCTTATACGAACTCGTATACGTATAAGCAAGGGTGCTGCGCATCCTGCACGGCGTGTCATTTCTGAGGCGCAATTCCAGCAGTGGGGTAGCCGAGAAAAACGGACAAGTACAAGTGACGCAGCCGCTATCGGGGGCTGCGGGTGGAAGTCGGAAGCGGAGGCAAGGGCATGACAACCGTTGGAAATGGCAAGGTTCTCGTCATCGGCACGGGGACTATGGGTGAAGGTATAGCCCAGACGTTCGCACAGAGCGGTCTCCAGGTGCGTCTGGTCGCGCGTCGGCAGGAACCACTGGATCGCTGCCTCGCACAGATCCCCCTCAATCTACAGCAATTCGCCGAATTCGGGCTGCTGAAAGAACCTGTGGAACAGGTGATGGCCCGCATCGAAGGGATGGTCACCACGGACATGACCTTGGCGGCCGAGGGCTGCTTCTACGCGGTAGAGACTATTCGTGAAGTGCTGGAAGACAAGAGGGCACTCTTGGTCGCTCTTCAGGCAGCGGCTCCCGAGCTCGTCATCGGCAGTAACACTGGTAGCTTCACTGTCGACTCCCTGGCTGAAGGGCTGCCTCGTCCCGACAAGATTATCGGCATCCATTACTTCAATCCCGCCCACATTATTCCCCTGGTCGAAATCCACCGGGGCAGCCAGACCTCGGAGGAGGCCTTTGTGCGGACTGAGGAGCTGCTCCGCGCCTCGGGCAAGAAGACAGTGCTGGTCCGCAAAGAGGTGCCTGGCTTCATCGTCAACCGCATCACAGGAGCCATAGAGCGAGAGATCGACTATCTGCTCGACGAAGGGATCGTTACCCCGGAGGACCTCGATGTAGCTATCACTTCAAGCATCGGTTTCCGTTTCGCCTGCCTAGGGCCGATGGAGGTCGAAGACATGATCGGTCTGGATATCGCCATGGTTGTGTCGGGGCGGGTGTTCAAAGTCCTCAGTAATGCCACCGAACCGTCACCGCTCTTGGTAGAGAAAGTGCAACGTGGCGAGCTCGGCATCAAGTCGGGCAGGGGCTGGTACGACTATGGCGGCAAGTCTCGGGCCGAGGTGCTGGAGGAGAAGAACCGTCGCTTGCTGCGCCACTTACGACTGTTTCTTGAGACCCAAGAAGCCCGAAGGTGAGGCTTGCACCGCATCAGGGAAGGCGGCGCAGGGGTCTACAGAAAGCCTGTGAATAGGAAGAGCTTGTCCATCGAGAGGAGGCCAGATGTTCGACCTGAGTGACCGCGTAGCCATCGTGACAGGAGGGGGCGGGGGTCTGGGCCGTCCGATAGCTCTCGGCCTGGCCGAGTGCGGGGCCGACGTCGTGGTGACCAGTCGGGATCTATCTCACCTAGAGCCGGTGGTCAAAGAGATTGAGGCTCGAGGCGGGCGAGGGCTCGCCATCTCTTGTGACGTGACCGACGCTTCCTCTCTCAAGGTCATGGTCGACCGGGTTATGGCAGAGTTCGGCAAGATCGACATCCTAGTCAACGTGGCGGGAACCAACGCCCGTTTTGCAGCAGAAGAGATGCCTCCCGAGGAGTTCGAGCGGGTCATCAAGTTCAACATCCTAGGGACGTTTCTAGCCTGTCAAGCGGTAGGGCGGGTGATGATCCAGCAGCGGCGGGGCAAGATCGTCAACATGTCGTCAGTACGGGGCAGAGTCGCCCCCGACACGGGTGGTTCCGCCTATGCGTCCAGCAAGGGTGGGGTGGACTCTCTCACTCGCACTCTGGCTGCCGAGTGGGCCAAGTACAACATCCACGTGAACGCGATAGCGCCGGCCCTCATCATGACGGACATGACCCGGGACTTCCTTTCGAGACCCGAAGTCTACGCCAAGATGACGGCCGACATACCGCTCAAGCGTCTGGGTGAGCCGGACGAGGTAGTAGGTCCAGCGATCCTGCTCGCGTCCGATGAGTCCAACTTCATGACCGGACAGATCATCTATGTCGACGGTGGCCTCTCCGCAGTCTGACCGGCAGGCAAGGACCGGTGGTAGCGCAGAGGTCGCGGCGGGAGATGCGGCAGCTAGGCCGCATCCTGACTGACGCAAGAGAGATGAGAACGCTGAAGCGCTGCACGAATGTCACCACCGGGGGGCCGGTGCACGTTGACGTGGCAGAGGGGCGCATCGTGCGCATCATCCCCCTGCAATTGGACGAGAATGATGGGCCTTCGTGGACTCTGGAAGCCCGGGGTCGACGCTTCACGCCTCCGCGACGGACGACGCTCTCCCCGCACGCGGTAGCTCATCGCTCTACCATCTACTCTCCCGCGCGGATTCTCACCCCGCTCAAACGGGTGGATTTCGACCCAGCGGGAAGCCCTGGCTCGAGAGGCCCGCGAGGCAGGAACACCCACAACCGCGGCATCTCCGGCTACGAGCCCATATCCTGGGACGAGGCCCTGGACATCGTCTGCGACGAGAT
>CAKZRW010000077.1 GCA_937148845.1 uncultured Actinomycetes bacterium | reverse complement strand
CTCGGGCTGCGGAGCGGGCTCGGGCAGCTTCTCGGGCTGCGGAGCGGGCTCGGGCAGCTTCTCGGGCTGCGGAGCGGGCTCGGGCAGCTTCTCGGGCTCGGACTTGAGCTTAGGCCGAAGCTTGACCTTGGGCTCCGGCTTGGGGTCGGCCTCGGTAGCCCGCATCAACGTCTGGTTCACTGCCAAACGAGCACGATCGAGATACTCCTCGACCATCTCGGGCGTGATTTCCCCGTGGCCGAGAACGAGGGTGACCTCTGCCTCTGCCGGGGCGTACTCCGCTACTTGCCGGCGGCGGAGAAAGCGGACGGTAGCCGTCTCAATCATCGGGATGCTCCTATCCCATGGTCCAACACTGCGAACACGTTCCTAGCCTTTCTTAGAGCAGTCGTCAAGACCTTTTGATCGAGCGACCGATCAGCGACCAGGAACTGAACCGTGACAGGGTATCGCTGCCCGTGGCGGTGAAGCCGGTCGGCAGCTTGCTCGTTGTCGGCGAAGGTCCAGGAACATTCCGCGAACACCGCCACCGAGGCGGCATTCTGAAGCCCGTCCACACCGACACCGCCAGAGGTGATCTGCGCGATGACCACCCGGACACTCGGGTCCTCGACGAACTTGGCGATCACCGCCTGTCTCCGAGAAGCCGGGGTGCGCCCGGAAAGCGTAACGGCTGGCAGGCCTTTTTGATCCAGGATGGCAGCGATCAGGTCGATGACCTCGTGATGCCAACAGAAGAGCACCAGCTTCTGGACCCCACCATCGAGGACCATCTCGACGTGCTCGACCACCCTAGGTACCTTGGCTATCCCCATTTGGCGCCTGGTTGCCGCCACGGCGGCTCGCTCCTCGATCGACACCCGCTCACCACCGAGCAAGCTCTTCACGTCGATCGTCAGAAGGCTCTCCGCTCGCAAAGCCGTCCGGATCGCCGCATTGTCCGGGACCTCGACGATTTCGTAGGTCTTGTCCGGAAGTTGTGGCGCCACGTCGGCTTTTAGACGCCGAATCATCATAGAGCGCACACGAGAACCGAGCTCCAACGGAAAGAAAACTTTTTCGTAGGTCGCACCGTTGGAAGTCTTGACCAGAGGATTGAAGCGCTCACAGAACTTGTCATAAGACTGTCTACCGATCGCATCCCAATTGAACGCCCTGAGCAAGGTATAGATCTCCCTAGGACGATTGGGCAATGGCGTCCCTGTGAGCGCAATGACTTTTTTGGCACAATCCATTACACATCGATTACGCTTCTCCTGCCACGCCCCCAAGATAATATGAGTGCGCGCGCTGGTATGGTTCTTGAGATAGTGCGCCTCGTCCAGTATAGCCAAGTCATACTCTCGTGAAAAAAGAGCATCGGCGAGTAGCCCACCAATCGATATCATAGTATACGACACGATAACGATACGAGCAGCCGGAGAAATTTTCTCAGAGCTTTTTTCGATGACTTGGATAAACCATTTGTTGCCGTTGAGAAGCCAGGTGCGGCACATGTTCACCCATTGACGACGGATCGAAGCAGGGCAAATAATCAGGATCGACCTCGCCCCGATCGCGTTCGCCACTCCGAGCGCCTGGACGGTCTTCCCGAGGCCCATCTCGTCGGCGATGAGTGCGTGCCGGCGGGTGACGGCGAATTGGATCCCCGCTCGCTGGAACGGCAGATACTGCAGCCCCGGCGGAACGGGGTAATCGTCGATCGCGTCGGTGGCGCGGCTCAGCCAGTGATCGACGGCTAAGTCACCGAGCGCATCGAGCGCCGCCCGGTCTGCGACCTCTGTGAACACCGCCGCCGACCAGCGGGACCTGGTACCCCACCATACCCAGTCCGGCGAAAGCCTCGCAGAATGCCACTCCACCTTTACCAGGTTGGCATCCCTGGCGGCCGCCGCCGCGCGATCGTCTTGAGGAGGTGCTCCGAGGTACCACACGCCATCGTGGTACGTCAGCTTCACCCTCCGCGCTCCTCCGGCCGAGGACCCTCGACAACAGGCACGTTGACGAGCATACAGACGATCTCGCCGTCCGGAGTGACGTAGGCTACGACTGCGGAGACCGGCGGCTTGTTGTCCTGGAAGACCAGGACCGCCCCCCGGTTCTCGGGCAGCTTGACCGTCTCGACGTAGGCGAGCCGCGTTTTCTCGGCATGAAGGAGCGCGGTGAAGTCAGCAGCAGGCAGACAAGCCATGACAGGCCCTCCAGGTCAGTGATGCCTCGGCATAGCACACGCCCGAACACCGCGCAAGGGGTTGCAGGCTCACCGCCACGGGGCTATACTCCGAGCAGGAGGTACCCATGGGCAAACCCGCCAAAACCGAGATCTCCGAGCTGACCCTCACCTGGGAAGGCGGCTACGTTTGGCACCCGAAAGATTACGGGGGGCCGACAGCGTTCGGTGTCACGTGCTGGACGCTAGCCGACTTGGCCGGAGTGGACCGTCCGATCTATCCGCGTAACCAGGAAGAACTGAACTCACCAGACGTTCAGGCGTTCTTCCGCAAAATGGATCTGGTCGTTCGGCAGCTGACGAAGGAAGAGGCGAAGAGGATCCTCTACACTCAATTCGTTCAGCGTCCGAAAATAACCCAACTGCCCGTCGAAATAATCGATCAAGTGGCAGATATGGCGGTCAACATGGGCCCGAAAAACGCGCTCAAGTTGACCCAAAAAGTCCTGCGCGAGATCACAGAAGACGAGATCCCGACTACTGGTGTCATGGACGCGAACACTTCCCGAGCCGCGAAAGCCGTAGTGGCTCAAGTCGGAGGTGAACTAGTCAACGATGCGCTGGCCTTGGCAAGAGCCGACTATTACCTCTCACTGAACCGACCGGCGTTCACCCGCGGCTGGCTTCGCAGGGCAGCAGCATTTGCCAGTAGCGAACGGGCGAAGCGAACGATCCTCGGAATGATCCCTACATGATCGGACCCTTCCTCGATCTGCTCGGAAAGCTAGGTCTCGGCTGGCTAGCGAACTCTGCCGAGGCGGAAAGACACAAGCATGCCGAGACCACCGCCGTGGCAGAAGTCGCTGCTCAAGTGGAGCGCTCGATCGGCCGGGGACAAGGGAAGTTCGGGGCTTTCGTCGACGCCTACACCCGATTGATGCGGCCGCTGATCTTGACCAGCAGCATGGGCGGGATCGGCTGGATCGTATGGCTTTGCTATGCCGAGCCGATGCGCGCGGCCGCGTTCCTTCAAGCCGTCCAGATGGCAGAAGACCTGCTGCTGATGCTCTTGGTGTTCCCACTGGCGCACTTCGGGATCCGCCCGTTCGAGAAGGCCGGCATCCTCAAAAAGGCCGCGGACGTAGCGATCGCCACCACCGCTGCCCGACGGATCCAGACCACCAAGGAAGAGGCCGAAAAGGAAGAGCGCTTCGAGCGCGAGATGGCCGACACCTCGAAGCCCCTCTCCAACTGGGCGATCTTAGAAGCTAACCGGAGAATGAAGCTCAGCTCGAACTCGTCATGAAAGCCTTGATCTGAGCCAACGCGCTGAGCGCCCACGTCAGAACAGAAACCGCTACAGCAATCAGAGTAGAGGCCTTGTAGACCCGCCGCTCGTGAGCCTCGATCCGAACATCGAGATCCTCGTACCGCTCGTCCATCTCCCGGTAGTGATCGTCCAACCGGAGCTCGAACTTCTGCAACTGCTTCTCCGCCCGGGAAAGCAGGTCGATTACGTGATCCAGCCTGGCGGAAACCTTCGCCAACTCGATACCGGTCTGATCCATCGAACACCTCTCACAGGAAGAACCTTATCCACCGGAAAAGCATGGTCCAGTTGGAGGCCGACGCGGTAACCGCCGCACCCGTCGTCTTGTGACGTATACGAAGATTACCATCTACGATGATACCAATATTGGTCGAGTTTGCCCAGATGGTGAGGCCATTCGACGCAGTGAACGTGACCCGATCGCCAGTAGAGTATCCGTGCTCGGGGCTAGTGCACCGCAAGTACGCCTCATAGATACTCGGTGGCGCCGAAAGTCCATGTGAAGCAGAGTACTCGAAGTCAGGATTGGAGATCGGAATGTCGGAAAGACCACCAGTAACTGGGAAACTCAGGAGAGCTCCATCTTTGTAATACTCGGCAGCGTTAACTGTTCCAAGACCCATTGCGCCGCCAGAGGGGCTCCCAACAACTAATCCACCGTCTACCAAGACTTCTCGTGTCGGTACGCCAGCCCTGCGATTAACGATCTCGACCCAACCACTTTCCGAGCCGGGTGTATCCGAGCCCCGACCCAAATCGATCCGACAAGGCGTAAACTGGCCACCACCAGTGTTCTTGGCGATGCCCTGAATACGGCCGGTCAGAGTGGAGGTGCTGTTCGCGTTGCCGACCACAAGTACGCCAGGATCAGAACTCGTATCGCTGTAGCCGACGTGCGTTTGCGTTGGAAACAGCTGCTCGGCCGTCCAGACCAGTGAGGCGTTCCCGATACCGAGATTGAGACGTGCAGCAGCAGGAGTGGTCGCCCCCGTCCCGCCGTCGGACACCGCCACGGGGACCAACAGCGGTACACCACCGAGCTCCGACAACAGCCGGTTCTCCCAACCGCTCCCGTCCAGTTTGCCGACGAGTAGACGGTTCGCTGCCGGCGGCGGAAAGTCCGGCTTGGGCGGAGCGACCCAATCGACGGTATCGTCCAGCGCAATCGCCCGAGCAACCCGATCGTCGATCTCCTGTATACGAAGCACAAGCCTGTCCAGCGCGTCCTCGATGGTCTGCGCCTTGAGCACGGACCCAGTAACGAAATCAGTAGCCTGGATCGACGGTGTTTGACGATAGAAGACGATGATGGATCCAGACGGCGGGGCGACGTTGAAAGTCACCATCGCGAAACCAGGAGTGGTGATCAAAACGTCGTAATCCGCCGGATAGTTCTTCGGGATCTTAACCCCGTCGACGATCCAGTAAATCTTGAGATCAGTCGGTGCCTTGATCTGGATCGAAGTTGCAAACCCGATAGCGACACCATTTCCGGTTGCCACATTACGGGCATAGGACAACGGGATCGTCATTGCGCAGTCCTCGTCAATCGTTGATCAGGATTACCGGCAGCGCGAGCCTTCGCCCGCTGCTCGTCCTGGTGCGCCTGATAGCCGGTGAGCTCGTCGAGCAGATAGTTCGTCGCGAACCAATTTCGGAGCGGCATCAACGTCCGGAGCACCCACAGATCCCGCTGATCGACCTTACCGTCCGTCCAGGTCTTCGCCGCTGCCAAGCCAGCATCTATGAGACCGGCAGTCGGGCCGAGTGCCTGATCGAGAGCCGTCCGCTCACGGAACCGTGGCGGCAACTCGCCCGATATCAGGCGCGACACGCTCCACCCCGTCGTCATGCCGGCCATCGCGTCCGCCTCGCTCACGATACCGAGTAGACCCGACCGATCGATACCGTGATAGATCCAAGCCCGCGCCGAACGGTTCTCGACCCGACCGTCAGCCGCCAAGTCCCGCAAAGCTTGCGACATCATGCCGGCCGTTGTCAACAAAGCGACGCTCGCCAACATCGGTCCATATTCGCCCATGGCCGGTTTCTGAGCGAGCTGCAAAAGAACACGGCCCATCGAAGCCATGGTCCACTTCCGGAACTGCCCGACCAGCTTCCCGATCTCCGTCCTGTCCATCCATGCCGGAATATCACCGACACCGGGCGAAATGACCGTGTCGTTGACCGAAGCGTACAACGCCTTGACCAGAGCATCCGCCGCATCGGGATCCTCGGCTTTCCAGGCATCGAGGTTCGCCTGGAGCAGGCCGTCGGTCTCGATCCACTTGGCCTTATGCTTGGCGATCTTGCCGATCATCTGATCGCTCACACCGCTCACCGCCAGAAGCCGCTTACGCCGGGCAGCGATCGTCTTGCCGTCCGCCACGTCCGAAATCGTTCGCAGCAGCTCATCAGTCGTCAGCATGCTATCGAGCGCTTTCATGGCGTCTGACCATTGCGGCAGCAAGAACAGCCGAGCAGCGAACGGTGTAGCCCGCTTAGTCAGAAAAGCTTCCCAACGAGTTCGGCCGCGGTAGCCTTCATCCAGACTTTCGACGACCAACATACGGTAGTTCAGAACCGTTTCGAGAGCCACGTTCATCTTACGCGCTTCTTTCAGCGCGCCGCGCCAACCAGAGAACCCGCGCACCATGTCCCGAGCAATGAAACCAAGGGTCCGGGTCAGCCCCCGAGCCAGCACGACACGAGCGAAATCAGGAATGTTCGACAGCACAGACGAGCCCATGAGCCGCATGAAGTTCAGATTACGAGCCTGCTCAGCCGCCCGGTAGAGCCCCAGCATCGAAGCTGGGATCCTGTGCGCATTCGTTCCCCGGACACGACGGAAGAGCTCAGCGAGCATATCCACTTCCGTCCGCGCCTTCTCGACGACCCTTCCTGCCCGCTCCCGGAGCTCGGCCGCCTCCTTGGTCCTGCCGGCCGCGGCAGCCTCGTCAGCCTCCTTCGACAGAGAAGACGCCCGAGCCTTGGCAGAATTCAAAATTGCCTCGAAAGGATTACTCAGATCACCGGTCGGCGGATCAGTCCACCCGAACATCCTTTGGGTTTCGATATCCGCCACCATGCCGTTGATGTAAGTGGAAAGGACATTAAAAGCATCAGTATCACCAAAGTCACGGACGATGTCCGGCGGCAAACTGATAGTACGCGCCTTGAGCGCACCAAATGTTCCGCGGAAACTAGTGAACCGAGATATATCGTTTTTATTCAACTTATCGATGTAGTCCTCGATGATCTCCCAGATATGCTCATCCTCCACGAACTCGAGTGTGCCAGCTTTTTTAGAAAGCTCCGCCGCTTCCCGCTCCAATACATTGACACGAGTCCGCTCGGCCTGAACCTTCTCGAAGAATGCCCCCAACTTGTCCGCCGGAAGACCGCCGATATTCTTAACTTTCGTGCGTTGCTGAAAGTACGCCAATCGAGCCTTTCGGACCTCCTTGTAGTGCTCCCGCACGATCTTGTAAGCCTCTGCTAGACGAGCCTTGTCCGCTTTGATCTGCTCCGGTGTACGGGTCGGGCCGCCATTCCTCTCCAAGAACTCCAGCCGCTTGATACTCTTGAGCCGGATCTCGTAGGTCTCACGATGTCCTCTGAGAGCCGCCTGGGCATTACGCAGCGCGCGATACATCTTGTCCAGCTTGCGAGCTTCGGCTACGCGAACCTCTGGACTGACCTCGGGGTCCATGTGAGCAGGGATCGCGTGCGCCATCGGCTCAGCGTCTCTCTGCCGCCGCGAAAGCCGCTCGGTCTCCTCCTGGACTTTGAACCGGGCTTCGAGCTCCCGAAGCTTCTCGCGCTCAGCCCGAGCCAGATCGGCGCGATTTCGAGCCTCCTCGACCAGATTGTTGAACTCTTCGAACTTCGGCTTCAAGGCTGCAAACACCCGATTACGGAACTCTGGCAAAGACTGGTTCACCTTGTCAGCCAGAATCCGCTGCGGATAGTAGCCCATATAATCGTTGACGCCTTCTGGCCCGAAGAGGAGGCCATCGATCAGACCGAGCTCCTTGGCCTGCTGCCCGAGCGGTACAAGGATGGTCTGGCGGATGGCCTTCGCAGTCTTCTCGATGACTGGATCGCCATGCTTGTCGCCAGAAGCCAGAGCAAGAGCAACCTCACGGTGGAAGTCGTCCCTGCTCATCCTCGACCCCATGTCCGCATAGCCAGTCGAGAACAGATTGACCAGTGCGTGCTGATAGCGCGCCTTGTCGGCCCGGATCGCAATATCGAGAGAGATCCCAGGTGACAGCCCGAGCTGGTGCCCCTCCGTGACAACCCCTGTCGAAACCAGCTGATGCGCCAACTTCCGGACCAAGGGATCGTCAGAGAACGCGAGTGCCTGCCCTGGACCGAGAAGACCCCACCGCCCGAGCTTCTGCATGATCGCGGCCAAATAGGAGTGGCCAACGGCCCGGGTGGCGTCATCAGTGAACGGATCCGTGAACCCAGCCCGCGCCGCCGAAAGCGTTCCAGGAGCCTCCGCAACAGCCGCCGAATGGATCAGAGTAGCGGCGTCCTGAACGGCCCGGCTCACCATCTCGTTCTTCGCCGCCCGGAACAGTAGACCGCCGGCCGCAGCGCCGACGCCCGCCCCGAACGCACCGCCCAGAAGGACCGCAGCCACACTCTCGGCATACTGCCGCTCGACCTGCTCGGACTGCATCACCGCTTCCTGGGCCGCGATGATGGCCGCGTTGGCGCCACCGATCGCCAGCGCCCCACGGCCGGCTGCCTGAGCCCCGGACCGCGCAGATAGAGCGACCCTGCCGGCGAACGTGAAGGGGACGAGGTTAACGGGATCGACGAGCCCACCAGAAATCACGGCCGCGAGCCAGGAGGGCAGCGGGCCGCGCTCCATCGTCCGCATCATCTCCTGCTCACGGCGACGCTTCCCCCGCAGCCAGTCCAGATGCTCCAGACTGACAGCATCGGCCAGATACGATGCGTTCTCCCGCTCCTCCTCGGTCAGATACCTGGTAGCAGAGAACCCCTCGACTGCCGGGAAATCAGGTTCCATCGCCTTCCGATAAAGCGAAGCGACCCAGTTCTCCCGCTCGAATGCCGCCACGAGCTGCTCACCAAGTGTGGCCCCACCAGCTTCCTCGATCTTCCGGCGAAGAGCGAAGTCAGCCAGCGGCGCATCGAGAAACAGCTCACCGTCGGCGTGCAAGATGGGCATTGACCGCCTCTCTGACCTTCGGCCACTTGTCCGGATCGCGACCATGTGCCTCGATGATCTCGATCAACTCGTCATCGAGCACCCCGTCCTCTTCCAGTTCATCGTAGAGGGCGAGCATCTCGTTCTCGATAGAAGACACCCCACTCGGACCACCGACGATCCGAAGGACATCCCCTCGCCCACGAAGCTGCGGCGGCAGGATCCTCGGCGGCTCGCCCCGCAACGTCCGCGCCCGGATCTCCTCAGCGCCTCCGCCAGCAGCGACATTCTCGATGATCTGATGGTACACCCCGCTCGACCGGAACTCGTCATCGGTCGGAGGCCGCCACCGGACCGTGACACCGTCGCTGTTCTTGACCGGCGCATAGAAGCCATAAGGGGTCAGGACCTCGACAATCGGTTGAGGGACCCCTTCGATCTTGAGCAACCGCTGCGCGGCATCGTCCATTCTCAGCCGCCACTTGGGCGCCATCGAGCCACCCGTGACCACCCGGATATCGGCGGTATCCATCGGTTCGATCCCAGCGCTCTTCAAGAGGCCCTCGATCTCCTCCTCGACGTACTGGACCCGAAGCGATGTCGGGAGCGACTTGGCGGCCTCGGGCAGCCAGTTCTCGGGGACGAAGTTCTGGACACTGGACACACCACCAACGGCCGTCTTCCCGAACCCTCGCCGAATGAGCACAGACTTGGCGGCCGACAGCGCGCCCTCTTTCGTAGCCCCGATACGGATCAACGACGTGAATGCCTCGCGGAGAACCTGCTCAGCCTCGGGGTTCTGGCCATCGAGGACACTGGCCACTTCGGCAGCCCAGTCGATGCCCCGGGACGCATCAGCCACGATCGTGTTCTTCTGGCTGACAGTCTTGGCGCCCATCTCGCGCTCGGCGTCCATCACCCGGCGAGAAGCCTGGCCGTAGTCGCCATTGAAGACCTCCGCCAGGGTCCGGACCAGCTCGACACGTTCGTTGGCATCGGTGTCGAGGTTCGGATTGACAGCCATGATCGCATCATGAAGCCGAGCAGCCCTGGACAGCTGAACCGGGTCATCCGTGATTGCAGCCGCACGCATCAGATTGCGGACCTTGCCGGGGATGTTCCCGACCTCCTTGACGAACGGCAGCAAGACGGCAGGATCCTCGGGGTCCGCACCTTCGCCGGCCATCGCCTCCCAAGCCAAATCGACATCCTTGTTCGAGATCGGATAGCTGGAGAGCGCCCGTTCCGGCTTCGGGTCTTCCGCCGCGGGGGACCCCTTGGCGACGGCCCCGAGAATGCTCAGCTTCTTGGCTTCCTTGGCCAGCCGGCGATCCTGCTCGGCCTGAAAAGCCAAGAGGAGGTCCCACTTCATCTCGGGCCGATTGATAAAGAGCCCCCTCTTCTCCGCGGCAGCGATCTCCTCCGGCCCAGCCGCACCGGTCACCACCTTGTAACGCAACTCAGCAAGGTCCTTGGCGGCGGCCCTCATGAACTCGACCTCGGACCGCTGCTTCAACTCGACGATCCGTCGCTCCATGTTCCGGAGAATATCCGGGTCGATCCTAGCCGTCTGGGCGGACCGGAGAAAATCCATCGCCGCCTGGAACTGGCCCTTCATAGCCAAACCTTCGGCGGTGGCCAGCAACACACTCTCTTCAAGAGCCGCCATAGCTTTGGCGCGTACCTCGGGCGCCAACGATCCGGCAAGCGCGTCGATCCGCGCCCGGTTCTCGGCCAAGATCACCTCGGCCTGCCCAGGGTTGCCGAGGACGGTGTTCTGAAGCTCGGAAGACAAATCGTCGAACTCGACCAGAGCCTGACGTTCGAGCGCATCCCGACGAACACGAGCAGCGTTTCGCACGGAAAGCTCGACCCTGGTCGTGATCTCCGCCTCGAAGAGTTGCCTCCCTTCACTGGTCTGAAACTGGGCGTTCTCGATCGCCGCCCCAGCCAAACCTTCCGCCGCTTCCCTGACCTTGGTCTCGTAATCCGCCGCGAGGGGGTCGAGATTGGCGATCGCGTCCTCGATGTCGACCTTGAACTTACCGGCATGACGAGCAAAACGGATCCGATCGGACAAGGAGGCCGCCCGTTCCCGCTCGGCAACGAGAGCCTCGGCCGCCCCCTCGATCGACCGGAAGCCGGCAGCGAGTGGACGAGTGTCGATCGGAGCCAACGTCGATGCGCTGGTAGCCTGGAGCAGGTTACCAGGCTGTCTGAGGTCTCTCGGATCCGGAGCCGGCTTGAGCGGAGAGGCCACCTCACTTCCCTCCGGTCAACAGTCGAGCTTTGCCGAGCCCACCAGCCAGAGCGAGCCCACCACCAACAAGATCGAGACCGAGCTGGATAGGGGCCCCCGCCCGCTCAGCCTGGGCGGCGGACACCCTGACAGCCGTGTCCTGCAGAATACGAGTGCGAGCGGAAGCCGCCGCACGCGCGTTTGCCGCCAGCATAGTCTGCAGCTCGGTGTCCGAAGCCCCAGCGGTCGACAGGATGGCTCGGATCCGGCCGGCGTCAGCAGAAAATTGCTCCTTCGCCGTTCGGATATCTCGCTGCGCCTCGATCTCGGCCGCCTTCTGCGCAGCCCGAGCGTTCTCGCGAGCCGTCAACCCTCCGACAACAGACCCCGCGGCAGAAGCAACGGCACTCCCGACTGTGGAAATGGTAAGCAGAGTTGAGGGGTCGAATAGGATGAACACGGCTTCTGTCCTCCTTCCCGAAGCCCTGTCCTGACGAGCCCGAGCATCCTGGCCCAACGGACAGCCTCGTGGTGGGTATCATCGATATCCGCCACAAAGGTCACGTCACGGTTCAGTTCGATAACGCCTTTTACCACACGATGCAGGGCGAGCATAGCCCCACGCTTCAAGTCGTGACCGAGAAATGCCCAGGTCAGCATGACACCAGGGCAAACTTCCTTGCACCCGATTACGGCCACCGGGATATCGTTCTGGAGCAAGGCCAGCGCGTTCTCGAACTCGGCTTCGTCACTCAGGTCGGAAAGGACTTCACATGCTACCTCCCACTCGTCCAGATGACGGGGTTGAACGACTAGCCCCCGAAGATGCCCAACTGTCGCAGATACGAACCTAAGCATCAGTCCCCACCACCGTGTTCACAACAAGCCCTAGGACAGTCAACGGTGACGGGTCGTCAACTCTGACGACAATAGTCGCCGGACTGTCCCAACTCCCCGTCAAAGAGATTGTCTTCGGGCCTTCGAACAGCGGTGCTGGGCGATCGAGCGCATCACCTACCACTCGGAACTCTAGATCTTCATAGCTACTTGGGACTGGGCCACGGCCTACTTTACCGCCACCCGAGGCAGCCAGCAAGAGGGTCACACGTCCAAGAGCAGCCGGCGAGCCGCGATCCGACCCCCGAGGATTGCCGCCAGTGATCGGAGTAGTCTCGAGGATCGATGAGTAAGCGAACCCGACATGGATAAGAGAACCCGACCGTGGCAGCACGATCGCACCAGAGCTATCGACAGTTACACGGCCGGCGGGGCCCCCATCGATCCAAACCTCGACCTCGGCCCCGGCCAGATGGCTCAGCCCGGAAAGCGTAGTGACCTCCTTGTAAACCCGGGCCGTGCCGTAGGGGTCTTGAAAAGTCGAGAACCCGCTTCCGTCGACAGCTACCATAGTGTCGTAATCGCCCAGCCGAAACATCGTAGGCGAGCCGACATTGTGGACACGATAGAGCCGTTGGTCTACCTCGGCGCATCCCCAGGGTGCACGATCGACACCTTCTCCGCTCCAGCCACCTACGCCACGAAAGCGGATCGGGTCGCCCAACGATAGCCCGTGCGGAACGGCAGTAACGATATCTGGAGGAACTCCAGCGAAAATATTTGTCACCGCGATCGGTTGATCATAAGTAACCCCACAGTCGACGAAAAAGGCGTCGTCGAGATGACCAGACCGCTCCCAACGGGTCTCCGAGGCCTCCACCAGTACACGAAAAGACGGTGTCAAATATTCGACATAACGAACCCAACCACTAGACAGCCGTCGACGGACAGCTAACCACAACTCATCTTCACCATCAGCGCCCGGGACCACCGCTACACTCTCGACCTGCGGAGCTTCCTTGAAGTTCGGATCGCCTCCCAGGTCGTGCAGGTGTGCGGCGATGATCTGCTGGTCCCTCTCGAAGGTCACCCCGACCAGCTTGCCGTCGCCACGCACCGCCCAGATCACGGAATAAGGCGTCTGATGATAGACGATCTCCCTGACCCCAGGGCGGAAAAGATGCTCAGCCAGGACCGAGACATCGACAGAGGAGAACTGATCGTTGTCGAAATCATAAGAAAGCCGGCGAAGTGCGCGGCCACCGCGCTGGACAAAGAACACGGACCCGTCCAGAACGACTGGAATATGCGGCTCGGACCCGCGAACCGTGGCGGGCTTGACCACCGCATCCGCCGGGGTCATGATCCCGTCGACATTTCCCTGAGCCAGGAACTCCGCCCCGGACGTTCCTATGACGAGAGCCTGTCCGGTGGAGGCGAGCCATCGGATGGCGTTGACTTCTCGGGAGACAGTTCGACGTCCGAAAGCCTTGTCGGCATTGAAAGCATCGTCAATTTCCGGATCGACGTTCTCAAGCTCGAAGTTATCGAAGTCATCGGAAACAGAAGCGACGAAATAGTCCGGCCGACGCTTGAAGCCACCGTAGACCAACCGCCCCTCGTGAAACGTAACGGCATTGCATCCCTCCGTGGCAGAAAACAGACCGAGAGCCCAAGTGTAACTGTCCGCCCCAGAAATATTAGAAGCGTCGCCAGCCTCGTACTCCCAGTCCACGTCTACTTCTATAATCGTAGCGGAGACGATCTGTCGGATCGTACACGTGGCCGCTCTGAACTTGACACCCGCTGTCTTTCGATAGCGATAGACGTGAAAAGTCCGCCCAAGATCAGCAGAAGTCAACCCATGCGCAGCGGAGAACGTGAACCGACGATCGTAAGTCGTACCAGCAACATTCGTCGAGATGAAGACGTTCTTGTTCGTGTTGTACGGCCCGAGGGGAGCCCGTCCATTCGAGAACGCTACTGTAGAGAGAGAAAACGAGGTCGGCCCAGTTCTGGTCAGCTTCCTGGGCCAATAGTTCGGATGCACGATGTAGAGGACATCCGCCTCTTGAGCCCATTGGAGCTGATCGAGGTCATCTTCGGACCAAGGCGTACTGACGACTACGGGGCTGCCTCCGGATGTCACGATCCCGCCATTGCTATAGAAGCGGGCAGTGTAATGACCAAGCTCGACCACGTAAACGTTCGTCACCGAGAAGCGGAAGGGCGCCAGCCTGACCTTCCGCGTGCTGTCGTGAACCTCGGAGACGAAACGAGTGCCCGGCCTGCGGGTGACGCCGCCATGGGGGAGAACGATGAAGTTCCGGATCCTCGACGCCGCCTTCCGGAACTGATCGAGATCGTCCCGAGCGAGCAGAAGCGGGGAGATCTCGCCGGCAATGAACGAGTTCCGGATCGGGTCGAAACGAGGCATCGGTCAGCTCCAGAACCCGCCACGAAACCAAGGATCGGTCGGAGGGTCGAACCAGCTACGGCCGCCTTCGACGATCTCGACACCCTGCTCGATAGCTGCCGCGAGGCGGGCCCTGCGGATCACCTCCCGCATCTCCCCGCGCGCCTGGTCGGCCCGAGATGGCGAATTGGCCAAGCTCAACGCAAAGTCCACCGCCAGCGACCATGACAAGGCCTCGACGAAGAGGCTATCGAACTGTGTCGGATCCGTGACCCGCTCGATGTAGACGATCTTCGCAACCGTGTCGTCGACGAGGATATGCCGCCCCTCGACCTTCCAAGGTATATCCCCGGTCGTGTAGTTGACTTGGTGATAAGGATCGGACGGATCGAACAACCCGATGACACGAAGGCAATCGGGCGGGAGCAAAAACTTCTTCGCGAACCCGAACGGAGGCGCCGCCAGATCGGGAGCGAGCACCGCACGACGGATCGCGAAGCGCCAATTGTAGAGCCGAAGCAGCCCATCTCGATGCAGAGGGTACTGCTGGGATGCGACACGAGCGGCCTTACGGCTCTCGGTCAGCGAAGAAATTGGGTCCTCGTGAACCTTCGCCAGCGCAGAGTTGACGATCTCGACCTCAGACGTCGGCACGGTCTACGCTCCCCTCGACGGCCCTCTTGATGGCCGGAAACCGCGACCACAGTTCCGATAACTCACTGATCGGAAGCTTATCGAGGTGATGCTTCTCGACAGGCCGACCAGAGAGCACCCGGTCCAACAAAGCTACCGCCGAAGCAGACAAAGACACCCCGTCCAATCGGTATTCCTTGAACGCCTCGGCAGTGAGCGGGACCCAGTTTCGCACGAACTCCCAGATCGCCTCGGCATACTCCCGGATCTCGTATTGAGCATGCTCATGAAGCCGAAGTTCCAAAAAGTGCAGCAAGTTGTGAAGGTCGATTTTCCAGACCCACTCGGTGTAGACGGAGACCGGGAGAACCATCCTGGCGAGTTCAGGAGCAACGTTTCGATCGAGCAACTGGCGATAGAGCGCGGCACTGTTGTTGCCCATCGCTTCGAAGACGCTGGCATAGAACTCGGCATCGGGGAGCGGGGCGTTCGCACGACCTTGCTTGTTGTTTTCCGCCGGTGGGCGGATCTGGTCCGGCTCGGGGACGTAGGTGTCGGCCGGGAGCGCGACATACCGGGCGGAGATTTCGTTGATGCTAGCCGTCCGGTGGCGCATCCACTGCCGAGCGACGAAGATGGGCGCCCGGATCTGGAACTTGACCTCGCACATTTCGAATGGGCTCGTATGCCGGTGGCGCATCAAGTACCGGATCAACGAGCGATCGAGATGCCCGGGTCGGTTTTCGTCATGCTTCCCGTAGGAGACCCGGGCGGCCTGGACCACCGCCCTGTCGTTCCCCATGCAGTCGATAACCCGGACGAAGCCGGCGTTCAAGACTTCGCGCTCGAAGAGAAAATCGGCCATGGCGAGACCCTCCTCTCACGGGAAGCCTACGCCACGGCCGATCTGCTGTCAAGCCTCCGGAGGAAGCGGAGCAGTAGCAGACTCCACCGCACTGTCCTGTCGGATAGTCCCCGAGATCAGACGACGGAGCCCACGAAGAGCCGTCCTGGCACCGTGGAGGATGTCCTCCGGGTCATCGCCCTCGTTGTACGCGATCCAAACCTCCCCAGCGGGAACGGTCGTGGAAGATCGCGAGAACGTGGTCCTGCGGTTCGGCTGACGAACGGCCTTCAACAGCACGCCCACGGATCACCTCCTCTCAGGCAGTGGCGTAAAGACAGATGACTTCGAGCGACTGATCGTCCGCAGGATTGGCGCTCTTGAAGGTAGCGTGAACCAGGGTATCGTTGGCCAGCACCGCAAGCGTGAGCGGAACGGTCGCCACGCGGCCGGCCGCAGCGACGGAAAGCCCGCTCACGAAGGTATTCGCGCCGGGGGAAGTGCCGATGTCGAGAGTGACGCCGGTACCGAATGCGCCATGGTTGACGATGAACAGAAGCGGGCGCGAGCCGGCCGGGAGGACGAACAGCCTGACATCGTCGTTGGTGTTGAGAACCTGCTCGCCACCGACCAGCTGGGCGTAAGCGACCCGGACCCGACCTTCGAACTCGGTCGGGAACATCGCCACCGGGGGGACCGAGAGCTGCTTGGCATACTGCTTGCTGTTGAACGACGCCATTTCCGTTCCTCCCTATCACTCGACGCACAGGATCTTGAGGACCTTCGCGTCCTCACGCCGGACCGCACCCCAGCTGCCCCAGGTATAGATTTGGGTAGCGTGCCGCTTGTCCGGGCGCTCCGAGACGACGGTGTCGACATCCTGCCGCAGGCCGAACGTAATCGCCGACCGGGTGAAGGCGTAGCAGGCACGGGCGCCGCTCTCGACCTTGAGCCGCTGGCACCGAATGAACCGGAACCCGGCGTAGGTGTCGATGTCACCCTGGACGAGAGCCCGGATCACGTTGTAGTCAGCCGAGGTCACGCGGTCGTCGTTGAGCAGATTGGTGAGCTGCCGAGCAGTGCAGACCACGTACCGCTCCATCTCGTCCACCTCGGCCGCATCGAGAGCCTCCTTGGCGGTGAGGAGCTTCGAGATGGTGAGGCCGACACCGGAAGCGCCGATCACGTTGCCAGCCGGGAAGGCCGAGCTGCCAGTCGGGGTCGCGCCGGTGACGACGTTCGCGTCGAACGCGGTGATGATGACGTCGTCCATCTGCCGACCCATCGCGCCCGCCTGATTACGGGTGTACGAGTTGTTCGGGTCGAGCAGGATGTCCAGCCGATCCTTCTTGTCGATCAGATCAGCTACATCGTAGGTGTCGAAAAAGATCCACCGACGCGAATGCTCCTGCGTGTTCAGCGGCGTGTCGCCATGCCGAACGAGGATCTTGTTCGGGACATCGGGTCCCACACCGATGGCATCGTAGCTCTTGCTCTCGCCCTGAACGTCCGTGTCGATGTCCACGAACGGGCGAAGCTTGCTCATCCGCTGAGCAGTCAGCATGCGAACGGTCGCCGAGTACTGGCGAACGAACGCCTCCGTGATCGAATGCGCCATCCCTAGCCTCCTCGCCAGAAATAAAAAAAGGGGACAACCCAGGGCTGCGTATCAAGGCAGCCGCCGGATTGTCCCCAAGCGGGGGTCCGCCACTAGGGCGTACATAACATCGAAGGGAAAGCCTGTCAAGCCCCCGTCATCGCCGTGCGCATACGATAAGCTTCCTGGGCCAACCGGCGAGCCTCCAGCGGATCCTTGGAAGCCAGCTCGACCGCTCGGCGGGTCAGATCCTCGGCCGCCACCTGCAGACTGCCCACACCAGGTGCAGCGACATTCGTAGCAGCGACCTCTTGGCGGAAGAACCGGGAGAGCGAAGAGAAAGCGTGGACGAGAGCAGGATGATTAGCAAGGCCGGCCTTGTCGAGAACCTCAGCCAGCTTCTCGCCCTTGTAGCCGTTGGCGGCCATCAGATCGGACACCGCCGCAAGGGCACGGTTCGCCGACTTGACCTTGTCGTCGAACCCCTGCCCCCACTCCAAGCGGAGCTGGGCGATCTGCTCGGCAACAGCCTTCTCCCGCTGCTCGATGGTATTCTTCTCGACCTCCGCCGCCCGGCCGAGATACGCCTCGTACAGTTTCGCGGCTGCCGCAGGGGGAATGCGGAGCGCCTTCGCCTGCTCGATGAACCAGGTGACGCCCTCACCGTTCCTAGCCTCAGCCGGGACGTTCTCCGACAGGGGAAGAGAATAGTTCTTCTCGTCCTCCGGGAAACCCAGCATACGGGCAGCGAAGACAGCCCGCTCCTCCTCCTTCTCGGGCAGAACCAGAACCCGATCAGGAGGATGGCCAACGGTCTTCTGGAGATGGACATAAGATCTAGCGAGATCCTCGACCCCGTTGAACTTCAAGATCGAAGGGTCGGAACGGAGATCCTCCGGCAAACCGACCCGCCAATCGACAGTCTGCTCAGTCGTCGTCATCAAGCTTTTCCTCCGGGTGGACTTCCAGCTTACGAAGGAACACGATCACGGATCGCGCCCCCTCGTTGTAAGCCGTGGCGCAAGGGTCGCCGGGCACGAAAACCGACCGGTCCAGCGCACCGAACCGAGCTTCCAAGCCGGCGACGAAAGCCTGGAAGCGATCGTCTTTCAGGAGTTCCTGATACAACTTCGCGAACTCGAACTTGGTCATTTCTGGGCAGCCTGGAGCTTGGCCGTAGCCTCGACCGCGGCGAGAGCCTGCTGCTGAGCAACGAGCGCATCTTCGGCTTCCTGCCTCTTCCGCCGCACGGCTTCGACATGCGAACGGGTGTTCAGCACGTTCATCGGAGCGCCCGTGGCTAAGTGAAGCGCCCGAACAACCTCGTCCGTGTCGAGCCAGTCGAAAGAACCGCGGTCCACCTGGTACCAAGGCGAGACCAATTCGAACAGCCGGGCGATCGCCATACCGGACTGCATCCGCTGCGAGGCGATCACCGGGGACGTGAACTCGACGTCGATCCCGCGAATATCCACTCCAGCCGGGGGAGCCGGCAAACGGCCGGCATCTTCGAGCGCCGACAAGATCCGCCTCAGCAACGGCGTGAACAGCTCGTGATGCAGCCGGGTGATCATCGGAGCGGTTGCACGGTTGCGCTCGTCCGTGATCTGCATAACCTGCGTGGCCGTCATCACAGGGCTTTCCGACGTAATGAACAGCGGCACGAAAAAGCCCTCGCGAATGGCCTGCTGCCGCTTCTCGATCAGCGCGTCACCGAGCTCGATCCGGGAAGCCCCAGGAGGCAAGAGCGGGACCGGCTGGATCTGCCCGTCCGAATAGCTGATGCCACCAGGGAAGGCGCGGAGAGGCGACAGAAGCGCCCCGTCGGGGATCAGGAGCGGTGGATCGACCAGCTTTTCGGCACCGCGCAGGACGGTAGCCGCCATTCGGTTGACCATCAGGATATCGCCGATCACGGTCATCGCCGGCGATCGTCCGTATACCTCCTGGCGGGTCTTCAGCCACCGGGGGGCCATGAACGGCTTTTCACGATACCCCGCTACGGACACGACAACCTGGTCTTCCACGTTGACCCAGACCGACACCCAGGGAAACGGGACAGGTTCCGGCAGAAGATCCACCAGATCCTCGTCGGTCGACGGAAACACGAAGTGAAGGAACTCGACCCGCCGGCGGACCATCTCGACGGGAGTGGCCTCGTCCACCGCCCGGCCGATAGTACGGCCAGGCCATTTCTGCCGAGCCTGCCGAGGGGTCATCAAGACCTTGCGGCCGAAGGTATCGATCTCGCCGCCGGCGCTTTCGTCGAGAACGACCGTCGCCAGATGGTAGTTCTGAAACTTCAGCCGGCCGTTCTCGTCCTGATCGACGTAGACGACGGCCGTACCGAAAGCGCCCAGGTCGATGTAGAGCTCGTGCAGGGCGGTGTAGATGTTCGTCTGCCCGGCAGTAAGCTCGGTCATCACGGCTTGCCGGAGATCATCGAGCCACCGGGCCAGGGGGATGTCACGGCGAACCTCCTCCGGCGTCCTGCCCACCGGAACCAGCTCGAACCAACGAGACGCCGGAGAGGACAGGGACGAGTGCATGAACGCCGAGAACAGTTCGAGAGCCCTCGGTGCCGTGCTGTCGAGGACCTGTCTCTCCCGGGCCAGATTGGTCGAGCTGTCGGTCTCGTAGAACGAAGCTTTCCGGGGAAGCACGTAGCGAGCGATCAACTTCCAAGTCTGCTCGAACCGAGACCGCTGCTCGACGAGCGCCTGATAGCGTTCCGTCAAGGCTTCAGCCAGCGACATTCAGCCTCCCAGAAGCCGAGGACGGGTGCCTACCCCGCTCAGATCGACTTCACCTGTCAGGATCGAGCCCGACCGGCCGGAGCGGGCAGCCGCTTCCGCCCGGGCCCGACGGGCAGCCTCCTCCCGCTTCTTGGCCTCGTCATCCGGTTCCGGCGTTTTGATCTTGGGAACCAAGGGACCGTAGAGGATCACCATAGGAGGGATCTCCCGAAAATCGGGTTCAGGAGGTTCTGGCCAACTTGCCAAGGCATGCCATTTGCTGCCGCGACCACCCTGAACGCCACCACCGGGAAACCGAGCAGAAGCTGCAGCCGAAGATCCGTGTCGTTCGTGCCGGCCGTGCCTTCTGCAAGCAGACGGACATACGGCATCATCCAGGTGTTGGCGCTCTGGATCGAGGTGGAGTTCAGTGTCAAAATCGTAGCCTCCAAGCCGGCCTGGGCCGCCCCGAACCGAGGACCGATATCCGCCTGGCCAATACCGATCTGGGCGGTGATGCTCGTGAACCCGGCCGGCTTGTTGGCGAAGCGGCCGCGAAAGACCGAGTTTCCAGCGGTCTGCGGGATGAACATGCGCCACCCCTCTCCAGGGGCAGGAGTGACCTCGAACAGACCAATTTGAGTGCCGGCGGCATACGTCCCGGCAGGGATGAACTCGCCAGGGCGGAACAACTCGATCAGAGCCATGTCACCAATCCTCGTTATCGATAACAGGACCTCGCTGATAGACCACCGCCGAGCGGGCATCGGGGCGCCTACTAGCGGAAAACCTGGCCCACCACCGAGCCTGCTCCATAGGCTCCCTGAACTCGGGAGACAGGAAGCGACGGGACTTCGGGTCGTCCTCCGATGCCAAACGACCGAACTCGGGGTGAAGGGGCTTCCTGGTCGGCTTCACGAGAGCAGGTACTCCACCACGACCAGGAAACAGTACACCAAGACAGCGAGATAGGCAACCATTCAGATCATCCCGTCGAAGAGGTCGAGAAAACTTTTCTTGTAGTTCGGAAGCGTCTTCGCCAGATCGTAGGCTTCACGATAGACGGGCCCTGCTGCCGTGGAGGCTTCGAGATGGGCGTCTACTTCGGTTCTCGGCCACCGGGGGTAGAGGAAGTCCATGGAGGCCCGGAAAGCCAGCGCCTCCAGCTTGGGCCGCCAGGCAGGCGCGGAAACCTTCTTCCGGACACCGCCAGGGAGGCGAGCCCAGGTCAGATAGTGGCCAAGCTCGTGCGCCAGGATGGAAGCGTTCTCCATGGAGAGTGAAGCTCGCATGTCGAGAATGCGCGCCTCGGAGAGGACCATGTACGGTCGAGTGCGTACACTGGTCGGGCAGTAGGTGAAGCATTCCGGTCCATCGTGGACGACATAGAGGGCGAAGGTCTGCCATTGAGACCAGAAGCCACGTAGGACCTCCGCGATCTGCGGGGTGATGTCCTCGCAATCGCGGGGAAGCCAGATTTTCCGCCCAGTCGTCTGGACCAGATAGGAGAGTGTCCGCTCCTGGCAGACCGAATAACGCACCCGCACGATCGCGGGAAGGTCATCGCCAGACATCGCTCCTCCTCGCATGCGGGCGTGGGCCGATCTGCTGGGCCGTAGCAGCGGAGGCTGGAACGATTTCGGTGATCAGATCCCGCCACATGCTCTGAAACATGCCGGGGCGATCGAGCGGAACCTGACGGACGCGCTGCTCCTCGCCCTTACGAGCGATCAGCATGGTGCCGGTCTGGTCCACGACGAAGCAGACCTTCCAGCCCTCCACTGTCAAGGCGGACGCACATTTCAGCGCAGCCAAGCAGTCCGCCATGTTCTGGCCGAGGGCCGCTTCCAGTTCGGTTACGAAGCGCACAGGAACCTCCTCAGAATACCGCCGCGTCGGGGCGCTCGTCCTGATCCGGTGGCGGAGCGACCCGCTTGAGCCCGAGAGCAAGCGTCATCAGGGCATCCGCCGCGTGGGAAGCGAAGTCGTGGACGGGCTCGGCACGGTAGACGCCCTTGCGATCGTCCATCTCCCGCCGGTAAAGGCCTAGCATGTCCAGACCGTGCGCGCAACGGTCTTCGTCGATCCAGCAGCGGTCGAGAAGCGCCTGCGCAGCCGAGATCGCATCCTGCTTGATCCTGGGCTTCGGGGCGACCGCGGGGAGGATGCCCAACTCGCGCAGGATCGACTTCCGGTCCTTACCCGTGCCCAACTCGGACACCGCCACGTCCCATGGCAGGATATGCATCCCGTAACGGTAGCCCTTCTCGGCCAGCTTCGCGGCGATGTCGGCCAGGCTGTGGTGCGTGACCTCGAGGTAGTCGATCAAGTAGATCTCCCGGCTGGCCAGGTGATCGGTCCCCGGAGCGAACTGCCAGAACCAGATCGCAGTCGCGTCATCCCAGCCGAGATCCCAAGCCGTATGGACGGGATCGTTCGGCCGGCAGGCTATCTGCCCGATGCGGCCATGGCGCCTCAACTGGGCCAGCTGGTTGCCGAACACTGCTCCCACGACTACCGCGTCGAACGAACATTCGAACTCTTGCATGTACTTGCTCTCGCCCATGTCACGGCGGGCGATCGCAAGCTCGTCGGGCGGGATGAGGCCGGTCTCGGAAGCTCGATGGAGGGCCGCGTACCAGTCGCTGGACGTGACACTGACGTAACGGTTAGATGCCGGGTCGAACTCCGTAGCAGCCTTGCCGGCATGCCACTTCGCTGCCCTGGAGTACATCGCATAGAGCTGATTGCGGCCCATGGGCGTACCGACGAAGACCGCCCATTGGTTCGGGAAACCGAGGTGATCCTCTCCTCGGCGAGAGAGATCCGCCAACATGGGTCGGACTTGTTCGGTCCACACCGTTCCCGGGATCTGTTGAAACTCATCCAGAACAACGCCATCGAGATAGATCCCGCGTAGACGCTGCTTAGGGTTGTCCACGCCATAGAGGCGAATACGAGAGGTCGAGCCGCCGATATTCGGCAGCGTGACAGACAGCTTCGTCACCTCCACGTCACGACCGAGAGGTTCGAACGGTTCAGTAAAACGGAGCAGGTACGACCAAGCGATGTCTTCCGCCTGGGCAAAAGTGGGCGCCATGAACGCGAAGCGCGCGTCCTTCAGTTTCGAGAACACCGCCCGCTCGATCAGCCGGACGATGTTCATGACGGTCTTCCCAGCCCGCCGGTGCCAAACCTCGACAGCAAAGCGCTTCTTCTGCATCAGGCTCGTTTCCTGGATCGCCCGGGGCTGGAACCCGATGAACGCCCAGAGCTCCGCTTGCGTCTTCGGCAGACGATTACGGACGTTGCCGGCCTTCTTGTGAAGCGCGGCGAGCTTCTCGACCTCGCGGAGGATGCTCATTTCGCCTTCGCACTGCCACCGGAGACGTGCCGGAAAGTCTTGTCCCACTCGATGTACCTCTGGACGAGGGGAAGGTTCGTCAGCCCGCGCTTCTGGGCTTTACGGATCCACTTCTGAACCTTCTGCTTATCGTTCCAAGTGGGCGTAAACTCGTCCGACACATCCGGCGGGTCTCCCAGCTGCTTCAGCTGAAAGTCGAGAAGCCATTTTCTCGCAGCCTCCCTCTGCTCTTGACAGATCCTTTGAGTTCTCGGGTCCGCAGAAGGTGGCGGATTGAGGTAGCCCATCAGTTTTTTGACCGCGGCGAAATAGACGTGCGAGCTCTTACCGTCGAACGGATGCTCTGCGAGAAAATGCATCATCTTGGCGGCATAAAGCGTATAGTCGTTCCGCGGCCAGTTCTCCTTACTATTCAGAAACCGCTCATATACGGCACTGTCGCGCATCTGCTTAAGGGTACGATCCGAAAGACTATTGATGCTCATCTCAACCGATTTCTTCTCCTGTTTGGGCTGGTTGGATCGACTGACACGGCACTCCTCTCGAAGCTTATTCGCCTCGGACACGATCCGGTCGAACTCGGCGTGCAGAGCTTGCGCGTTCGGATACTCTTGATTGATCCTCTTCCGCGCTTCCTTCGCCGCATCGATCAGCCGCGTGATCTGAGCGAACGCCCAAAAAGGCGCTTCCCGCTCGACCGCTTCCCGAAGACGGTTCAGCCAGACACCAAGCTTCACGAGCGAGCGCGGGCGCTTGTTGCTGAGCCACTCCCTGTAATAGGAGATGACCTTCCCCACGACCTCCGGCGCATCTTTTTGCGGGAGGTTCTCCTGAAGGTACTTGAGCGACGAGTTGACAAGTAGAGGCTTCATATTCGTCTCCATCGTTCACGCCCGGCCACCGCGGTCGAGCGAGCAGTTCCTACACCGGTGCGCAACCTGTGTCAAGCAGAAATCAGCGGCACCGTAAGGCTGTTCACCGAGCCAGCAGCTGCGGCACTTCTCACGTGGGTGCGCGGGGCCGCCGCCCGAAAACCGTCGTTCACCGCCGCGGGGCCGCTGCCCGGAAGCCGTCGCTCGCCGGGTCGGCAGCTGCGGCACTTCTCACGTGGGTGCGCGGGGCCGCCGCCCGAAAACCATCGTTCACCGCCGCGGGGGGTTTCGCCGGCGGGCTGGGTGGCAGGGGTAGCGGATGATGATGCTTACGTGATGGGTAGAGGAGTGAGACGGGGCCCCTTTTAAAAACGGGGCCCTTTTCACTCACTCCTCGGCTATGTCAATAAGACCAGCACCAACATATCCACCACCTCCGTGGCTGAAAGCCGCATTTTTCCTAGATCGAGGGAGCTGTTACCCCAGCCTTAGGCAGCTGGTGAGCGGGGTAAAGCCAACTTAACGTGGCTCAAGGATCTCCGCGGGGCCCTCTTGCCGGTTTTCCCTGATTTTTCCTAGAGTCGGGGCGTTCCTTCAAGGCTGTCGAGTTGGTGAAACAGGTTGGCTCGGCTTTTTGGTGCCTGATGTTTTCCAGCCTACCTCTTGCCCCTCTGCTTCCCTGTGATGAGGGGTTTCGTTAGGGTTGTCGTCAGCTACCTCTGGGACCCCCTGTAGCGGCCCCGCGGCGGCATTCTACGTTGTCGATCTGTGAATTCTTTCGGCCGGCCTCGGATGGTGAGGGGCGGGCGTTACCCCCGCGGCGGCGCTCTATAGCGTGTGCCTGTGGATTTCTTCGGCCAGCCCGGCAAGCCTCGGATGGTGAGGGGAGAACTTTGCCCCCACGTCGCCCGGGTCCCTGACGTTCCTTGGGCACTCCTTCGTAACCCCTGTAGATGGCGTACCTCCCCGGCAGTTTTCGAAGTAGCGTCGGCTTCGCCGACAGCTTCCTAAGCCGGTTCGCTTCGCTCACTAAGATGCCCTCGCTTCGCTCGGACTTCTCTCGTTGGCTCGCTTCGCTCGCTAAGATGCCCTCGCTTCGCTCGGACTTCTCTCGTTGGCTCGCTTCGCTCGCGGAGCCGGCCGGCCGCGCGGGCAACCGTCAACGGCCGATCGCCTCGCCTACGGCCG
>CAKZRW010000076.1 GCA_937148845.1 uncultured Actinomycetes bacterium | reverse complement strand
AAGGTGGAGCCCACTCCACTGGGGTGTATCTGGTCCATCAGCTCCTGCCGCCCGGTGATACCGGAGATAGGAAGGCCGGCCCCCAGCGCCTTGGCCGTAGTCATGAGGTCGGGAGCTACTCCCCAGTGCTCCATAGCGAACCATCTGCCCGTCCGGCCTAGCCCGGTCTGTATCTCGTCCGCTATGAGCAGGATGCCGTGCTTCTCGCAGATTTGTTTGATCTTGCCCAGGTATTCCGGTGGGGGGACGATGATCCCGCCCTCTCCCAGGATGGGTTCAGCGACGACGGCGGCCACCGCCGTGGCCTCGACCTGCTTGGCAAAAGCCTCCTCGAGCAAGCCGGCGCAGGCGCAACTACAGTCCGGATAGTCGAGGTTGAGCGGGCAGCGGTAGCAGTAGGCGTAGGGGATGCGGTAGACCTCGGGCGCGTAGGGACCGAAGCCCACCTTGTAGGGGTCCACCTGAGAAGTGAGGCTCAGGGTCATGTAGGTCCGGCCATGAAAGGCGTGCTCGAAAGCGATGATGGCTTTGCGCCCGGTCACGTAGCGGGCGATCTTGACCGCGTTCTCGACCGCCTCTGCTCCCGAGTTCATGAAGAAGGTGCGGGTAGGGGCCTCTATGGGGCAATGCTGGTTCAGTCTCTCTGCAAGCCTGAGATACGGTTCGTAGCCGAAAAGCCCGAAACAGGTATGGGAATAGAGGGCAGCCTGTTGCTGGATGGCCGTCACCACCCGGGGATGAGCGTGCCCCACATTCATGACCCCGATGCCGGCGGCGAAATCCACGTATTCTCGACCCTCGACGTCCACGATGCGGGCGTTACGGGCCCGCGCCACGTACACGAGGGCGGTCGCGGGAACGCCACGGGGGATGGCCGTGCCCCTCAGCTCGCCCAGTGCGGCGTTGGTCAGGCTTGCGGCTGTCGTCGATCTGGCTGTCATTGCTCCTCCACCCTTGGGGCCGCGGCAGGCTGTCCGCGACCGAACGTGTGTCAGTGGTTTGACCTGAGCGTATCATGCCGGCGGACAGCCTGCCGCCCCGCTCCTGCCTCGCCCCGGTCTCCTCGGTTCCTTGCACTGGCCTGTTTGTCTAGTAAACTACGAAAATCCTTGTTTCTTGTCACGGAGTTCCTCGGACCAGGAGTGACTTTGGAACTTACAAGTGAGCACATCTATTCCGGCCCGGCTCGCGCACCCCACCGGTCTCTGCTGCGTGCGCTGGGCGTAGCCCGCGAAGACGCAGGTCGTCCGCTCATCGGCATCTGCAACTCCTACAACGAATTGATCCCCGGTCACATGCACCTCGACAAGATCGCCGAGCAGGTGAAGTACGGGGTGTATCAAGCCGGCGGTATCCCTCTGGAATTCAACGTCATCGGGGTTTGCGACGGCCTGGCCATGAACCACGAGGGCATGAACTACTCGCTGGTGTCGCGCGAAGTGATCGCCGACTCGGTGGAGATAATGGCGAAGGCCCACGGCCTCGATGGCATGGTGCTCATCACCAACTGCGACAAGATCGTTCCCGGGATGGTGATGGCGGCGGCTCGGCTGGACTTGCCCGTGGTCCTGGTGTCCGGGGGACCGATGCTGGCGGGAGATTATGAGGGTCGCAAAGTCAGTCTGTCCCAGATCTTCGAAGGGGTCGGAAGATACTTCAAAGGGGAGTTGACGGACCTCGACCTATGCGAGATGGAAGAGGCGGTATGTCCCACCTGCGGTTCCTGTGCCGGCCTGTTCACTGCCAACTCCATGGGCTGCGTCATGGAGACGCTGGGGCTCACCCTCCCTGGCGATGCCACCATCCCGGCTCCATTTTCTGCTCGACTCATCCTGGCCCGACGCTCGGGTGCGGCTGCAGTCGAGGCGGTCCGTAGGGGCTGGACCGCACGTCGTTTCTTGAGTGAAGCCAGTTTCCGCAACGCTCTGGCTGTGGACTCCGCCTTGGGCTGCTCCACCAACACTGTTCTTCATCTGCTTGCCATAGCCAATGAGGCGGGAGTCAAGTTGGAGCTGGATTGGTTCAACGAAGTGGCGGCCCGGACCCCCAACCTGGTCAAGTTGGCGCCCACCGGGCACCATCACATGGAGGACCTACACCGGGCAGGGGGCATCATGGCTGTGCTCAGACGCCTAGGGGAGGCAGGACTGGTGGACGGGTCGGTGCCTACGGTTTCGGGGGTGGAGCTGGCCTCTCAGTTCAGTTCCGCCCAGGTAAGAGACGATGAAGTCATCCGACCCCTGGATCGGCCCTACCGGGAGACGGGTGGTCTAGCCATCCTCTTCGGCAATCTCGCACCTCGCGGTGCAGTGGTCAAGGAGTCGGCAGTCTTACCGCAGATGCTGGTCCACCGGGGTCCGGCCCTGGTGTTCGACGATGAGCCCAGCGTGATGGACGCCATCGAGAAAGGAAGGATAACCCCGGGCAGCGTGGTAATCATCCGCTATGTGGGGCCTAAGGGCGGACCGGGGATGCCTGAGATGCTCAGCCCGACCTCGGCACTGGCAGGGGCCGGTCTCGATGCCTCGGTCGCTCTCATCACCGATGGACGCTTCAGTGGAGCCAGTCGCGGGGCCAGCATCGGGCATGTGGCTCCCGAGGCCTACGAGGGCGGACCCCTGGCGCTGGTGAAAGATGGCGACCCCATCAGCATAGACATCCCGGGGCGGAAGGTCACCTTGGAAGTCGCAGAAGAAGAATTGGCAAGGAGGGCTACGGCGTGGCAGCGTCCGACACGGGATCACTCGGGCGTGCTACGCCGCTACGTAGCTTTCGTTTCGGGAGCCGATACCGGGGCGGTCCTGGGAGGCTCTGGCCTTGCCTCCTGAGGCTACTGCACGGTGAGGCGGCTCCTCTTGCCTGCCGGCCTTCTTGGCCGCTAGCTGGAGCTGTTGTGTTTCTGACTGACTGTGGAGCCTGATCATCATGAGAGCCGCCGAAGTTATCCTCCAAGCGCTCAAGCGTGAAGGGGTCGACACGATATTCGGATTCCCAGGGGGAGTGCTCCTCCCCCTGTATGACGCGTTGTACGATTCTGATATTCGCCACGTTCTGGTGCGCCATGAGCAAGGGGCTGGCCATGCTGCCGATGGCTATGCCCGAGCTTCCGGCAGGGTGGGGGTCTGTATGGCTACCTCCGGGCCGGGAGCCACCAACCTGGTCACTGCCATCGCCACTGCTTACATGGATAGCGTTCCCTTGGTGGCCATCACGGGCCAGGTGAGCAGGCATCTTCTTGGCCTGGACTCCTTCCAGGAAGCTGATGTCACGGGCATCACTCTGCCCATCGTCAAACACAGCTACCTAGTCAAGAACTCGGCCGATCTGCCCCGCATCATCCGAGAAGCCTTCTACATCGCCTCCACGGGTCGACCCGGTCCGGTGGTCATAGACATCCCTGTCGATGTGACCAAGGAGGAACTGGAGTTCGACCCTGAAGAGATCCCGGCCATGAGACTCCCGGGCTACAAGCCAACCGTCAAGGGACATCCCAAACAGATCCGGGAGGCGGCCCGCGTGATCGCGGCCGCCGAGCGACCGGTCATTTACGCTGGGGGAGGGGTGATCATCGCCGGCGCGGCCGACGAGTTACGGGAGTTGGCTCTCTATGGGCACATCCCGGTCACCACCACACTGACCGGCAAAGGCTGTTTCCCCGAGGACCACGAGCTCTCGATGGGTATGGTGGGCATGCACGGGACGCCTTATGCCAATTACGCGCTGAGTCAGGCCGACCTCATCCTTGCGGTGGGGGTGCGGTTCGACGACCGGGTCACCGGCAAACTGGAGGCCTTTGCTCCTCACGCCAAGTACGTCCACATCGATATAGACCCGGCCGAGATCTCCAAGAACGTGCCGGTGGATGTGCCCATCGTAGGCGATGCCAAACGAGTGTTGGCTGCCTTGCTAGGGGAACTCAAGAAGTTGGAGCTGTCTCCCGATCGCCACTTGCCCTGGATGGAGCAGGTAGAGAAATGGAAGCGGGACCATCCCCTGGTGATACGGGAATCGGAAGACGGTGAGATCATGCCCGAGTGGGCCATACACAAGATCTGGGAGGTCACTCGGGGCGAGGCCTTGGTCTGTACCGAAGTGGGGCAGCACCAGATGTGGGCGGCCCAGCACTACCTGTGCAAACACCCGCGCCGCTTCATCAGCTCGGCTGGTCTAGGCACGATGGGCTTCGGCTTCCCGGCAGCGATCGGGGCTCAGGTAGCCTGTCCCGACGAGCTGGTCATCGACATCGCTGGTGATGGTTCCTTCCAGATGACGATGCAAGAGTTGGCCACGGTGGTCCAACACGGCCTGCCCGTCAAAGTCTGCATCATCAACAACCAGTACTTGGGGATGGTCCGTCAGTGGCAGGAGCTCTTTTGGAACGGCCGCTACAGCTATACCTGCATCGAGTGCCAGCCCGACTTCGTGAAGTTGGCGGAGGCCTACGGCATCGCAGGCTATCGTGTCACTCGGCCTGAGGACCTGGAAGAGGTCCTGCGAGTGGCTTTTGCCAGCGACGGGCCAGCGCTCATCGACATCCGGGTGAAAAGGGAAGCCAACGTCTTCCCCATGATTCCGGCCGGGGGCACCGTGCACGATATGATGGAGCGCGAACTATGAAGCATACGCTCTCAGTCTTGGTGGAGAACAAGCCTGGTGTGCTCACCCGGGTGGCCGGTCTCTTTGCTCGGCGGGGCTTCAACATCGACAGCTTGGTGGTGGCTGAGACCGAGAACCCTGAGTTTTCACGTATGACCATCACAGTGGACGAGCAGGACCAGCCCATAGAACAGGTCACCAAGCAGCTCCACAAGCTCATTAACGTCCTTAAGATCACCGATCTGGAACCGGCGGCGAGCGTGGAGAGGGAGCTGCTCCTCGTCAAAGTGAAGGCCGATGCGAAGACACGCTCAGAGATCATGCAGATGGTGGAGATCTTCCGGGCCAAGATCGTGGACGTCAGCCCGGAGGTCTTGGTCATAGAGATGACCGGCAATCGCGAGAAGGTGAGCGCTTTTGTGGACTTGCTCAGACCCTTCGGGGTGGTGGAGCTGATGCGCACAGGCCGCATCGCCATGCGGAGAGGTAAGAAAGTGACCTAGGCTGGTGACCTGGGTCGAGCGCAGGGGCGTCGAGTCTTGTCGATGCCCACGGTAACCAGAACTGAAGCGAACGGGAGGTTGCAGTGGCAGAGATGCTTTACGAGGAAGATGGCGATCTCGGACTCCTGGAGGGGAAGACGGTCGCCGTCATAGGCTTCGGCAGCCAGGGACATGCCCACTCTCAGAATCTGCGGGACAGCGGGGTGAAGGTGGTGGTCGCGGAAGCCCCCGGGTCGGCCGCTTGGGAAAGAGCCGCCGCGGCCGGATTCCAGGTGATGACCGCTGACGCTGCCGCCGCTCTCGGCGACATTATCATGATGCTGGTACCCGACCAGACGCAGAAGGTCGTCTACGAGACTGCTATCCGCGAGAACCTCAAAGATGGCGACATGCTCATGTTCGCCCATGGCTTCAACATCCACTACAGCCAGATCGTTCCTCCCCAGACCGTGGATGTGACCATGGTGGCGCCCAAAGGACCTGGCCACCTCGTCCGCCGTGTTTACACTGAAGGCGGAGGCGTGCCAGCCCTGCTGGCCGTATACCAGGACGCTACCGGCAAGGCGCGCGATCTAGCGTTAGCGTACGCCAAGGGCATCGGCGCCTTGCGGGCGGGAGTGATCGAGACGACTTTCAAAGAAGAGACCGAGACCGATCTGTTCGGGGAACAGGCAGTGCTCTGCGGCGGGGTCAGCGAGCTCATCCGAGCCGGATTCGAGACCCTAGTCGAGGCCGGCTATCAGCCTGAGATCGCCTATTTCGAGTGCCTGCACGAACTCAAGTTGATCGTCGACCTCATTTACGAGCATGGCATCACCGGCATGCGTTATTCCATCTCCGACACGGCCGAGTATGGCGACATGACCCGGGGTAAGCGGATCATCAACGAGCACGTCCGGGAGGAGATGGAGCTCATCTTGGAAGAGATCCAGACCGGTGAGTTTGCTCGGGAATGGATCCTCGAGAACATGGCCGGGCGCCCGGTGTACAACGCGCTGAAACGCGAGGAAGCCGAACACGAGATCGAGGTAGTGGGGCGTCAGCTTCGCGCCATGATGCCGTGGCTGGGCAAGGGCGGTCGTCTCGAATAGTCTGGCATAGTCTCGAGTAGAACCATTCTCGGGAGGGCCGGGGCGCTCGGGTGCCCCGGGCATGGTTCGCTCGGTTTCCTCTAGCTCAGGCTCGTCTGGCGGCCTCCTGGAAGAGGGGACGCTTGAGAGCCGCTTGCTCCTCGAGCGAGGTGCAGATGTGAAGCATGAGGGCGCGAGCGGCGCTAGTGGTCGAGTGGTCTCGGCCGCGAATGAGATTGAACTCCCGGGTGAGCCCGCCTTCGATCTCGAGGATGGCCAGGCCGGCGCCGTGTGGTCCTCCGAGCGCCATCTCGGGCAGGACGGCAATGCCCAAGCCTTGCCGCACGAAGTTCTTGACCGACTCGAGCGAGCCGGTCCGGTAGGCGATGATGGGCTCGAAACCAGCCCGTCGGCAGGCCTCTATCGTCTGCAGGGTGACGTTGAAGGCGTCCGATCCTATGACGAATTCCTCCCGAGCGAGCTCGGACAGCGCCACGCTTCTACGGGCCGCTAGTCGATGGGTGGGAGCGACAGTGACGAACAGATCCTCTGAGGGCAGGGGGATGGTGTCGAGCGCCTGCGGGGCGCCGGGAGCGGTCACGATGGCAAAATCGAGCCTGCCTTCCAGCACACCCCGGGTGAGTTCTTGGTCGCCGGTCTCGACCAGTTGCACGGTGACCCGGGGAAAATTAGCGCGGAAAGAGGCAATGAGGGCGGGCAGCATGTAGCTTGCGACCGAAGGATTGCAGCCCATGCGGACCTCGCCCGTTTCCTCGCCCAGATGCTCCCGCAGCACGCGCAGCGCCTCGTCGGCCCGGAACAGCACAGCCTGGGCCAGAGGGAGGAAGACCTCTCCGCTCGCAGTGAGGCTGATCTTCTTGTGATTGCGGTCGAACAGCCGCGTCCCCAGCTCCATCTCCAGTTGCTGGATCTGGTAGCTGAGCGCGGGCTGTGACACGTGCAAGAGCCGAGCCGAGCGGGTGAAGCTGAGGGTCTCGGCGACGCTTACAAAGTATTTGAGCTGCAATAGTTCCACAGGAGTGCGCCTCAGTTGTTATCGAAAAATTCTATCATAGATATAGAAACAATATATTGGACTTATGAGCGACCATGGTCTAGAATCCCTGACAGCTGAGCACTGAGACTCGCGACCATCGGGAACCCCCCTCCCAGGTCGCGGCAGAGCTGAGCAGCTTTTCCCGCGGTATAGCCGACTCCTTTCCCCCCCAAGGGAGTCGGCTATGCTACTTTAGGGCCTGAAGCACGCTCCGGCTCACTCTCTTCGAGCTTGTTCCCCACGATCGGAGTGATTGTATCCCGAGTATGAAGGACATTCCTGTCGCAACGGTGACCACCGCTTCCTGGAGGCGGCGCTGGTGTGAGCGGCTCAAGCCGCGGGACCTCGCCCGCCTCCGTCTGCTCGCCGAGGGTGCCTTGGTGGGGGCCGCCTTGATTTGGGGGCTCAACTTCGTTTTGGTCAAGATGGCCGTCGGACAGATGGCCCCCATCTACTACGTCGGTGTGCGTTTTCTAGTGGGAGCCCTGTTCCTGCTGCCCTTCTCCTGGCGGCAGATGAGACTACTCGACCGTCGAGGGTGGTTCGTGGGGCTGGGCGTTGGGCTGCTGCTTTTCGGCGGGTTCGTGTTGCAGACGGTGGGCCTGATTTCCACATCGCCGGGGGTGTCGGGCTTTCTTACCAGTCTTTACGTGATCATGGTGCCGATGTTCGTGGGAATCGCCACCGGCCGGTGGCCTTCCTTCATGGTCTGGGTGGGGGTAGTGGTAGTGACCGCTGGGCTTGCCGTACTCTCCTTGTACGGACGATTGGCCTTTGGTTGGGGGGAAGTCCTCACTCTGCTCGCCACGGTCTTCTGGGCCCTTCACATATTAGGGGTGGCCTACGGCTCCACACGGCTGCAAGCCATGGCCTTCGTGCAACTGCAATTGTCCACCTGCGCTGTGCTGTCGCTGGCCTTGTCGTTCATCATCGAGAGGCCTGTCCTGTTCCCCGGCTGGGCGGCCACCGGCGCCGTACTGTGGACGGGCGTGATGGGGAGTCTGGTGGCCTACGTGCTCATGGTGCTGGGTCAGCGCCACACCCCACCCACCTTGGCTGGCGTCCTCATGAGTCTGGAGGCCGTTTTCGCTCTTGGGTTCTCGATCTTGGTGGGATACGACACCGTCACTATGCGCTCCCTACTCGGCTTTGGCATGGTGTTCGCGGGTACCACGGTGGCTAGGTTGGGTTCCGAGAAGGCGCCCCAGATGGCCGCCGAACAAGCCCCGCCTGCGCCGTGACCGGGGCTGGCCGCCTAGGAGATCGTCTCGCGGATAAACCTGGCTACCTCTTCGGCCGCGGCCGAAAAATCCCCGGGGGCGTCCTGGCGCTCCAGGGAATGGTCGCCGCCTCTTACCACGTAGAGTCGTCCAGGATATTGCAGCCGGGCCAGTACCGGGCTCAAGAGCTCGGGGTCGCAGAGCGGGTCCCTGCTTCCCACGCAGAACAGGCTGGGTATACCGATCCGACGAAGCGGCTCGAGGTTGGGTCGGTCTTTCTGTCCAGGGCGGTGGAGGGGATAGCCCAGTACCACCAGCCCAACGGCCAGTAGTCCCCCGCCTTCATCACCGCGTGAGACAAGCTCAGCGGCCAAGCGACCGCCCAGGGATTTGCCTCCTAGAAACAGGGGAGCCTGCGGGCCGGCTACTTCGTTCCGGATGTGGTCGTGGACGCACCGGAAGGCGTTCTCCAAGATAGGAGCGGGATCCACCGTGGACGCCTTGCGTTCGGCGTACGGGAAGTTGAACCGCACTACCGCCGTGTCGGCTTGAGCTGGCAGGTACGAGGCCAGAGCGGCAAGCAGGGGATGGTCCAGGTTGTTATTGGCCCCATGGGCAAGGATCAGAAGCGGTGCGTCAGCCCGATGCCGAGCAGGTAGGTCGACTTTGACGGTGACCGCATCTCCTTCGCCCACCGCGACCTTGAACACAGCCGGTCCTGATTGGCTCACCCACCACCTCCTGTATCTGATTGACCCCTTGTGGCCCCTGCCTACTCCCGTGTTTAATATACAGGCCACATCCGAGGAGGATTCCATTGGAACGCATCATCAGCAACCTGGACAAGGCCAAGCTCAAGCTGGATGAGGCTTTCTTCTACCTAGACGAGATCGAAGAACTCATCCAAGAAGACGAGCTGAGCGAGGCGGCGGGTTCACGAGTGAGCCAGGCTGCCGAGAAGTTGACCACCGAATTGGCTGCTCTTAGCAGCAAGGTGGCGGAGCTGCAGAACATCCTTATGGCGCTCGAGGAGCAGGAGCAGGCCGGACCCGAAGAAGCTGCGGGCTCCTGATCAGTTCGCACCTGGCTCGGGGTGCCTAGTGGTGCTCGGGGATGTATTCCTCCAGAATGGGGAAGTCCCGGAGCCCCTTGTCGGTCACGGCGCGCATGAAGGAGTCTACCCACCAGAAGATGTTCTGGGTGCTGACGTTCCTGCGTAACCGCCGCATGCGGTACTCGCGTTCTCCGGGGGACATGCGGAAGGCCTGGTAGATAGCGTCCGCTGTCTGTTCCACATCATAGGGGTTCACCATTAAGGCGGCCCGGCCCAACTGGGCCGAAGCTCCCGCGAATTGGCTCAGGATCAGCACGGATTCCTTGTCGAGGCTGCAGGCGCAGAATTCCTTGGCCACCAGGTTCATCCCATCTTTGAGAGGGGTGATCAGGGCTATGTGGGCTGCGCGATAAAACGCCAGCAATTCCGTGGTGGAAAGACTGCGGAAGAAGTAGTGGATGGGTATCCAGCCAAGTTCCGAGTACCGGCCGTTGATCTCCCCTACTAGACGCTCGATCTCGGCCTTGAGTTCGTCATATTCGTGGATGCCCATGCGGCTGGGGACCACGATCTGGTAAAGCTGGATACGGTTGTGTAGTTCGGGAAACCGGTCCAAGAGATTCGCGAAAGCGCGGAGCCGCTGAGGGATGCCCTTCGTGTAGTCCAGACGGTCGATTCCAAGGACAAGCTGGCGGTTAGGGTAACGCTCGCGGATGGCCCTGACCAACTGCTCCACCTCGGGGGCAGTCGCCCGTTTGGCATAACCGCGCGCATCGATGCCGATGGGGAAGTTGCCGATCCGTGTCTCGTGGTCATCGGTCTGCACGACGTGCAGATTGTGCTCGACCCGCACCCGGGCGTTCCTTATGAGGGTGCGCACACACTGGACGAAGTTGCGCCGGTCTCGCAGTGTCTGCACCCCCACCAGATCGTACGCGAGCAGGGAGTTGAGCAGCGCGTAGCGTTCGGGAAGCTTCATGAAGATGTCAGGGGGTGGAAAAGGAATGTGCAGGAAGAAAGCCAGATGGGCCTGACAGCCGTCTTCGCGGGCATGGTGGGCGACGTCCATCAGGTGATAGTCATGCACCCACACGAAATCCTCGGCCTGGCTGTGGGCGGCCAGCACTTGGGCGAACTTCCTGTTCACTCCCACATAAACAGGCCAGTACTCGGGATTGAAATCACAGCGGCCCTGTAGGTCATGGAACAAAGGCCATATGATCTCGTTGGAGTATCCGTGGTAGTACTTCTCCACTTCCTCCGTCGTTAGGAGCACGGGAACGAACGAGTAGCCCACCTGGCGGCCCGCCGCCCTCAGTATGTCGTGCACGTCGGGCACTGCCTCCGTGACACCCGGCCAGCCGATCCAAATGCCGCCTCGGTCTCTCAAGACCGGATGCAAGGCGGTGACCAGCCCCCCCGAGCCGGGCTTCAGTCCCCAGGAGCCGTGCTCTTCGCGCGCGAGCACATAGGGCAAGCGGTTGGAGACCACGACGAGTCTTTGCGGCGGCTGCATGTCGCACGAACCTCCCTGTCAGCGAGCGTGGGCCCTCATCCCAACTCGATACGGTCCCCTGCCCCGTGGATCAAAGCGACCATCAGGGTGAGATACTCCCGCAGCTGCCGGGTGATGAGGAAATTGCGTCTCACCAATTCCCTAGCGTTGTGGCCAATCTGTTCGATGCGCTGCCGGTTGAACAGGAGGTAACGGATACGCATGGCTGCGCCCTCGGGTGTGTCGACCAGGAAACCAGTGCGATGGTTGAACAGCTGCAAACGGATGCCCCCCGTGTTCCCTCCGATCACCGGCTTGCTCTTCCACATAGCCTCGGTCACAGTCAGGCCGAAACCCTCGCGGATGGATTTCTGCAGGACGATGTCGGCTCCGGTCTGCAAGGCGTTGATCACGCGATCGCTGTAATGACTGGCTGAAAGCACGTGGATATCGGGGTCATCGCCCGCCGCGGCCAGCACTTCCTTAAGCACCAGGTCACCCTCAGGGTCGTCGGCCGCGCGTCCACCCGCCAGGATCAATTGAAGACTGGGGACGAAGGCTGTCGCCAGCTTGTAAGCCCGTATGACCCCCACAGGGTCTTTGAAATGGTCGAAACGAGAGACCTGGAGCAGCGTGGGGCGGCGGTGGTCTATGCCGAAGTCGCGAAAGACCCTTCGCACCTCCTCGCTGGGGAGCGGCAGGTTCTTCTCACTGAGCGGGTCGATGCTCGGTGGGATCAGGAAGACAAGATGGGGCATAGGCTGAGCGAATTCGGCCAAAGAGAAAACGCTTGCGTCATAGCCGTTGATGAACTGGCGCAGGTAGCGCCATACAGGGCGATGAGGCCGGCTGAGGTCGATATGGCATCGCCACACCCATTTGCCGCGGCGGTGGGGACAGAATCTCAGCAAGGGAGCCGGCTGCGGATCGTGAATGAACACCACGTCGGCTTCCTCAAGCAGAGGGCGCAGTCGCTCCGCGTTGGCAGCGTTGACTTCCTCATACTCGCAGAGGAGCGGCTCGGGGACGGCTATAGCGCGGCCTTGCAAGGCGTTGTGGAACGACTTGGTGCAGCTGAAGAACTCTTTGCTACCCTCAATGACTTCCCACTGCGCGTCCAGGCCCAGCTCACGCATCAAGGGCACCAGTTTCTCCAGGATCTCCGCTACTCCCCCGCCTTGACGCGTGGAGTTGACGTGCACTACGCGAAGACCTTGGAGACGCGTCGCCAGTTGGCGCAGTTGCCCCACGGCGTCGGCCCCGGCATGGGCAGCGTAACGCTCGAGGAGCGAGGTCGACTCGGGAAGGTCGGTCATGTTAACCCTCCTTCACCTTGCTGCGTCTAGGTCGAGGCGGCCGGAAATGCTGCTTGAAGGCACGCGCAAGTCTCGTGCGCAGGACGAAGAGAGACTCGAAGTAGGGGTCGATCTCAGCCAAGGTGTCGCACAGCGGTTCATACTCCGAACCGAAACCTTTGAGCCAAGCCCGGAAGTCATCCATCCCTATCGGTTCACGCCGGCGGGCATCTATGAAGTGGTAGAAGATGCTGCCGACCGACATCTCCGGCACAGCTGTGACCAGTTCGCTCGGGTGAGACAGTCGGCGGTAGGTGTCGAAAACCACGGTCACGGAACGGGTGAAGTGGAACAGCTGGTCGGCTCGGGCGGTAAGGATCACCTCGGTCTCGTCCAACCTCTCATCAATCAACTCGATGAGTTCTTGCCTCAACGCGTCTAAGTCGGGGTAGTCAGCGGGGTCGACCACTGCCAGCCGTTCGGCCAGGACGCTGTCATGGAGACTATGGTGGCACCAGGCGGCAAAGTCGTTGTTGTACTCGCGGTCGTAGAACTCTGGCCGCATCAGAGTGCCCCAAAAATGGTGGTAGATGCAGCCGGCGTGGATGTCACGGAGGATGTCGCGTAGTTCGCGCAGGGTCTGCGCGTGGCGACCAGTGGCTATGGTGGCGAGTGCACAGTCCTTGATGGCGAATTCTTCCATGGGACCTCCTCTTCCACGCAGAGTGATGTTATCAACTCGGGCCGGAACGTTGCCCGACGGAGGCGATGTGCTGAGCCAGTCGGGCCAGGAAAGTGTCGACCTCCGCGGGGTCTCGCAAGAAGTAATGGGCTTTGCTGGGTTGCGAGGCCTGACCCACGAGTATGGCCGTACCCAGTCCGTCGATTGCCGCGAACATATCTTCGTCAGTCAGATCGTCCCCTAGGCAAAGCGGATGTAAGCGCCATAGCCTCGACTCCCAATGACGTAGCAGCCAGAGGACCGCGTGCCCTTTGGTCGTACAGGTCGCCGGTCGCACCTCGTACACCATCTTCCCCTCCCGCAGTACGAGCGCCCTGTGTCTGCTCAGACTCTCCTCGAGCAGGCGGCGCAGATCCGGCACCAGGTCCGCAGGCATCTGGCGATAGTGAAACGAGGTGGACAGGCGCTTGCGCTCGACAAGCAGACCGGGAAACCGGGCCAAGTCTGGCGATAGGGCCTCGGTGAATCGGGCCAGCGTCGTCTCGTCCCCCGGTCCAAGTTCGACGAGGGAGAAAGACGCTGCCTGACCGGGAGGCTTGACTTCGCAACCGTGCTCAGCGACGTAATACACGTTCTCCAGGCCGACCTTGTCCTCAAGGTCTGCAAGGGCGCGTCCTGATACCACACAGACCGGAACCAGGCTGGCCAAGTGTGCCACGACCGCTCGCGTGGAGGCTGGCAATTCTGCGAGTTCGGGCCGGGGCACGATAGGGGCGAGCGTCCCATCGAAATCCAGGAAGAGACAAAGCCGCTCGCCAGGCCAGCCAGCACTGGTGGTCGGTTGCTCAAGGCCACGACCAAGAGTCGGCCGCTCAAGTTCGCGACCAAGAGTCGGCTTCTCCATGTGACTGGTGGCCACGATACGCTCGAAACACTCGAGGGCCGAGGGAAGGTGCGAGCTGTCGGTCACTTCGGTCTGGGTCGTCACTGGTGCGCTCCTGTTGGACTTCGGCTTGCCTTTTCGCACGGTTTGTACGTATGATGAAGGGGCATCGGCAGGAAGCTCTCCCCGTGACGTGCAGAGTGTCTCATTTTACTCGTCCGTCCGCAGGTGCGTCCGAACGTATGCAAGAACATCAAGTCCGTAGCTGTGGAGGACAGAAATGAGTACGGCAAGGCTGTACGTCGGCAATCTCTCGTATGGCACCACCAAGGAGACCCTCGAGCGCGCGTTTTCTGCCCACGGTGAAGTGGTATCGGTGAACATCATCACCGACCGGCAGACTGGTCGTCCCAAGGGTTTCGCCTTTGTCGAGATGGGCAGTCCCGAAGAGGGCGAAGCGGCGAAGAACGCGCTCAACGGCACCAACCTTGATGGCCGTACCATCAACGTAGACAACGCTCGCGAACAAGAGCCGCGTTCCGGCGGTTACGGCGGTGGTCGTAGTTCCGGCGGCGGTCGTGGTGGGTACGGCGGTGGACACGGGGGAGGCTACGGCGGAGGCTCGCGTTCGAGCGGGTCGCGCTGGTAGGCGAGTAGCCGAGCCAGTTCCTTCGGGTCGGAGGTGGCCGGCGAGCAGGCCGTGCCGCGGCATATCCAGGCGGTCGCTACTTGCTCGGCTGACGATTGGTAGTCGCCGAGGCTGGCGATGGATGTGGGTTGGCCGGGAGCGCGGAGAGCCACCACCAGCAAGGGAAGGTACTGCCCAAGGACCGTGGCCAGGAGGGCATTAGTCGAGGTAAGGTCTGGGTCACCGACTAACGCGACCCGGGTGATGCTGTGCTCGGCCATCAAGGCCGCCAAGAGCCACTGCCCGGCAAGCGTCGGCGCCTCGATGGCGGTGGTGGTCAGGGGGGCGAGGGCTTCTTCCGCCAGACCCCTATAGGTGTCCTCACCGGTGTAAGCATGCATCTTCAGCAAGACGGTGGCCAGCAGGGAACAGCCCGCCGGAGTGGGACTGTCGCTCAGGGAGCGGGGACGGGTGAGCAGCTGTTCGTGTTCGGGACCGGTATCAAAGAACCCCTCCCCGGGTACTCGGAAGCGCGCAACCGCGCGGTCGCATAGAGCCCGTGCAGCCACGAACCACCGTTCGTCGAAAGTCGCCTGGTACAGACTCAAGAAACCCTCGGCCACGCTCGCGTAGTCATCGAGAAAGCCTTCCAGGTCGCACTTATCCCGGCTGGGGCCGAAGGTACCGCCGGATGAAGGACCAGGGGAGAACGTACCGGGGGAGAAGGTGTGGAGGAGCTTGCCCTCCTCGGTGAGTAGGTGGTCGTGGAGAAAACGGCCAGCGGCCAAGGCGTACCGCAAGTACTCCGGCGAACCGAGGACGTTAGCTGCCTCGGCGAAGGCAGCCAGGGCGAGTCCGTTCCACCCGGCCACGATCTTCTCGTCGCGCCGAGGACGCTCCCGCCGATTGCGGGCGCCGAGCAGCTTGGCTTTCACTGTCGGGAGCATGGAGAGCGACAGCTCTTCTGGGGGCAGGTCGTTGCTCCCCAGCCTGTGGAGGACACTTGCCCCGTCCACGTGGCCCTCGCTGGTCACACCGAAGATCTTCTCTGCCAGGCGGACCTCGGTCGGGTCAAGGACTTCGTGAAGCTGGGCCAGCGTCCAGGTGTAGAAGGCGCCCTCCCGCCCTTCGGATTCGGCGTCGAGAGACGCGTAGAAGCTACCAGCGGGACCACGCATCTCCCGCACCAGGTAGTCGAGCGTATCCACCGCTACTTCCCGGTAAAGCTCCTTGCCTGTGGCTTGCCAGGCGTGGAGATAGCAGCGCGCCAACTGGGCATTGTCGTAGAGCATCTTCTCGAAGTGGGGAACCCTCCAGGCAGTGTCGACGGCGTACCGGTGAAAGCCTCCCCCCAAATGGTCATAGAGGCCACCGGCCGCCATAGCGTCCAATGTGCGCTGGATCATGACCTGAAGTTGAGGTTCACTGTGGCCAACCACAGGGCGTTGACTGTCTGCAAGACCTTCCGTGGCGCCAGACAGCGCGTCCTTGAATGGGGAAGGACTGCCGTCCAGCGCCAGTAGAAACTCGATCAGAAGCGGCGCAGGGAACTTGGGCGCGCCTCCCCAACCCCCAGATTCTGGATCGAACGTCTGACGAATGACCCGTAGGGCTTGGGTAAGGATAAAGGCAAGGGGAAGGCCGGTCGGAGTGGCCGCCTGTTGCTGCAAGTGGCCTCGGAGTTGCTCGGCGGCGGCCAAGATGTCTCCACGGCGTGTTTCCCACAACTGGGCTACCGAAGCAAGGATCTGGCGGAACGAGGGGAGACCGAAACGCGGCTCGGGAGGGAAGTAGGTACCTCCAAAGAAGGGGACGCCCTCGGGCGTCAGCCACACGCTGAGAGGCCATCCCCCCCGACCGGTGAGGGCGACTACGGCCTTCATATACACAGCGTCCAGGTCAGGTCTTTCTTCCCGGTCGACCTTGATGCTTACGAAGTGGCGGTTGAGGAGTTCGGCGGTGGCTTTGTCCCTGAAGGACTCTCTTTCCATTACGTGGCACCAGTGACAGGAGGAGTAGCCGATACTCAGGAAGATGGGCTTGTCGTTGGTCCTGGCCGAAGCAAGAGCCTCAGGTCCCCACGGATACCAGTCGACTGGATTGTCTGCGTGTTGACGAAGATAGAGGCTGGTTTCTTGCTGCAGAGGGTTCGCCATACGCATACTGCTTCCCAAAAGGGGGGCTTTGTATACAATGGAGTGGTAGTCGTTTGCTTTATTGCCATTTCCTCCCAAAGCCTTCGGAGGCCCTTATGCCACGATTCGTAGGCAAGAGAACGGTTCCCTGGTGGTGGGATGCCGCGGCTCTTGTGGTGCTCATCGTCGTGATAGTGGTTGTTTTGGAACTGGCGGGTGTGATCGATCTGTTTGGCTGACGCGGCCACGTCTTGCTGACGCGGGTACGCTTGCCTGAAGTACCCGGCCGCGGCGAAAGGAGGAGTCCATGGTCAAGGCTTCAGACCTGTTGGGACGCTCGGTAGTGAGTCGAGAAGGGGGACGTGAGCTGGGTAGAGTCAAAGACCTGGTGGTGGATGATTCTGGGCACCGCGTGTTGGGTCTTGTGGTGGCCGAAGGTATGTTACGTGGCGCCAAGGTGGCGGATTGGCGGGCTGTCCAAGCTGTGGGGCCCGATTCGGTGGTGCTGGACTCGGCGAGGAGTGTGGTATCCGCCGCAGATGCCCCCGAGATGAAGAGTGTACTCGACCGCAAGACCCGCATCCGGGGATTGAAGCTTCACACTACCGCAGGCAAAGAGATCGGTCGCATCGACGACTTCCAGATCGACGAGGCGACTGGCGAGGTCATAGGCTACGAGCTTTCTAGTGGCCTCTTCTCCAATGCTTTCAGCGGCAAGCCATTCCTGCCCACTCCGCCCGTTATCGAGCTCGGGAAGGAGATCGCGTTCATCGCCCCCGAACTTGAGGAGACCATCGTGGAGGCGACAGGTGGTATCAAGGGGGCGTTCAGGAGAGAGAAAGCGGCTGACAAGGCTGAGAGCGAATCGCCGGAGGCCGGGTCCGACTGAATGTCTCTGCCGGGTGACTGGCGGTTCTGACCGGACAGGCGCTGTTAGAGGGCTGGACTCCCGCCTAGTGGAGTTTGTGCCAGAGGTTGTAAAGAAGCTGGGCCAGCTCGGCGCGGCTGGCCGGCTCTTGGGGGTCCCAGCTGGCTAGGTTCCCCTGCGGACCCACAAGGTTGTCTAGAAGTCCGTTGAATTCGGCCAAACGCAAGTATTCCTGGAGCAGTGGATCGGGATGGCTGAGGGTACCAACGTAGGAGAGCGGCGGCTGTGCGAGCGCAGAGGCCGCTCCCGTGACCACAGCCGTCACCGCAAGATCCCGGGCGACCCGATAGAGAGGCCGGAAAGTGCCGTCGGCGTAAGGTTCTACCAGTCCTGTACGAGCGGCGACCGCTACGTAGTGGTACGGGTAGAGTGAATCCTCGAGGTGGACGACCGGGGGCTTGTCGGTAAAGTCGTAGAGATCGTCCTCAGTCACCGGTAGCTCCAGCGCGAGGACGATCATCTTAGCGAACTGTTGTCTGATGGCCCAGTCATTGGGGCCGAAGTGGCCGTTACCATAGCCGTCCATGAGGCCGAGAGCGGTGACTTCTTCGATGGCGGTCAGATAATGGTGACCCTCCGGTACGTCGGGGAACTTGGTAGCTTCGGAGGCAGGGACGGCATAGTAAAGACCGGACTTGCCGTACCAGGCCACGTGGGAGCCGTCGATATCGGGGGCCTTGGCCACGTCGCCAGACTTGGAGACGTCGGTCTTGCTCCCCGCGGAGAGGTCGTAGGCCTTCACTGCCGATGGCGAGCGGGTCTGCCACACCACTAGGTCGTCCTCCAGGGAAGGAGCGGTGTTTCCGGCTCGGTCATTGGTGAGCCTGGTGGTCTCTCCCGTATCGATGTCGTAGACGTAGATCTGATATGAAGCCCAGTTCTCGTCTTCCCCCTCAGGCCAGACGTCGCCGGCTGTCCAAACCACCCTGCCGTCGTCGATGCGGGGATGTGCGTTCGCCGCTGTGGCGGGAGCGATGACAGTAGACTCTGCCGTGGCGAGATTGTGGAGGATGATTTCAGCGGCATTGCTGCCGGCCTCGGGCACACTCCGCGTACAGACGACGTAGTCACCCCACAGGTCGGGCTCATGATAGTCGCTTCCGGCCAGCACTAGGGTCGTGGTCTGAGCAGAGAGGTCGTATAGGTAGATGCCGGGAGCGGCGGAAAGCCCCTGCATCTGCTTCTCCCAGACCACCCGTCCGCCTTGCAAGCGGGGATTCCAGTCGTTCCAGTCTCCGGGATCGCTGTTGGAGGTGATCTTTGCCACTGCCCGACTCTTGAAATTGTAAAGGTAAATATCGTCATAGCCGCCGGCTCGTGCTCCTTGGAAGACGAGCCAGTCGCCCTCGGCATCAGGGTTGTAGTAGGCGCCGGGCGGAGACAGGGGGATGAGGACATCTTGACCTTCCAGAAGGTCAAAGACATACATGCGTGATTCGCCCTGTGTGCTCCCCGTCCAGGCCAGGTATCTGCCAGAAGCAGTGACGAAGGAAGGTTGGACTCCTGCCACCGGGGTGTCGATCACACGCACCTGCCATCCCGAGAGCGCTAGGGCGGGGGCCGAGAAGGAGCACAGGAGCAACCCAACGGCTACCAACAACGAAGCCGAGGCTATCACCAAAGCCCCCAAGTGTGTGCACGCAGACCAGGACTTCCTTCGCCCCGGGGGCAGTCCGCGAGCTGTCGCCAGGCTGATCTTGACCTCGGTTCTCACAAAGGGCCTACCCGTTCATCAAGGGTCTACCCGCTCATCATCAGACCCGCTTACAACAACAATCCTAGGCCGCATTGTCGCGCACGGCAGAGGGGAGGGTCAATGTTCTCGGCTCGGACCAAGGTCTGACTTTGACTCCTCGCCTCGACCGCGTCCCCTCCGATTGTCCACTAGAGTATGTCGGCCGCAACCGGCCTCCACTTGAGCAGGTGGGCGTAGGGAAGCGTAGAATGGCCCCAACGGAGAGCGGCATGACTCCGGATCTCAAGGAGAAGATATCCAGGAGAGCTCTTCACCAGGAGGTCTGAAAGAGGAGTAGTTGGTAGCATCTTCTTGTGCGGATCTCCAGCGGAACCATCCAACAGCGCACGGCTACCCCGGGAGGCGTCTGTCATGTCTCGCTTCGAAGCTGTACTGCGTCCGATCCAGATAGGTCCCCACACGGCGCGCAATAGGATCGAGGCAGCTCCCACGCTGGTCTGCCTTGCCAATGTGGACGGCTCGGCCTCTACCGAGCTGGTCGAGTACTACCGAGCGAAAGCCAGGGGAGGGGTTGGGATCGTCACGGTGGGCGAAAGCGCGATCGACTCGGACCGGGGTATCACCCATGCCGGGCAGCTGATCCTTGACCACGACAACAAGATCCCTGGACTCAGCCGCATCGCTGATGCCATACACCGGCACGGCGCACTCGCCTCCATCGAACTGTGTCACGGTGGGGGTCAGACCTTACCCACGCTTCTCGGAGGTCGGTCGCCCATTGCCCCTTCGGTCATGAGCAGCGGGCTCCACGAGATGCTCCTGGGCCACAAGATCGAGGTAGAGGTGATGGGCCGGGACACCATCGACCGAGTGATCGAGAACTATGCCCAGGCTGCGCTTAGGGTCAAGAAAGCAGGGTTCGACATGATCCTGCTCCATGGCGGTCACGGATGGCTGCTGGCCCAGTTCATCTCTCCTCGTACCAACCGTCGCACGGACGAATACGGGGGGAGCCTGGAGAACAGGGCCCGTTTTCCCCTACGAGTCCTGAGCCGCATCCGGGAGCTGTGCGGCCCGGAGCTTGCCATCGAGTACCGTTTCAGCGCCGACGAGATGGTGGAAGACGGCTTGTCTCAAGAAGAGGCTCTGCGGTTCGCCAAGCTGATCGAGGACCAGGTGGACTGTTTTCAGACATCTTGTGGGATCATGGGCGAGCTTCGCCTCATCCCCCACATTCACCCTGCTTACCTTCTGCCCCAAGGCAAGAACGTGCACTTTGCTTGCAGACTGAAGGAGGTGGTGCGCAAGCCGGTGACCGCGGTGGGAGCGGTGGTCGACTTGGAGCTGGCCGACCGCATCGTAGACCAGGGCTCCGCGGATATGGTGGCTATGGCCCGCGCCTTGCTGGCCGACCCGGCTTTGGTCCAGAAGACCCTGAGTGGGAGGGAGAAAGAGGTAATCCCTTGCATCCGCTGCAACGAGTGCCTGGCGCGAGTAGCTCGTTTTCTCCCTGCGCGTTGTGCCACTAACCCTAAAGCTGGGCTGGAGCTAGAGGTAGCCCGAGCCTACCCGTTCTCTGCGCGTCCTCAGCGGGTGGTTGTCGTGGGGGGTGGGCCTGCCGGGTTGCAGGCCGCCATTACCGCGGCGGAGAGAGGTCATGAAGTCATTTTGTTCGAGCGGACCTTCCGGCTGGGCGGCAATCTGGTCGCGGCTTCGGGGCCGGACTTCAAGGAAGACATGCGGCGGTTTCTCCGCTTTCTACGGATGCGGGTGGAAACGCTGGGCATAGACTTGCGGCTGGGAGTAAAAGGCGAAGCCGAAGTGGTCGCGGCGACTTGTCCTGATCTGCTGGTGCTCGCGGTGGGCGCGGAACCGGTGTGGCCGCAACTGCCCGGGTTGGGGGATTGGGGGGCAGTGTGGGCAGGTCAGGTGTGTGCAGGCGAGGTGGAGACGGGATCGCGAGTGGTCATCATCGGGGGAGGCGCTGTGGGTTGCGAAACGGCGCTGTACCTAGCGCGCCAGGGGAAGCAAGTGTGGATCCTTGAGCAGCAAGATGAGCTTGCCCTCGACTTCAACTTCATCAACCGTAGCCTCCTTCTCGAGCTGCTAGCCGAGGCAGGCGTCCACATTCATACGGGGGCCACTGTGGTTGACCTGCGCGATCAGCGGGTGAGAGCAGTCTTGACCTCGGGTGAAGAGGTCGCATTGTCGGCGGACAGCCTGGTCACGGCCTTGGGCATGATTCCCAGGAGTGAAGAAGTGGAGGAATTGGAGCACGCGGCCAGCCAGGTCGTCAAGGTAGGCGACTGCGTGTCGCCGCGTTCCCTGGGGAACGCAGTGCATGAGGGCTACTACGCGGTGGCTGAGCTATGACAGAGGGGGACAGTCAGCTCCGGCGAGCAACGGTCCGGGGCGGCTGCAGATGTGTCGACCAGGACGAGCCGCTGGCCGGTAGCAGCGGCAACTGGTTAGCGCCACCGGCTGAGTGCCCGGCGCTCGTAGGAAGGCTGGCCACGCCCGGCTTCTTGGCGGTGTCCCGGGCCGTCCAGCCTAGTCGTCGGTAATACGGGTCACGGCGGGGAACGACATCGCTGCCACGTACTGGCCCTGGAAGTCAGGGTTGATGGCGAGCTCCACGAATTCGACCCGCTGCGCCGCCCAAGCCGCTTCCCGACGCTTCGCCCGGCTGACAAGAGCGAAACGGGCTCCGTCCCCGGCGGCATTCCCCACTGAGATGACATTTTCGGGTCTGCAGTCCGGCAGCATGCCCAAGGCCAGGGCGTGGTGTTTGCTTATATAGGAACCGAAAGCGCCGGCCAAGACCACCCCATCGGGCCTCTCTAGACCGTAGCGCGCCAGCAAGATCTCGGCTCCGGCCCGGAGGGCCGCCTTGGCCAGTTGAAGCGAGCGGACATCCTTCAGAGATATGGTGATGTCTCGACCGATAGCCGTCTCTTCGGCCCAGGCGATCACGAACTTGCGGGGCTTACCGTCTACGTACTTGATGCGCTCGTGGACGAGGCTGGGGTCGAAGTTGCCGTTCTCCATGATGATTCCGGCCTTGCGCATCTCTGCTGCTGCCTCGATGATGCCGGAGCCGCAGATGCCGCGGGCTCCCACGTCCTCAGGCGGGTACTCGTTGTGCCACCGGTCTAAACCGATGACTTTGAAGCGGACCGCGAGAGTCTGCGGATCGATGCGGACACGCTCTATAGCTCCCGGAGCTGCTCGCATGCCGAACTCGATGTGGGAGCCCTCGAAGGCAGGCCCAGTGGCGCAGGACGTGGACAGCATGCGGTCCTTATTACCCAAAACCAGCTCCCCGTTGGTGCCGATGTCGATCAGGAGGCGCACTTCCTCTCTGTTGTAAGGTTCTTCGGCGATGATGACCGCCACGTTGTCCGCGCCTACAAACCCGGCCTCTACGGGTAGCACATGGAGCCGACAGCGGGGATTCAGCTCGAGGCCGACCTCGGAAGCCAAGGCATCCACGGGTCCCTGGACGGCAGGGGCGAAGGGGGAGACACCGAGAGCTTGGGGCTCCAGCCCCAGAAAGAGGTGATGCATGGCTGTGTTGCCTACCAGCACCACGTCGTAGACGTCGTCGGGCGACGCTCCAGCCCGCTCCAAGGCTTTGCGGGATAGGTTGTTGATCTCACCGATGACGTTGCGCTGCAGTTCCCGCAGGGCCCCTTCGTGGTGCACCACGTAGTGCAGTCGGGCGATGACATCATCGCCGAATGCCACCTGGGGATTCATCGCCGACTCTGCGGCGACTACCTCGCCAGTCCTGAGGTCGGTGAGGTAAGCGGCGATGGTGGTGGTGCCTACGTCCACGGCCAAGCCCAGTAGGGGGCGCCCCGCTGCTGCTGGGCGCACGTCGATGATCGCCCTGTCTTGCCAGACCACTGCTTCCACATCCCAGCCTGCTCGGCGGAGCACCAAGGGGAGTCTTTGCAGCAAGGCAAGATCAAAGTTCACGTTTTCAAGTCCGTGCTGCTCCTTCAGGCCTTTTGCCACCCGTTCTGCATCAGCCAATGCATCCTGGAGTGTCGGCGCGGGAAGCACCACGCGATACCCACGGACTGCCGGATCGAGCGGCACTGTGCGTTCCCCGGCTTCCTTGCGGATCACTTGCTGATAGCGGCGGCTCGTTTCAGGCACGAAGACCTTCACCTGGCCTTGGACGAGAGTCTGACAGGCCAGACGCATACCTGCGGCTAGAGCTTCCGGACTGAAGGTCCTGGCCTCTACCCCAGTCGGGGGCGAAACCGTTTCTGGCGCGGACTCGATCTTCACTTGACACTTGTGGCAGGTGCCCTTGCCCCCGCAGGTGCTTTCGATCTCTACTCCCAGCTCGCGAGCCACGGAGAGTAGGTCCTGCCCTTGCCGCACGGTCCCACGTCGCCCCGACGGTTGGAACGTGACCGCCCATTTAGGAACAGGGTCAGCAGGACGGTCGGCGGCGCCGTCACCTGCCGGTCCGGGTTCGGTGGCGACGTGCTCGTCGCCAGTTTCACGAGATGTGGTGGCGTCAGACTCAGCCATATCGGTGCCTTCCAGGTCGGGGAACAACTCTGCGTTCAAGGACTTTCCGGGACCCCCCAAGGTCGGGACCAGGTGTGGCGGTGGTCACAGGTGTGATCACCGGCCTTAGGATACCCCGAGACGGTACGCGGAAGTTAACCCACCGAGGGAAGCAGCGCCGACGGCGTCTGCGCGGGGCGCATATACGAGCGCAACCGGTGGTGGGTGCCGCTGGCCTGCGCGGATAGGAGTGAGGGTCTGGTCTTAGCACGTGGGCGAAGGGTCAACTGGCGGGGCTACGCTTACCAGCGAGTAGCCGTAGACAGATCCGCAGTCCCTCCAGCGCGTCATTGCTCCAGGAGTCAGCGCCCGCATACCGACACACGGACTCATCTACCGTACCACCTCCCAGCACCACTGGTGGAAGGTAGCCCAGTTCCGACTCGTGGGCCTGCAACGACTCTACAGTCTTCTTCATGCTGTGGAAGGCAGTCGTGATCAGTCCGGAGAGACACACTATGTCAGGGCGAGACTGGCGGACCTCGGCCAAGAAGCGCTCTGGGCTGACGTCCACCCCCAGGTCGATCACAGCGATCCCGTAACCCCGCAACGTGCTCCCAAACATGTTCTTCCCGATGTCATGAATATCCCCCGCGACGGTCCCCAGCACGACGGTAGCCACCGGTTGCTGTAGAGCCGGGCTCTCGCGCTCAGGCTGGACCAGGTCGAGGACCTCTTTGAAGATCTCCCCTGCCAGTATGAGGCCGGACAGATAGTACTCGTGCCGCTCATATCGTTCCCCTACCACCCGCATGGCCTGTTGACAGGCCTGCAGAATGGCGAGCGGGGTCCTCTCGCCTCTTGTCAGCGTCTCCCGGACCAGTCGCAGGGTCTCCTCTTCCTCCAACTCGACGAGAGCTTGCGCGATGGCTTGAAGTTCATCCACGGTCTCAGCCACGGTCAACCTCCTGTGAGGCCTGCCATTCTGGCCCCAGGCGGGCCGTCAGCTGGAACAGGTCGGCCCGAAGCAAGAACCATCCCCAACTCACCGGGCGTCGCTCGTTGTCCTCGAACACGTGTTCGAGGCAAAGCGCAGGGGCACCCACCGGCTCCTCTAGTACTCGGGCGGCCTCTGCGCTCAGACTGAGCGCTCGCAAAGTGACTGTTCCCCTAGGAAAGGTGTTACCGCGGTCTCCGCTGAGAAGGCCCGCCAGAGGTGTGATCTGCAGCTGGGACTCCACTAACGGCCGCCGGGGGTCAAAGATCACGTATTCGACGTGATACATCGCTGGTCTTTCCCCCTTGAGTACGAGTCTCCTAAGATAGACGACCCGACTACCGGGTTCGAGAGCAAGTTTCTCCGCGACCCGGTCGCTGGCCTTGGTGGTGGAGGCGGCCAGGAGTCGCACCGAGGTGCTCTCGTCAACCCAGCCTCCCTCTAGGTCCTCAAGCCGAAACACGCAGTCGGTCAGGCCGAGAGGTCTCACGAAAGTGCCGCGCCCCTTTTCAGCAAGGATCAGCCCTTGGTCCAGGAGGATGTTGAGCGCTCTCCGCAGCGTCATGGGACTGACGCGGAATTCTGCACAGAATTGCGCTTCAGACGGCAGTCGACTCCCCGGCCTGTAAACGCCCGAGGCGATGCGGCGCGTGATGGTGTCGACGATGTCTTGGTAGGCGGGTCTCATGTCTTCGCTTCGCTGCAGATTCTTTGGCTCACTGTAAGCTTCCCTAGGGAAGTGATTGCGTACCTCTCTATCGTACGCTAGGATGACCTCAGCTACGAGAGTAGCAGCTGGAAGTGTCGACGTGAAATCCAAAGTGAACCCAGGGAAAGGGGCACGAAGTGGAAGAGAGGGATGTAAGGCTCGAACACGAGGAGAATCGACGCGACGGTGAGGGCGAGACTTCTCGAGCGCACAGGTTAAGCCGCAGGGAATTCCTCAAAATGGCGGCCGTCACCGGTGCGGTCCTGGGAGGCGGCACGGCATTGGCTGGGCTGCTCGGGGCCTGTGGAGAAGAAGGTGCTGCCACCACTACGACTACCACAGCGGCGGGCGGGCCAGAGACTACGGAGGCGTCCTCGTCAACCAGTGTCAGCGCTGGCGTGGAGGTAGGACGGGAGATCAAAGCCGGTTTTGTGGATGCTCTTACCGGTGGTATAGCTGCTTTTGGTATTCCAGGGCAATACTGCGTCGAGAAGTGGAGAGAAGCTTTTGGCGACGGAATCGTGTGTGGGGACGGTAAGAAACACCCGATCAAGATAATCGTCAAAGACTCTCAGTCCGATTCTAATCGCGCAGCTCAGGTCGCCGGCGACCTAGTGGCCAACGACGGGGTCGATTTCCTGATGGCGGCCGCCAGTCCTGATACGGTCAACCCCGTCGCCGACCAGGGGGAAGCCCTCGAAGTTCCCACCATCACGGTGGACTCCCCGATGGAGTCGTACTTCTACGGTCGGGAAGGCGATCCGAACAATCCTTTCAAGTGGACCTACCACATCTTCTGGGGTATGTGGGAGATCTCGGAGAACAGCTTCTCCTTGTGGGATCAGGTGCCCACTAACAAGAGGGTCGGCGTGCTGTAGCCCAACAACGTCGACGGCAATGCCTACCGCGACTATTACAGCAAGATCATAGCGGAGAGAGGCTACACCTTGGTCGATGGTGGCGCCTACAACGAGCCCTCCGAGGACTTCACCGCTCAGATCGCCCTTTTCAAGAAAGAAGGTTGCGAGATCGTCCAAGGGGTGATCATCCCGCCGGACTGGACCAACTTCTGGACCCAGGCCAAACAGCAGGGTTTCAATCCCAAGATCGCTGAGCCGATCAAGCCGACGCTGTTCCCCTCGGCCATGGAAGCTTTGGGTAAGCTCGGCGACGGGCTGTGCGGCCCCATGTGGTTCCATCCCACCTTCCCGTTCAAGTCCTCGCTGACAGGCGAGACTGCCCAAGAGCTCTGCGACGACTTCGAGCGGCGGAAGAACATGCAGTGGCAGCAGCCCATACTCCACTACGTTCTGGGCGAGTGGCTGGTAGATATTTTGAAGCGCACGACCAACGTGGACGACAAGCAAGAGATCATCACCCGGGTGCGGGAGACCAACATGCCGATGACCATTGCTGGCCCCATCGATTTCACGGCTCCCCTAGCTCCGCGGTCGCGTCACGTCGTGCCCAACGTCGTGGGGTGTGAGCTTTACGGAGGTCAGTGGCGACTGTCGAACGGCGGCAAGTACATGTATGACCTGTATGTGGTCAGTAATGTTGCCGCGCCTTCGATCAAAGTGCAGGACAGGTTGAAACCGCTTTCGTAGCGGGGCGCTTCAGGCTGACGAGACTGTAGATGCGTTGAGCTTGTTCGGGCTGGCTCGGGTATTCTCTACCCGTGCCGGCCCGATCTACTAGCCCATTGGGATTGCGAATGGAGGAGCCATGGCATTCACCCCCCTCGCCCAGGCCTTGGGCGACCTCGAGGAAGACAAGACCTTGGTCCTGGTCAAGGACAAGCTGGCCAAAGGGGAGCCGGCTCTGTCCATCCTAGAAGAGCTCCAGGCGGGCATGACTCTGGTGGGGCAGCGCTTCGAAAGCGGGGAGTACTTCCTCTCGGAGCTTATTTACGCGGCCGACATCTTCAAGAAGGCCAGTGCTCCTTTGCAGGAGGGGCTCAAACAGGTAGCGCAGACCACTTACGGCACCTTGGTCTTGGGCACGGTCAAGAACGACATCCACGACTTCGGCAAAGATATCGTGGCCACGGTGATGAGCTCCAACGGCATCCGGGTCATCGACCTGGGGGTGAACGTAGAGCATGAGAGGTTTGTCGCCGCCATCAAGGAGCACCAGCCCGAGCTGGTAGGCATGAGCTGCTTGCTCACCACTGCTTTCGAGGACATGAAAGAGGCCATCCAGACTATCGCCCGGGCTGGACTGCGCGACCAAGTCAGCATCCTCATCGGCGGCGGTCCCGTCGACGAAGCCACCAAGGATTACGTCGGTGCTGACTACTATTGCAGGACCGCCCAAGAGGGGGTAATTGTCGCCAAACGGGTACTGGGGGTGGACTAGAATGGGAGCCGCTACTACACCCGAGCAACTTTATTCGCTCCACGAGGGACGCATTCGTGACGCCGTCGCCCTTCGCATCCCGGACCGCGTCCCCGCAGTGCCGAACGGGCCGGCCTGGCCCGGTCGAGCGCTGGGCGTGTCGATGAGGGACATTGCCACCAACCCACGGGTATCGCGTGAGACCATAGTGGAGGCTTACACCAGTCTGGGGGATGTCGACGGCATCCAAAGTCCTGCTTACCATGTTTGCACCCTGAGCATCCAGTGGCTTTCGCGGGTCAAAGTGCCCGGGCGCGAGCTTCCCCCGGACGAGTTGTGGCAGGTAGACGAGGCCGAGATCATGAAGGTCGAGGACTACGATGCCATTCTGAGCGAGGGGTTTGCGCCCTGGCTTGAACGGTACTACAGGGAGCGTCTGCCGGGCACGTTGGAAGACATGGCTGCCTTCAGCGCTACCGTCCCCGAGGCCATGGCTCTGTGTAGAGAGAAGGGGGTGGTCCCCTTCACGCCCATAGTGGCCACCATCCCCTACGAGTACTTCTGCGGCGGGCGCTCCATGAAGGAATTCATGC
>CAKZRW010000075.1 GCA_937148845.1 uncultured Actinomycetes bacterium | reverse complement strand
CAGCAGGTTGGTCTCCAGTCTCACCGGTCACATGGTGCAGGCCAATAAAGCCATCGTCGGGAAGAACGCTTTCGCCCACGAGTCGGGCATCCATCAGGACGGCGTACTCAAAGAGCGCACCACTTTCGAGATCATGCACGCCAAGGACATCGGCTTGACCGAGTCAGAGATCGTCTTGGGCAAGCATTCCGGCCGTCATGCGTTGCGGGCACACCTGGCCGAGCTGGGCATCCATCTGGACGGCCCGGAGCTGGACGAGGCTTTCCGCCGCTTCAAGGAGATAGCCGACAAGAAGAAGGTGGTGACCAGCGCTGACCTCGAGGCTCTGGTGGGCGAGGAGATCCGGGAGCGGCAAGACGTCTACTCGCTGGAGCGCTTCTACGTGTCGGCCGGCTCGGAGATCGTGCCTTCCAGCCAGGTGGCTGTCCGTAAGGTGGGCGAACCGCATAAGGGCAAGGCTTTCTCGGGCGGGTCGGTCGAATCGATCTTCATGGCCATCGATGACGCCGTGGGCGTGAGCGGCAAGCTGCTCGACTACCAGGTGCGCTCCATCACCTCCGGCAAGGATTCGCTGGGCGAGGTGCGGGTGGTGGTGGAGGTCGACGGCAAGCGCTATGCGGGTCAGGCGGTTTCGATCGACGTGCTGGAGGCCTCCGCCAAGGCCTATGTGAGGGCGCTCAACAACGTCGCTCGAGGTCGCGAGGCAGGCGGACGTCGGGCAGAGGACCTTTACTTCTAGGCGGTAGTTGAGGGTGAAACGAAGTGACAAGAGCGGCGACGGGTGGCCAGCAACCACGGGCGGGTCGCGATGAGCGGGACGGGTGGCCATGGACTGGGGACGGTGGGCGATGAGCGCGCCCTTTGAGGAAGTGGAGCGGGACTCGCCTCTTGGGGCGTGGAAGGTCATCGAACTTCCGGGCGGACCCTGTCTGGTGGCGAGCCTTCCAGAGGCGGCGCAGGCGGCTGGCAGAGAGCTGGCCCGGCTTCCGTATTCGATAAGGGTGCTCCTTGAGAACGCTCTGCGCCATTGTGGGAACGGCGTGGTGGAAGAAGAGGACGTTTTGGAGCTGCTTGGCTGGGACAGCCGCGCGAGCAGCCGTCCCGAACTCGCCTTCTACCCGGCGCGGGTGCTCTTACAGGACCTGACCGGGGTGCCGTGTGTCGTGGATCTGGCGGCGCTACGTTCGGCCGTGGCTCGCCAAGGGGGAGACCCGGCAAGGGTGGACCCCAGCGTGCCCGTGGACTTGGTGATCGACCACTCGCTGCAGGTAGATTTCGCCGGTATTCCTGACGCCTGTCCACGCAACATGGAGCTGGAGATGAAGCGCAACCAAGAGCGCTACGCATTGTTGCGGTGGGCGCAAGGCCAGTTCCGTAATCTGCGCATCGTGCCCCCTGGAGTGGGGATCTGTCACCAGGTGAACCTGGAGTACCTGGCCGAGGTGGTGAGTGTAGGGGCGGCGGCCGAGGGACCGGCCGCTACTGCGGCCGACGCCCCCTCGGCCGCCGCGGGCAGAGACAGGGGCGGCAGCCGCGCCGCCTGGGCCTACCCCGACACCGTGGTGGGTACCGATTCCCACACCACCATGATCAACGGTCTGGGCGTGCTGGGTTGGGGGGTCGGAGGTATCGAGGCCGAAGCGGTGATGCTGGGCCAACCCTACTTCATGCTGGTGCCGCAAGTGGTCGGCGTGCGTATGGTAGGAAGCCTGAACCCCCTTGCTACAGCCACCGATCTGGTACTGACGGTCACGGAACTGCTGCGAAACGTGGGGGTGGTGGGCCGGTTCGTAGAGTTCTTCGGCCCGGGGGCGGAGAGTCTGCCGGTCGCCGACCGGGCGACGGTGGCCAATATGGCCCCGGAATACGGAGCCACGTGCGGGTTCTTCCCTGTGGACGGTAGGACCGTCAGTTTCTTGGCCGAGACGGGCCGGTCGCCGGAACTGTGCACGCGGGTGGAGACCTACTGCCGGGTCCAAGGCCTTTTCCGCGAGCAGCAATCCGTTGAACCGGAGTACTCCTGGGTGGTGGAGCTCGATCTGAGCGAGGTGCGGCCTGCGGTGGCGGGACCGCGGCGGCCACAGGACCGCATCCCTCTGGCCGAGGTGCCGCGCCGCTTCCAAGAAAGTCTCCCTGCTCTGAGCCAAGGGCGGGAAGAGCCCGGCGGAGTTAGGGTGGAAATCGGCGGGAAACGACAGACTCTGCGCGACGGCGACGTGGTCATCGCTTCGCTCACCAGCTGCACCAACACCTCCAACCCTGCTTTGATGTTGGCGGCGGGTGTGGTGGCCCGCAATGCTGTGGGTCTGGGTCTCCGGCCGCAGCCCTGGGTCCGGACCAGCCTTGTTCCGGGGTCGCGGGTGGTCACGGGCTACCTAGCGGCCGCCGGTCTTCTCCGTCCCCTGGAGGAGCTGGGCTTCGCCGTGGCTGGATATGGCTGCGGTCCCTGCATCGGGAACAGTGGCCCTCTGCCAGAAGCGGTGGCAGCGGCCATCCGGCAGCAAGGGCTGGTGGTGGCGGCCGTCCTCAGCGGCAATCGCAACTTCGAGGCCCGTATACATCCCCTGGTGCGGGCCAACTACCTGGCTTCCCCGCCGTTGGTAATGGCTTTTGCTCTGGCCGGCACCGTGAACATAGACCTGGAGAAAGAGCCCTTGGGCACACGGGCCGATGGCCGGCCGGTCTACCTGCGCGACCTGTGGCCAGGGGCGGGGGAGCTAGCGGAGCTGGTCGGGCAAGCTCTTGACCCCGGACTCTTCCGGTCCGAGTACCAGGCGGCGCTGGAAGGAAGCCCTGAGTGGAGACTGCTGCCCGTTCCCGAGGGGGCGCTCTACCAGTGGGAAGAAACCTCCACTTACGTCAAAGAGCCGCCCTTCTTCTCAGAATTCTCTCTGCAGCCCGTTGCTCCCCAGGATCTTTCCGGGGCTCGTATCCTGGCTGTGCTGGGGGATTCCGTCACCACTGACCATATCTCGCCGGCAGGGTCCATCCCGGCGGACAGCCCTGCGGGGAGGTATCTGCTCGCCCAGGGGGTGCCACCGGCAGAGTTCAACACCTACGGGGCCAGGCGGGGGAACCACGAGGTGCTCATGCGGGGGACCTTCGCCAACGTAAGACTGCGCAATCTGCTGGCGAGAGGTCGGGAGGGCGGCTGGACGGTCCACCAGCCTGCGGGCGAGCTGCTACCGATCTTCGACGCGGCGATGCGCTATCGCGAAGAAGGGGTGCCGCTGGTGGTGTTCGCGGGCAAAGAGTACGGAACGGGGAGCTCCCGCGATTGGGCAGCCAAGGGACCGGCCTTGCTGGGGGTCAAGGCCGTCATCGCGGAGAGCTTCGAACGTATCCATCGCGGTAACCTGGTCGGTATGGGCGTGCTTCCCCTGGAGCTGGAGCCTGGGGTCACGGTAGCGAGCCTGGGTCTTGAGGGCTCGGAGCTGATCGACACGGTGGGGATAGGTCCTGCCCTCACTCCCGGAGCCGAGGTGCTGGTGGCAATACATCGACCGGGCGGCGGCGACGTGAGGCTCAGGTGCCGGGCCCGCCTCGACTCCCGGGTCGACGTGGAGTATTACTTGCACGGGGGCGTGCTCCCGCGGGTGTTGCGGCTTCTGCTCAGTGAGCTGGGGCAGGGGAATACCGGGTGACCCAGGGCTAGGTAAGACTACGCAGCCCGGCCTGGGCTGACTCTGGGCGGCTAGGCACAAGCCAGTACTGGCCGGCCAGGGGACGGGCCGGCCAGAGGTGAGGTCCAGCCCCCGAGAGGCTCTCCTACTGTCCAGGGACTAAGCTGCGCTGTTCAGGGACTAAGCCGCGCAAGTCGTTCACCACCGCCGTGGCCACGGGAATGGTCCCTCGGACCGAGTTGCCCACTACGATCTCATCCGCGAGCAGGAGTTCTTGCAGCGAGAGCGAGCGTTCCTTAGCTTGCTTTTGAGCCAAGAACCGCGCCCGCCAAAGCCCAGGCAGGAGTCCGTCAGTGACCGGCGGGGTCAGCCACTCCCGGTTGAAGCGTGCGAACAGATTCGTGATGGCTCCCTCCGTAACGCGACCCAACTGATTCAGGAAAATGACTTCCTCGTAGCCGTAGGCTTGCGCACGCTGCCGCTCGCGGTCGTAGAGCAGCCGCGCTGTCGTCTTGTGCAAGAGGAGCTCGTTGTAAGGGTCGGTGCGAAAAGGGGAGACGAGAAGAGTGATGGGCTTCGGGTAGGGGGAAGGGAGGGGTCGGGTGCTAGCGCTGACCCGGCCGTCACCGTGCAGATCGAGGCGCACCACCGCGGCTTCCCTGGCCTGTTGGGCCACCTCCAGGAGAACGCGTTCGGCCTCTTTCACATCGAAGTCCATTTCCAGCGCCCGGGCCGAAGCGCTCAGCCGCGCCAGATGTGGGGAGAGGTCGAAATAGCGAAGTAGTCCCTCTGCTGTCCTTGGCCCCGGGGCCTCTTCGCGAAGCACCAAGGTCTCAAACAACCCGGCGGCTACCTGCCTTGCCCGCTCCACGAGATTGGGTGCAGTCCACTGCTCTTTGCCCACCGCCAGAGCAAAGGCCGCCTTGTCAAGCGCCTCTTGATACTCATCCTTGGGTTCCGAATCCCAGACGATGCCGCCACCCACTCCCAGGCGGAAGCTTCCCGCCCGGTGTACCAAGGTGCGGATGGCTACGTTGCAGGTGAAATCGCCTCCTGGCCCCGAGGACTGCGTGCTGGAGTCGGGAGACAAGCGGCCACTTCTGGCGATGTCCCGAGCCGCCTCGCTAGGGTGCTCCGCTTGCTCGCTGCTGGGGGAGAGGCCGCTGTGAAAGGTCTCTGTCGTCTCGGCCGGGTGGACCGCCGGGGGCAGGCGACCGCCAGGCTGGACCGCCTCGCCAGGCTGGACCGCCTCGCCGATCCCCGTCTGGCTCCCAGCCGGTACCGGCAGAAACAGTCCTACCATGCCTGTGTACACGCCGCGGGGCTCGGTCTCGAGCTCGGCGATGATCTCCATGGTGTGGTACTTGGGAGCTCCAGTGATCGATGCGCCCGGGAAGGTAGCGGCTAGCAGCTCGAGCGGCCTGGCTTCGCGACGGATACGGCCGGTGACGGTGCTCGTCATCTGCCAAACCGTGCGGTACGGCTCCACGGCGTAGAGCGCTGGCACCTTGACGCTACCTGCTTGGCTCACCCGGCCCAGGTCGTTGCGGACCATGTCGACGATCATGAGGTTCTCGGCGCGGTCTTTGGCTGAGCGGAGGAGTTGGTAGGCGAGGTCGAGGTCTTCTTCGGGAGAGGAACCGCGTGGCCGCGTCCCCTTCATAGGCATGCTCTCTAGAACGACGCCTCTTCGGCGGAGGAACTGCTCCGGCGAGAGACTGAGTATCTGCGCCCCCCCTAGGTCGAGATAGGCGCCGTAGGGGACCGGTTGGCGGCGGACCAAAGCGAAGAAGAAACGGAGCGGGTCGACGTCGAGCCGGAAACGTGCTCGTACGGTGTAGTTGACCTGATAGGTGTCGCCCGTGGCGATGAGCTCCCGGACGCGACCGATGGCCGCGGCATACTCGCCGGGACTGACGTTGAGCTCTAGGTCGGCCCTCCCGCGTCCCGGTTCGACCGGCTCGGGCCACTTCTCGGCAGCAAGGAGTTCCACGTGCTCGGGAGGATAGACCGCCATCCAGAGCAAAGGCAGGCCATCGCCGGGCTTCACAGTAAGGCCGAAAGCCGCTCCTGCCTCATAGGCCAGATAGCCGGCCACGTAATGGCCGCGGGCCTGTTCTTCGCCCACCGCGGCCAGGAGGGCCGGGACTTCTTCCGCGCGGTCGGTAGCCAGTGTGCGACAGGGCTTGCTGAGGAGCAGGGCCTGCCTTGCCCCAAGGTTACCCTCGGGCAGCAGCCAACCTCCGCCTACAAAGAGCGCAAGACCTGGCGCTGTACTTAATTCGCTCACGGATTCAGCTGGGTCGCGGAGTGGCCTGGACCTGGTCACTACCCCGGGGGAACAGAGGCTGCCGGGCCGAAATCAAGACATGTAGCCGGCGAAACTCTCGACCACCACTTGCTCGGAGGGCACACCGAGCTCCTCCATCACCTTGTTCATGGCAGCGACCATCGGCGGTGGTCCTACTACGTAGTAGGTCCAAGCCGCCGGGTCGGCCAGCTCGGCCCTAATCACGCCCGCAGTGAAAAAACCGCTGTAGCCTCGCCAGGTCTCACTGGGCTTGGTGATCACATGCACCACGCGCAGGCCAGGTATGACCTTCTCGAACCAGTCAAACTCCTCTTTGTACACGATGCCGTCCTCGGTCATGCTGCCATAGAAGACCACCAGCTCCTGGCCGGGCACTCTCTTCTCGCCGCCGGCGTCGGCCAAGTAGCGCAGCATCGAGCGCACCGGGGTTACTCCTATGCCTCCGGTGAGAAAGGCGATGCGGGGACGCTCGTAGGCGAACAGGAAACGCCCGTAAGGACCCTCGATCTCCACCTCGGCCCCGATGGGTAGAGCGTCGAGGGCCTTCTTGAAGGGGGAGCCGGTCAACCGGGTGGTGAGCTCGATGAACGATTCGGTGGGGGAATCAGCGTGGCTGAAATGATGGTCCAGGGGACCGTCAGGCGAGGGGATGGTGATGGCGAACCATTGGCCCGCTTGGAAGCTGTACTCAGGCGGCCGGGAGAACCGGTAGCTGGCGGTGTCGACGCTGCGCGGAGTCTTTTCGAGGAGTCTGCTCTTGAACTTCATGGCACTCATCGCCTGGCACCTCCTGCAGGGCAGCATGCACGGTCTGCGTGCGCGATAGAATAGCAGCCGCCCCGGATAGGAGGTCCAAGCGGATAGGAGGTCAAGTGGCTGAGAGCAAGGCGCCGGTAGTCGCCATCCGCTGTGCAAGCTATGACTTGGAAGCGCTCCGGGCCGCCTTGCGAGAACTCCTCGCTCCTTTAGGGGGCATGGCCGCCTTTGTCCGTCCGGGAGAGCGCATCGGCCTGAAGCCCAATCTGCTTTTTGGCACGGCTCCGGAGCAGGCCATCGTCACCCATCCCTTGGTGACTGCGGCCGTGGCGCTCGAGGTCCAGGCTGCGGGTGGCTATCCGGTGGTGATCGAAAGTCCCGGCTCCGGCATCGTCCACATCAAGACGATGATCGAGCGGGTGTACCGCAGGACTGGCTACCGCGATGTGGCGGCCCAGTACGGTTTCGAGCTGAGCCTTGACACCGAGTGGCAGGCGGTCTCGGTCCCGGAAGGGCAGATGATCCACCGCATGGAGGTCATCGCGCCCCTGCTCCGGGTGGATGGCGTGATAAATCTGGCCAAGTTGAAGACCCACACTTTCATGATCTTCACGGGGGCGACCAAGAATCTCTTCGGGGTGATCCCGGGGCTCAACAAGGTCGGTTACCACGGCCGTTTCACCGAGAGGGACCGTTTCGCCGGGATGCTCCTGGATGTGGCCGGCTTCGTGAAGCCACGCCTCAATCTGGTAGACGGAATCCTGGCCTTGGAGGGCAAAGGGCCGGGGACGGGGGGCACTCCGCGGCATCTCGGCGTGCTTCTGGCTGGCACCAACCCGGTGCTGGTGGATGTGGCCTGCTGCCGGATCGCGGGTATCGACACCGCTGCTGTGCCGGTGCTGGCGGTAGCGGCGGCCCGGGGCTGGTGGAGCGGAAAAGCAGGGGAGGTGGATACGCTGGGTCTTCCGATAGCGGAGCTGCAAGTAAGAGATTTCCAGTTCCCCCAGAAACACATAGGTTCGTTGGGGGTGAGCGGTGGCCTGGAGAGATTCGGGCGGTCGCTTCTGCGCAGTGGTTTCACGCCTCGGCCGCGTCCGCAGGTGGGGCCATGCACCATGTGTGGGTCTTGCGAACAGGCCTGCCCGGTCCAGGCTATTTCCATGGACAAGAAGGCTCACGTCGCGCGGGTGGATGATGCCAAGTGCATCCGCTGCTACTGTTGCCACGAAGTCTGTCCCTCTGCCGCCATCGAGCTGGAGTTCACCGGGCTGGGGCGAGCGATGCACGCTCTCAAGCTGGTGTGAGGCCAGGGTGACCAGCGAGAGGCGAGTGTCAACACGAGTCCGACCGTAAGGCCTAGTAGCAAGGGGATAGGAGGTAGACCGTGTCCGACTACCACCGGGGCGCAGTCGACTTGGTCGCTTTGGACCTGGATGGGGTGGTGTGGCGTGGCGACCGCTTACTGCCGGGAGCCGCTGCGGCCCTCGGCGAAGTAGTGCGGAGGGGACTTGCCCTGAGGTACGTGACCAACAATTCGACAGCCCACCGCCAGGAGGTGGCGCGACGTCTGGCTGGATACGGCCTGCCGGCCGGGGAAGGGCTGGTCATCACCTCAGGGTTCGTCACCGCTCGCTGGCTTAAGGATCGCCTTCGTCCCAGGGCGCCAGTGCTGGTGGTGGGAGAGGAAGGTCTGTTGCGGGAGTTGGAAGAGGTGGGCCTGCTGCCTGTGCGGGCCGTCGAGGCGGCAGCCGACGTCCGGGTGGCGGCGGTGGTGGTGGGTATGGATCGAGACTTTTGTTATGGGTCCCTCGCTGCTGCGCAGGAAGCTCTGCTGCGGGACGAGGTCCTCTTTGTGGCCACCAACCGGGACAACACCTTTCCCACGTCCACCGGCCTGCTTCCGGGAGCAGGTGCGATCGTGGCGGCGGTGGCGGCCGCCGCAGGCCGGGAGCCTGTCGTCATGGGGAAGCCAAGCCTTGCTCTTGCTGAAGTGCTGGCAGCCGAGTCGGGGGTTCCTTCCGCCCGGACTATGTTTGTTGGTGACCGCCTGACCACCGACGTAGCCATGGGGAAGGCGGCGGGGATGATCACCTGTCTGGTGCTATCGGGAGTCACGGGGAAAGGCGAGGTGGAAAAGGCTCGTGCAGAAGGCGTGGCCGTTCTGCTTCCTGATCACGTGCTCGAAGGACTGGACGAGCTGCCGGCCCTCTTGGACACTCTTGGTGTTGGGTAGCGGGCCGGCTCGCCGGGGCCTGACGGCGCCAGCATAGGGCGGCGCGCGGTGTGGGCTGGTCGGCGGCGCTGGTCAGCCGGGCGCGCGGGTAGGCCCGCCAGGAGATATACTCAGGCCATGTCGCAGGTCCTGGCTCTCGTCGTGGTGGTGGTTGCGGCCCTCCTCTCTCTTGCCGCGGGGGCGGCGGTGGCTCGCCGGCGCGGGTATCTGAGAGAGGGCGACGTCATCGTGCGTTGCAGCAGAGGTCACCTCTTCGAGACTTCCTGGTTGCCGCCTTTCTCTTTTCGTATGCTGCATCTGGGCTGGGCGAGGCTTCAGCGTTGTCCGGTCGAGGGCCACTTGTCCTTGGTGCGGCGAGCGGACGTGAGTCGGCTGAGCTCGGACGAAAAAAAGACTGCCCGTCGGGTGCATGACGAGTTCTGGGGGGCCAGGTCGCCTCGTGGAGGGCAGGGCAAGCCTAAATGAGGTAGGGTCACCACCTTCGTCTTCCCCCAGTCCTGGGCTTCGCAAGAAGGGGCTTGACAGGCTCTAGGGTATAGTCTAGTATTCCGACAAGATTAGTGAAGTTTGCTCGCTGGCGTTCCCGGTGGGCACCGAAGCCGACGGGTAGCAGACGTGGATGTGTCGGCGGCAGAGCTAGCAAAGGTAGTCTTCTGATGGTCTTGTCCCAGAAAACACAATACGCAGTGCGGGCGGTCTTGGAGTTGGCTAAGTATCAGGGCCGGGGTCCTTTGACGGCCGCGCGCATAGCTGAGGCTCAACACATCCCTGTGCGGTTCCTCGAGAACATCCTTGGTCAGCTCCGGCAGGCGGGACTGGTCGAGTCACTGCGGGGCAAAGAGGGGGGCTATCGCTTGAACAGGCAACCGCAGGAGATTTCCGTGGGGGAAGTCATCCGCCTCGTTGAAGGACCCATGGATGCCATCGACTGCGCGGAGGTGGTGGTGGGCGGGGGGCGGGACTGCCCTCTGCGGACCGGTTGCGTGCTCCTGCCTTTGTGGGAGCGGGCGCATCGGGCCATGATGCAGGTGTACGACGACACCAGCTTCCAGGACTTGGTGGAACAGGAGCGGGCCACGGTGGCGGCCGAGGTGCTGGACTATGTCATCTAGGTCGTCCGCAGCGTCGAAGTCAGCCGGAGCTACCCAGGGCCCGGGGAGCCGACCGGGGTGGTTATTACCGCAGGCCTCTCGTATGAGGCTGCATAAGAGGAGTCCAAGAGATCTCGGAAAGGTTCACTAAGATGAGCGAGTTCAAGCTTGACACCTTGGCTTTGCATGCGGGACACACTCCCGACCGCGAGACACTCTCCCGCGCCGTTCCCATCTACCAGACCACCAGCTACGTCTTTCGTGATGCCGATCACGCAGCCAGTCTCTTCGCCCTGCGCGAGTTCGGCAATATCTACACCAGGCTTATGAATCCCACCACTGAGGTGCTGGAAAAACGTCTGGCCGCACTGCACGGAGCGGCGGGAGCAGTGGCCACTGCTTCAGGGCAGGCGGCCATCTTCTACGCTATCGCTGCGATCACTTCGACGGGACAGAACTTCATTACAGGCGACAAACTCTACGGAGGGACCTACACCCAGTTCTCTTATCCCCTCAAGCGCTTCGGGATCGAAGCTCGCTTCGTGGAGTCCAGTGATCCCGCCAACTTCGAGCGGGCCATCGATGAGAACACCCGTCTGCTATACACGGAGTCGATCGGCAATCCCAAGGGCAACGTGGACGATTTCGAGGGCATAGCCGAGATCGCCCATCGACACAATCTCCCCTTCATCGTCGATAACACGGTCACACCGCCGCCCCTGTTCGACCCTATGAAGCATGGGGCTGACATCGTGGTCTACTCTCTCACCAAGATGATTGGGGGACATGGGACCTCTATCGGGGGAGCCGTAGTCGACAAAGGGACGTTCGACTGGAAGGCGG
>CAKZRW010000074.1 GCA_937148845.1 uncultured Actinomycetes bacterium | reverse complement strand
AAGACCTTGGCGAATTCCCCTGGCTGGAAGCGTATAGGGCCCAGTGCCAGCCACAGCTTCGCCCCATTGATCTCCCGTCCGATGGCAGCGGTCACCAAGAGGAGCACGAGGCCCGCGATGCCTATCCACAGACGATGCCGGGCCAGAGACTGGAGATCGTGCACCAGCACAAGGACCAGCAGAAAAGCCACCAGCCCCACTATCAGCCACATGGCCTGCTTAAGAGCCAGGTCAGCGTTGATCCGATAGAGTAGAAGCAGACCAAGAGTGGAGAGAAGCGCCGCGATGGGCAGCAGATAGGGATCGGCTTGTGCCGCCAGGAACCTTCGCCCCAAATGGGCTATCCCGAAGAGAGCCAGGAACAAGACCCCATAGGTGAGCGAAGACCAGCTCAGCTCTTCGGCCTTCTGGGTGTAAACCAGGGCAAAGCCTAAAGTGGTGAGAATAAGTGCTGGCAGAAGGAAGACCAGCTCCCGATTGCGCGCGCTCACTTCAGCGTACCCAAGGTCCTGAGAAAAGCACGTCCTTCTTCCCTAGAGAGCAAGTCGTGCGCATCCACCCGCTCCCTGAGATACGGGGCGAGAGACTCATAGGCCACATCACCGATCTCGACCACCGAGGAGAGTTCGACACCGAGCACCTCGCCAGGGAGCCCTTGGTAGAGGGCGACCATGCCCTCGTAGGTGCCCACGTAGTAGACGCTGGAGTTGAAAGCCACGAATCCTCCCAGCAGTGCCGCCAGCACTACCACCACCGCGGCCAGCACCAGCAACCGTCGCTTGGTCAGTCGCCCTCGACGGCGGCGCGGCTGGGCCTCAACCTTGGCACCTTTGGCAATGAAACTGCCCCGCAGTCGTTGCCAGGCCGGAAGCGGGCGGTCCGGTGCCGTCGCAGGGGTCGACGCCCGAGTCTCCCCACGCTCAGCCGGACCGACGACCGCTCGTGCGCGCTTGCCCGCGTCTCCAGTGGATAAAGCGGACGACCGACCTCCAGCCTCTTCTGAAGCGATAGCGGACCGCTCCTCCGCCTGCCCGGCACCTTCCGACCCCCCCTCTCCCCCCTCTATGTCTATGACTATGACCGTGACGTTGTCTTCCCCGCCGGCAGCAAGAGCTGCCTCGACCAACTGCTCCGCCAACACTTGCGGGTCTTCAGGTTGCCGCAAGATGGCGGCGATTGCGTCAGCCGAGACCATCCCACTCAGTCCGTCAGTGCAGAGCAGCAATCTGTCGCCGGCTACGAAAGGCACAACGAACAGGTCGGGCTCCACCGTGGTGTCGGTCCCCAAAGCTCGAGTGATGACGCTCCGATGAGGATGGACTGCCGCTTCGGCTTCGGTGATCTCACCCCGCCGCAACATCTCAGCGACCCACGAATGATCGGCCGACAGCTGAAGAAGCTGGTCATCGTGTAATAAGTAGGCCCGCGAATCCCCCACATGACCGATCAGAAACTCGCCTTCCCGTGCCACCGCCACGGTCAAGGTGGTGCCCATCCCCGCCAGCTGTGCTTCGCTCAGACTGCGGCTGACTATGGCCTCGTTGGCCGCGGCTATCGCCCGCCGCAGCTCCTCCTCGTCAGCACGGCTCATATCGAAGCTCATCAAGGCTTCACAGGCCATCTGCGAAGCCACCTCGCCGGCGAGAGCTCCTCCCATACCGTCACACACGGCAAAGACACCGGGGCCGACCAGATAGGAGTCCTCGTTGGTGAGACGCACCCGCCCCCGGTCGCTCGCCACTCCTACCCGCAAGAACATCAGCGTTGCCCCACTTCGAAAATGGTATCGCCTATCTGGACCTCGTCTCCCGGCCGCAGCAGGTGGAGTCCTTCCACGTCCTCCCGGTTGACTTGAGTGCCGTTGGTGCTGCCAAGATCTTCCACCGCCAGGCCTTCATCGGTGACCTCGAACAAGGCATGCTTCGAGGACACGAAGGTGTCGCTCAGTTGGATGTCGGCTTCGTGCGACCGACCCAATAGCACTCTACTGCCAAAGGGGAAAGCGAACACTGCCCCTTCAGGGAGCACAGGGCTTCGTTGCACGACAAGAAGCCACTCTCTTTGCCCACTCCGGCCGAGGCCTTCCCCTCTGCCACCTTTGTCAACGGCCGCAACCACCGACCCGGCGCCCGCCGTACCGACTCCGGGCGCCGAGCCTGCCGTCGCAAACGTGTCACCCGCAGGCACCCAGGAACGCCTAGGCGCGGAAGAACCGGAGGCCCTCAGCTCGCGTGTGGTGGACCTGACTACCCAGAAGATGAACAAATATAGGATGACCAGGAAGGCGAACTTGCCCGCGAGGAGCACTATCTGCAGCATGCTTGGCCTCCCGGTATCGGGACTATCTGACCTCCACCCTCAGGCGTCGCTGTCCCACAACCACCACATCCCGGGGGCCTAGGACCGTCTTGGTGACGGGATAGCCGTTGACCAAAGTTCCATTGGTCGAACCGAGGTCCTCCACCATGAGCTTGTCGCCCTCGAGGAAGATGGCGGCGTGACGCCTGGACACCCCGGGATCGTCGATCCGGCAGTCCACATCGCGGCCCCGGCCGATGACTACCCGACTGCCGCGGAACTCCCGGACTTCGTCCCCGATTCTTACCACGATGACGCGCTCCGCCACCTGCCCTGCCGTCTGCACCCCGGCAGGCCCCTGCTCCTTCCTAGCATGGACCACCGGCGTCTGCAGCCTTGCCATCCCCGCGAGACCCTCAGCCACGCCTGCAGACCCCGGCGCGACCGCATTCCCCGCTGCCGAGGCGGGGCGGGGAGTCTCGGTGACCGGAGGGATGGGAGAGGCCACGCTGGGCGTCTCGGACAAGGACTGGGTCAAGATGCCGAACCGTCCCAACGGCAGCTCCTCGTCGAGAACGATCTCCACCGCGATATCGTCTTCCAACTCATAGCCCATGTCTTCCACATGTTCATAGAGCTGGCGAACCAAGTCACGACGAACCTTGTCCAACTTGCGAGAAAGGCGATCGTAGTCTTCCGCGCAGAGATAGACGGCGTACCGTGCCGGTGCCCAAGCCCGAGTGCCTTCCCAAGACTTATGGTCCTCCAGCTCCTTGATCAGCTTGTCAGCCAGCTCGGAGGGGTGGACGAACAGCCGCTTAGGGTCGCTTTTCTTGTCTGCGCCGGCCTTTCGCAGGAAACCCATGGACTTTCCTCCTAGAGGGACACCGTGCCTTTTGCGGGGGCGACGAGGGCGGACAGATACGCGATTATAGCGCACGGCCCGAACGCGGCCAGGAAAGAACCGAGACTGACTCGAAGGTCTAACACCAGCACGGGCGTCAATAGGTAAGCAAGGAACATAGCTCCCAGATACAACGTGGCGCCCCACATGCGTCCTGCCCGCGAGGCACCCAGCCAGGCATAGAAGGGCAAGGAGAAGACGGTAAAGAGGGCGATCTGTAATGCTAGCTCCGGACGAGCATCCAAAAGGCGGGCAAGCTCGACGAGAACCGCCCAAAGTGAGGCGACGTGACGTGTGACCGCGAGGACCGGGCCCGTACCAGTGGTGAAGAAATAGGGCAGGGCAGACCAGCCCGCCAGGCCAGCGGTCACGGCCAGTGACAACCCCATACAAAAACCAGCCAACGCTCCCCAGCGGCGAAGAAAGAGCCCGGTGAGGGGTAGAAGCGCGAGCCCCAGCCCCCCGCTCACCGCGACGGGCACCAACCCGGGAAGCAAAGCCGCCCATTCCCGCCTGCGCCAGCGGAGCAACCCGAAAACCACTGTAGCCGACACCGCATACAGCACTCCCCAGCCTACCGCGTAGGCAAAGACCGGGGGAGCCAGCACCGCCAAGGTCACCACCCCGCCGGCAAAAGGCCAGACCAGGGCAAGAAAGGCCGGGATAGCCACCAAGGGAAGAAGCGCGACCTCAGGATAGAAGGGCAACTTAGGAAGAAGGTAGAGTAGACAAGCCAAGGAGGAGCCACCAGCCACCAGACGTCCACCCAGGAAGGCCAGCCGCTCATTATAGGGTGAGGGCAAGCGAAGACGCCGTATCTGAGTGGCCACGGTGGACTCCGGGATCTCATCCGAGAGGCGGCGGGCAATCTGAGCGAGCTGGCGCCCGAACGTGCCCGCGTCGGGGCGAGCCCGACGGTCGCGAGCCATGGCCTGGGCGAGGAGCCCACTCAAGGCCTCGGGCAGATCAGGACGCCCCAGCGCGAGCGGCGGGATATCAGGACGAGAAACGTCGTGAAGCAGCTCCTCGAGCTTGTGACCACGCAACGGGTTCTTACCTGTGAAGCCTTCATATAGAACGAGAGCAAGCGAGTAGACGTCGCTACGCGAGTCGACGTTCTTGCCTTCTCCTTGTTCAGGGGACATGTAGGCAAGCGTGCCCACCAGGTCTCCAGCCATGGTGACAGAGGTGTCGTCCTCCAACTGGGCCACGCCGAAATCCATCAGACGGGCCTCGATCGACTCGCCGTCCACCAGCATGACGTTCTCAGGTTTGACGTCGCGGTGTACCACCCCGTGCTTGTGGGCATGCTCGAGCGCCGAGGCCAACTGGACACCTATCTCCGCTATCTCCCTGTCGCTTAGACAGCGGTCCCGGTAGAGCTCGCGCAACGTGGAACCGGCGATGTATTCGCTAACCAGGATGGTCCTGTCCTTTTCCTCGATGACCTCGTAAGTGCGTACGATGTGACGGTGAGCGAGGCGGGCAGCAGCTTCCACTTCCCGCCTGACCCGCCCTTCGGTGTCGGCCGTTCTGGGCACCACCTTGATCGCGACCGGCCGCCCTTCCTGCAGATCATCGGCCAGATAGACAGTCGCGAACCTTCCCCCGCCGAGTCGGCGGAGGACCCGGTATCGCTCGTGCAAGAAGCTCGGGCCAGCCATGTATTCGAGTATAGCCTCGCAGGCGAAGGCTGCTCCGACAGGAAGTGCCCCCAACGCACCGGAGCTGAGCGCGAAGGATCCTGAGGGTGCGGCGCAAGGGGTAAGAGTCTCTGGTCGGCTATGTTATACTCGTCGGCACTCCGGGCGAGTGGCGGAATTGGCAGACGCGCTAGGTTCAGGGTCTAGTGAGCTTACGCTCATGGGGGTTCAAGTCCCCCCTCGCCCACCAACATCCTTCTAGTTGCCGCCGTAAATGGCCTATAGGAACGAAGACGACATCAACGCTGATCTGACCGGACTGAGGCGGAAGCGGCGGCCGAGGAAGGTCCTGCCGAAACCGCTCCTGCGCCTCTTGGTGGTTCTCGCTGCCGTCGTGGTCCTGGTGGTGGTGATTGTGGTGGCTGCTCGCAGCGCGTCCCGAAGCGGGGAGGCGGCCGCCTATCAACGGTACCTGACTGCTGTGGCTGATCTGATGAAGCAATCAGATGCCCTGGGGCAGGAACTCCAGACACTCTTGACCGATCCCGGTGACACCAACCGCAAGGACATCCAGACCAGGCTCGATCGACTGGTCGCCACCTCGGCGAACCTGGCAGAGGAGACGCAGACTCTCGAAGCCCCCAACCATCTGGTGAAGGAAGGAGTCCACCAGTTCCTGATCCTGATCATGACTTTTCGCAAGAATGGTCTTACTGACCTGAAGCCTTCGCTCATGAACGCCCTCGAAGTCCAGGATGTCGACGTGGCCTCTGAGCAGATCGCACATGCCTTGACCTACCTCACCAACTCGGACTTCCTCTATGACGAAGTGTTCGCTCCTCGAGTGAAGGAGATTCTCAAGGCCAAGGAGCTGACCAGCATCACTGTCCCTGACTCTGAGTTCCTCAAAGACCATGACCTGGCTTACAAATCAAGGGTCCAAGAGATAGTCGCCAATCTAAAGAGCATCGGCAATCTCCAGGCGGTGCACGGGGTCGCGCTGCGCAAGGTGGTGGCCACTCCAGACGACATCGAGATCAAAAAGGGCAATACTCATAACCTCACCGCCACCGCCGATTTTGCTCTGCAGGTGACTGTCGAGAACCAGGGCAATATGGCCGAAAAGGACGTTCCCATCACCATCACTCTGTTGTCTCCTTCTTCCGTCGATCCCCAGAAAGTACAAGCGACCATACCGGAACTGAAGCCAGGAGAGATCGTGACGGCCACAGTCCAGGGTCTCGATCCCACCCCTTACGGGGAGGTGGCTCAGCTGCGCGTCGAGGTCGGGCCCGTCCCCGGGGAGAAGGTGCAAGACAACAACTGGTTGGAAGCGAAGCTGATCTTCAAACTCTAGAGCCGAGTAAAGGAGAAGCTCCAAGTGAACGTAGCGACTCAGGTCCTCGCCATCGTGGCAATAGTCTTGGCAGTAGCCATCGGGGCGGGTCTGGCGCTTTTCATCCGTCTGCTGCTGATCTACCACCGCAATCAGCGTGTGGTGATGGGTTCGCGGGGCACGGTCGATATAGTGGAGCATGTGGCCGCAGTCGACGAGAAGATGGCCAACGTCCGAGTAGCTCTGGAAGACCTGACTCTGGCCGTCCGCGACCATGACGTCCGCATAGACAGCACGTTGTCCCGCATAGGGGTGGTGCGCTTCGACGCCTACCAAGACCTCGGTGGGCGGCAGAGCACGGCGGTGGCTTTCCTCAACGCCAGAGGCGACGGAGTGGTGATCACCACTGTAGTCAGTCGTGACTTTGCCCGCATGTATGTGAAGCTCATAAAGGAGGGGACGCCGGATATCCCTCTCGCCCCCGAAGAGATCGAGGCGGTCGAGCAGGCCAAGGGCTCGGGGCCGTTTACCATCCGCCCAAGGGCCGAGAGCGGAGCCCCTGAGCCAGTCGCCCGCATGCTGCTGGAGGCAGAGTCGGAAGCCGAGGCAGTGGCTGGGGGTCTGCCGGGCAAGCGACCGCCCTCCGAACGCGAACTAGCGCGCGAGAATCGTCGCCGCCGTCGTCAGGGCCTGCCCCCACTCGAGACGAAGGTGGTTCCTTCGGCCCTGGGCTGGGAAGCTCCGGAGACACCGTCGCCCAGCACCACCAGCATGGCGGAGGAGTTCATACGTCGTCGCCGGCTCATACGAGGGGTGCCAAAGGGAGTCCCGAATACGAGTCTGGCAGAGGCTTCACCCCGACGGCGGGAAACGCCCCCCAGCCCAGAAGGGGGGACCGAAGATGAGCTGTGACCACAGTTCCAGCGGGCCGACCCCTTGGCCAACCTCCTCTTTTACCAAGCCCCTACCCTTGGCGGCCACTACCATAGGCTTCTTGGGCCCGGAGGGTACTTTCACTGAGCTGGCCTTGAGAGCCACCGTTGATGAGACCCAACCCGACGGGCAGACACGCCGCTTCCTTCCCTTCGCCGACGTCCACGACACCGTTGAGGCAGTCGCAAGCGGGGAAGTCGATTGCGCCATCGTCCCTATAGAGAACTCGATCGAAGGCTCGGTCTCAGCTACCGTTGACATCCTTGCCCACGAGGTCGACAACCTGCAGATAGTCCGGGAAGTCAGGATCCCTATCCGCCATCAGCTTTTGGCCCGACCCGGAGTCAGACTGGAAGACATCACCCGCGTCATCTCCCATCCTCACGCGAACGCCCAATGTCGTAACTGGCTGCGCAAGCATCTGCCCGGGCGGGAGATAGAGGCAGCCAACTCCACCGCCGAAGCTGTCGAGCGCGTAGCGCGCAGTACGGAGCCCTGGGCCGCCATCGGCAACGAGCTGGCCGGTCAACGCTATGGGTGTGTCATCCTAGCCCCTGATATCGAGGATCATAAGGACAACGAGACCCGTTTCGTATTCTTGGCCAGGCTGCGGGAGAGGCAGGACTGGTTCGAGCCCTACAAGACCTCGGTGGTGTGCGAGATCATCAAGGACCAGCCCGGTGCTCTCTTGCTCATCCTGCAGGAGTTCGCTTTCCGCCGCATCAACCTCACCAAGATCGAGTCACGACCCTCCAAACGACGCCTGGGTGACTACATATTCCTAGTGGACATGGAGGGCAAGATCGATGACACGGCGGTGGCGGACGCACTGCGCTGCTTGAGCTGCAAGCTTCCTCGTTTGACGGTGTTGGGTAGCTACCCCGTGGGTAAGCCCCTGCCCTACCACTCTCGCGCTTGATGGCTGATGCCCTGGGGAGGGTGCGGTGCTCGATTTGAAACTTATACGAAGCCAACCGGACTTGGTCCGCTCTGCGCTAAGAAGACGCGGGCTCTCGGCCGAGGCGGCGCTGGACGCGCTGCTCGAACTCGACCGTACTCGGCGAGATCTGATTGGGGAGATAGAGGCCAAGAGGAACTTGCGCAACGCGGTCAGTGAAGAGATCGCCCAGGCGAAGCGGCAAGGGCAAGATGCCAGCGCGAAGATCGAGGCCATGCGCGTGGTCGGTGAGGAAATCAAGTCGCTCGAAGCTCAGCTCCGCCAGGTCGAGGCTGCGCTCGAAGACAAGCTTCTTGGGGTCCCCAATCTCCCCGCTCCCACGGCTCCTGAGGGTGGCCCCGACGACGCCGTGGTCTTACACGAATGGGGCACTCCCCGGGAGTTCGACTTCCCGCCCAAGGACCATCTGGAGCTGGGCCTTGCCCTTGACGTGATCGACATGGAGCGAGCCGCCAAGACGTCGGGCAGCCGGTTCGTCTACCTGAAGGGCGACTTGGTCTTCTTGCAGTTTGCTTTGGTCCAATATGCCCTCCAGAAACTGGCCAGCAAAGGGTTTCGCCCGGTCGTGGTGCCCGTGCTGGTGCGAGATGAGGCCATGTACGGCACAGGTTTCTTCCCCACGGACATGCAGCAGGTCTACCGCGTCGAAGCCGACGGCCTCAACCTGGTGGGCACGGCCGAAGTGCCTCTGGCGGCACTTCACATGGATGAGATCCTGGATGAAGCTGACTTGCCTCTCCGCTATGTCGGCTACTCGAGTTGTTTCCGGCGTGAGGCTGGAGCGGCAGGCAAAGACACCCGCGGCATGTTCCGTGTCCACCAGTTCGACAAGGTAGAGATGTTCAGCTTCTGCGCACCGGACAAGTCAGCCGAGGAACACGATTTCATGCGCTCCATTGAGGAGGAGATCCTGCAGGAGCTGGAATTGCCCTATAGAGCCGTCAATATCGCAGCCGGGGATCTCGGCGCTTCGGCGGCCAAGAAATACGACCTAGAAGTGTGGTTGCCCAGCCAGGGCCGTTATCGGGAGGTCACCTCCTGCTCCAACTGCACCGACTATCAGGCTCGGCGGCTCAAGGTCAGAGCCAAGGGTGAGAAAGGCAGCCCGTATCTTCTGCACACTCTGAACGGTACTGTGGTCGCCATAGGTCGCACGATCATCGCCATCATGGAGAACTACCAGACTGCCGAGGGTTACATCGAAGTCCCAGCCGTTCTCCGGCCTTTCCTGCCTCGGGGCAAGGACCTTCTGGGGAGATGAACGAGGGTGGGCGATGGCGAGCCCGAATGGCGAGGGAGACGGACAGCGATGAGTCAGCCGGTCTTCACTGGGGCCCGGGACGCTCTCATAGTAGTGGATGTCCAGCAGGACTTCTGCCCCGGCGGGAGTCTGGCGGTACCAGACGGGGATACGGTCATTCCCGTGATAAACCGCCTCATACCCCGCTTCGGCCGCTGGGTCTTCACCCGTGACTGGCACCCGCCCGACCATGTGAGCTTCTCCGAGCATCCCGAGTTCAAAGATGGTTCTTGGCCACCCCACGCGGTGCAGGGAACGCCCGGCGCTCAATGGTGCCCGGGTCTTGAGATGCCCATGAACGCGATCCTGGTTAGCAAGGGTGACGACCCCCGTCGCGAGGCCTACAGTGCCTTTCAAGTCCCTCATTTCGACCTGGAGGAGTTTCTACGGTCACGGCAGGTGGAACGGCTCTTCATCACCGGACTGGCCACCGACTACTGTGTCCGGCAGACCACGCTCGATGCCCGCGCTGCCGGGTTCACTGTCTTTCTGGTCGAGGATGCCGTGCGGGGTGTCTCCCCCGAGACTACTGCAGCAGCCCTTGCCGAGATGGAGGCCGCCGGCGTCATCCGCATACGCTCCGATGAGATCGTCGATTCGGGTGAGCGCCCCCCTGCCGACTACGACGAACACGGAGAACCGCTGCCCAAATGAGCGAGCCCGACGTTTCCGAGCGCTGGGCCCGACGCGAGGACCTGGCCCTGCTTACCGATTACTACCAACTCACCATGATGGGCGGATACTGGAAGTCCGGCCGCAAGGACCTCCGCGCCTGCTTCAACTACACCTTCCGAGAACTGCCCCCTCACAACGGCTTCGCTATCACCGCGGGACTGGAACCGCTCCTTGACCAGATCGAGAACCTGCGCTTCAGCGAACGGGACCTGGAGTATCTGGACAGTCTCAACGCTTTCGATCCCGGCTTCTTGGAGTACCTGCGCGATTTCCGTCCCACTTGCTCCATCGAGGCCGTCCCCGAGGGGACCCTGGTCTTTCCGCATGAACCCATCCTGCAGGTGGAAGGCCCCCTCATCGAGGCGCAACTGCTCGAAACTGTCATACTCAACACGCTCAACTATCAGACCCTGATAGCTACCAAGGCTGCCCGTATCCGCCTGGCCTGTGGTGACGACCAACTGGTGGAGTTCGGACTGCGCAGAGCCCAGGGGCCCGACGGCGGGTTGAGCGGGTCACGCGCGGCCTACATTGGCGGAGCGGACAGCACCTCCAACGTGCTTGCGGGCAAGATCTTCGGCATCCCGGTGCGAGGGACCCACGCTCACTCCTGGGTCATGAGCTTCGGGGACGAGTTAGAAGCCTTCCGAGCCTACGCAGCCTGCTACCCCGACCCCATCCTCTTGGTCGACACTTACGACACCTTGACCTCCGGACTTCCCAACGCTGTGAAGGTCTTTCAAGAACTGCGCGCGGCCGGCCGGACCCCGCGTGCGGCGGTCCGGCTGGACTCGGGAGACCTTGCCCGTTTGAGCAAGGCCGCCTACCGCATGTTCACCGAAGCCGGTTTTCCCGATCCCCTCATCGTGGCCTCCAACGAGCTGGACGAAGACCTGATAGCCGATCTCAAGCGCCAGGGCGCTCCCATCAACTCCTGGGGCGTCGGCACCCACCTCATCACCTCTTCCGACCATCCGGCGCTGGGAGGAATCTACAAGCTGGTGGCAGTCCAAGAAGAGGAGGGCGGGCCCTGGCGGCCGCGCATCAAGCTTTCGTCCAACCCCCTCAAGATGACCGACCCCGGGCGCAAACGCCTGGTGCGATTCTACGACGAGGCGGGGCACCCCCTGGCCGACATCATCCGCTTGTACGACGAGCCCCCGGACTGCATCGAACCCGGGCAACCGGCTGCCCCCATACCGTTCGCCGAGCGCCAGGACCTTTCGTTCCTGCGGGCAGTGTGGGATGCCTCCCGCGGCGAAGAGTTGCTGCAGCCCGTCATGCGAGAGGGACGGCGAGTGGGCGAGAGAGTCCCGCTCACAGACATCCGGGAACGAGCCCGAGCCCAGGTAGCCGCCCTGCCGGAAGAGGTGCGCAGACTTCGCAACCCCGAGATCTATGCAGTGGGACTTTCTCCGCGGCTTGCCGCCGAGAAGATGAAGATGATACGGCAGGCCCCTGGCGTGCTGGCCGCAGGTCCGGCAACCTCGGCTCCCGAAGAGCAGGCCGGCGCTCTCTGAGTCGCATCGCACCTGCAGGGCCCCCCCGAGTGGTCAGCTACCACCCCCCGGACGACCAGAAACGGCTGGTTGCTGTCCCCGCCTAGCAGCGGCTTCCGCTCGGGTGGCTTTCTCCCACCGGGATGGCAGTCGCATGACCTTTGGCCAACAAACGTCCGCCACGTCCACTGGCCTTGAGCTCCACCACCATGAGCCGACGGCCTCCGTGGAGAAGCCTAGATTCGGCAGTGATGCACTCGCCAAGATTGCCCGAACGGAACTGGCTGATGCTCCATTGCACAGCCACAGCATCATGCGCGGCATTGACGTTGAGAGCGAAGGCTACGTCCAGGAGAGCGAAGACAAAGGCTCCGTGCGCCAGACCGTGGACCTGCAGGAATTGCTCCTGGACTGTCGCCGAGACCCGGGCCATTTCGGCCGAGGCTTCCTCCACCTCGATGCCGTAGAGCTTGATAAGACCGTCGCCTGCGATCAACCGCCGCAGGCGGTCACTCAATGCCGAGACGTCCACTATGGCTGGGGAGCGTTGGTCATCACCACTAGCAGTAGGATGCATACCAGGACGGAGGCGACGACGATAACACTCCTGGTCACGATCCCCGGGCGCCGCCGAGCCCGCCCGGTCCAGCCTTCGCCCGGACGGTAGAGTGTGGAGCGACGGCCTGCCGAAGTCTCCACATACGCATGCCTCACTCTTGCTCCTCCTCGCTTCTGAGTCAGTCTGCACTGCTGCTCGCGCCTGGGCCTGATCCAGCCGACTGCATGCAGTCAGGTTTTGAAGACCCGACCCCGCTGGACCTATCCATTCGCCGGGTGTCCGTCTAATCCTCTGCTACCATGGCAACATGCGGCACCGAGAGCTGCGCGAGTGAAGGAGCGCCCGCTAGTTGCGTCGGCAAAGGAAGGGCCGCTGGTTGCGCAAACAAGGGAGGCACCATGTACTGTCCACAGTGCGGCCAAGCTAATGACGACGACGTCAAGTACTGCACTCAGTGCGGGAACAATCTCGAGCGCTACCGTGAAGAGTGGTGGGAGGGCCGAACCCCCCAGAGTCCGGCAGACGCGGAGCAGCCTCATAGCCAAGCAGCAACTGCCGCGGCGAGCGTAGAACCGAGGTCTGGAGCTAGCACCGGCGGTGGATACAGCTCGCCTTCGGGATACGCCCAGCCGGGATACCCGCCGCCGCCCTACGCTCAGCCCCACCCGCCCGCCTATGGTCTCCCGCCGTATCAGCAGCACCCTGCATACCGGGACATCCCCAACATCCCCAGCTACATGGGCTGGGCGATTGCCACGCTCATCCTTTGCTTCTGGCCCACCGGCATCGTGGCTGTGGTCTACGCGAGCAAGGTCGGGAACCGCCTTGCCCTGGGCGATGTGCTGGGAGCCCAGGAAGCGTCTCGTAAAGCCAAGATGTGGTGTTGGATCACTTTCGGTATCGGCGTAGCTTGGGTCGTCATTGCTGTGATTGTAGCCATCGCTCTGGCCGTGATCGGAGCTACAGCGGCTATTTCGATCTACTGAGAAGACCGCAGGTCCCAGCCGGCTTGGAGCAGAACCAAGGGGACCGACGGGCTCCAGTAGGAGCCAGGGAGCCTGGCACCGTTCCACAGGGCGCAGGGGCCGGTCGGTGGGTGTCGTGAGGCGCAAGCGGCTCCACCCGTGGCCCAAATTCGATCCTGGGACCTTCGGCGTCCAGGCGGCTAGAAGACAAGTCCCACTGAGGCTCGCTCAACGACGCTGTCATCTTTTTCGGTACGACCATCCATGAAGTCCGCAACACCGGCCATCAGCGGCTATACTGCCTGTCGAGCTGCTGCGGAGGGGTGGCAGAGTGGTTGAATGCACCGGTCTTGAAAACCGGCAGGCCGCAAGGTCTCGCGGGTTCGAATCCCGCCCCCTCCGCCTCAAAGGACAGATCTCACCCGAGAGCTCGACCAGGGATCTCCGGCTCGCGGGGGGTCTTGGAAAGAAGCCCTACCGCCGGGAGGGCAAGGCGTAGAGATTCTCGCCGTCGCGGGGTCGCGGACGGAGCCCGCGGAACCCCGGCAGTTCGAAGATCTCGAGCAGCGAGCCGTCTATCGCATAGGTGGCTGCCCGGGAGACTTCCTTGGACCGGGCTCTGAAGGCGATTGAGACTCCCACTTTTCTGAACATGCAGATGTCGTTGTCCCCATCACCTACGGCGAGCGTGTGTTTGTAGACCAGGCCGGCATTGTCAACCAGGTAGCGTAGCGCCCTACCCTTGCACGACTGATGCTTCCGGCAACCGTGGTCGTGGCCCAAGGCAGGCGACAGGTCGACCTCCCCGGTCGAGACGCCTGACCGAAACCGCAGTAGATGAGCGATAGCGAAATCAGCGAACACCCTTCGCCGCACGATCTCCGCCGCCACGTAGAAGCTGTCAGTGACCAGTCCGACCACGTAGCCCGCTCTGCGCAAGGCTACGACCGTATCCACAGCTCCGTCGGTCAAGGGCAGGTCACGAGCGACCTCCTGGAAGACCTCCTTGTGTGCACCCGTGAACAGCCGCGCAATGGCCCGGGTCCGCTCAACTTCATCCAAGCGTCCGTTGTCCAGGAAGTGAGCTAGCTCTGCGCCGGCTCCCATGCGCTCAGCTAACTCGACGATGAACCGGCCCCTCAAGATCGTGCCGTCCATGTCGAACAGAGCGAAACGCCGGACCGCGCCAGCTGCGGGCGGCTCAGGGAGGCACATCTCGGCTTTGAATCGACGCTCCAATTCCTCCATCTCGCGAAGCTGGTTGATGCTCAGCCGGTCGTAGCGCCAAGCCCTGTCGAGGATCACCCTGATTATCTGTTTGGCCATAGCCCCGAGCGCTTCGAGCGACTGGCTATCATGATCGATACGGCCGATGTCGACCTCGGCCAGACGCGCCCCCTTCATGTGGGCATCTATGAAGAGACCGACATCCACCCCGTAATCGTTTTCCAGCCGGACCTCTCGCAGGAGACTGCGCCTGACCGCCACGATGCCGCCCAGCGGCTGTTCGTAGTGGGCAAGCTCGGGGAAAAACACAGCCAGAAGCGGGCGGGCGGCGAGAATGGTGACGCGGCCTGCATCGCGGGTGAACTTAGCTTTGACGAGGTCAGCCCAGCCCTCCTCGATTGGGCCGACCATCCGTTCCACCAAATCGGTGCATACCTCTTTGAGATCGCCGTCCAGGAAGAGGATCACTTCGCTGCGCGCGACCGCGATGCCGTCCTCCATGGAAGCCCCCTTGCCGAGCAGTGAGCTGGTCAGCACCAGCGCCCCTGCCCGGGTGGCAACCTCGGCGGTGCCGTCTATGGAGCCGTCGTCCACTACGATCACCTCGTCGACACGGGGATCACGCAGACAAAGGCGCACGATCCGGGCTATGGTCGCGGCTTCGTTCAAGACCGGAATCACTACCGAGACACCCATCTGTTCCACCTTTCGGCGCTTAGCGGTGTCACGCACAACCTGCCGCCGCAGGGCCCAGGACCCCTTCCCCAGCCGCCTTGACAGCACGGGGATACTACCTGCCCCAGTCTGAATCTAGCCTGAACACCGGCGTTTCCTGGTTTCAACGAAGGGGCAAGGGTCGACTTCGACAGGCCGGTCTTTCTCACGACCGTCTGCTCGGCTCACCCTATCGGGACCAGAAGACCCGGGTGAAGGGCAGCATGACCGCCAACAGCTCGAGTCGCCCCAGCAGCATCAGAGCCATCAATACGACCTTGCCGAAGGCGTCGATAGGGGCGTAGTTCAGAGTCGCCCCTACCAGCTCCAGTCCGGGCCCTACGTTGTTGAGGGTGGCCGCCACTGCTGAGGCGGCAGTGACCATGCTGACATTTGCGGCAGAGAGCAGAAGCGTCCCGATGACGAAAGTGGTCACCCACAGGAAGAAAAGACCGAGCACCGAAGCTCGCACGTGCTCCGGGACGACCCGTCGGCCGATCCTGACGGGTAGGACTGCTTTGGGATGCACCGCCTGCGCGAAGATCCTGCCGGCGTTCTTGGCAAGGACTAAGAAGCGCACGACCTTGAAGCCGCCTGCGGTAGAGCCCGCGCATCCTCCCAGGAACATGAGCATCACGAGGAGCGTTTTGGCGAAGCTGTTCCATTGATCGAAATCAGCGGTCACATAGCCGGTCGTCGTCTGGAGTGAGACGACTTGGAACAACGATTGCCGGAAGGCGTGCGCTAAGCTCATGTGGGACTTGGCGATGATGAGGCTCACGGCCACCACCACCACACTTATCGTCATGATGCTCAGGTAGAGGCGGAATTCCGGGTCGCGGAAAAGGTTCCACCGTCGGCCCGAAAGCAGGGCGAAGTAGAGACCGAAATTCCCGCCGGCAAGCACGGCAAAAACCGTGATCACGATCTCGATCCGCCAGTCGCCGAACTCACCCACGGAACCAGCAAAGGGGGAGAAGCCCCCTGTAGCCATGGTCCCGAAGGTATGGGTAAGGGCATGGAAGGGGCCTGTGCCCAGACCCATCAGGACCAGGGTCTCGAGCGCGCTCAGGCCCACATAGATGAGCCAGAGATGCTTGGCCGTGTCCCGTAGGCGCGGAGTGAGCCGCTCTGCCACCGGGCCGGGAGCTTCGGCCGCAAAAAGCCGTATCGCGCCGCCCCCGATGGCAGGAAGCAAGGCGATCACCAACACCACTATGCCCATGCCCCCGTACCAATGTGTAAGGCTACGCCAGAACATGATGCCGTGGGGCTGATCGAAATCGGTCAGCACACTGGCCCCTGTCGTCGTGAAACCCGAGATGGACTCGAAAAGAGCGTCGAGGGGACCGAACACTCCCACCACGAGATAAGGCACCGCGCCGAACACCGTCGCGGCCACCCAGGCCACAAGCACAGCCACGAAGCCTTCACGGAAGCCGATGTATGCCCGGGCGGCAGACCGCGACACGGCCCACAGCGGCAGGCCTACAACGAAACAAAGAGCACCGGAAAAGAACAGCCTCACCATGTCCGGATCTCCGTAGGCGGCGGAGACACCGCCGGACACCATGATGCCCGCTCCGATCGCGATCATGACAAGCGCGCTGAGATAGCCGACGAAGCGTAGGTTCATCGAAGCGGACCGGGCGAGAAGAGTCTTTCTACGTCGCGCAAGGCGCGCGGCATGGTGAAGACGACGGCAACATCGCCCTCTTTCACCACCGAGCGTCCACTCGGTATATGCACCTCGCTGCCTGTGACCAAGGCCCCCACCACGGCTCCAGAGGGGAAGTCGACCTCGGCCAGTTGTCGACCACAGATAGGACTGCGCGGTCCTACCTCGAACTCGAGAACTTCCCCGGCCGCCTTGTCGAGGACAGCGGCGCTAAGCACCCGCCCCGAGCGGACGAAGCGAAGAATGGCTGAGGCCGTCATCCGCCGAGGACTGATGGCTACGTCCACACCCACGCTCTCCACCACCCGGGAGAACTCGGTTCGCTCCACGATCGATATGGTCCTCTTAGCCCCCATCTGGCGTGCAAGCAACGATGTGAGGATGTTGAGGCGGTCATCACCAGTGGCCGCGATGAAGACATCACAGTCATCCACGCCCTCGGCCGCTAAGGCCTTCTCGTCGATGCCCTCATCGGCTAGGACCAGGGAGCGGCGCAGCGCGGCGGCCGCCTCGGCCGCCCGCTGCGCGTCCTTCTCGAACACCGTAAGCTTGACCCGCTTCTCCTCGAGCGCCTGCGCCACAGCCATCCCGATCTCTCCGCAGCCGAGCAGTATGGCCCGTTTGGGGACCTCCTTCTGCCCCGTCAAACTGGCAGCGGCCGCGATCACCCCCTTGGGTACTCCTGTGATGAACACCCGGTCTCCCGGTTCCAGCCAGGAATCTCCCCGGGGGATGACAGCCTCCCTGCCGCGCAGCACCGCGGTCACAATGACACCCTCGGGGAACCTGACCTGACGCAGCGGCATGCGAAGAACAGAGCTGTTCCATGCGGCCTCGACCTCCACCACCCACACCTGCCCATGCGCAAAGGTCTCCACATCCAGCGCCCCAGGGATGCCTGCCAGCTTGACCACCTCGTCGGCCACCGCGGCCTCGGGTCGGATGACATGATCTACCCCCATGAAGCCCGTCGACAGGGTCTCCGCGTCTTCGATGTAGTCGGGGTTGCGGACCCGGGCGATGGTCTGCGGCACCCCCACCTGTTTGGCGGCCATACAGGCGATCATGTTGACCTCGTCAGAGTCAGTGACCGCCACCAACAGGTCGGCCCGGCCCATGCTGACCCGCTCCAAGACCCGGCGACTGGCTCCATTACCCTGCACGGCCAGAACGTCCAGTTCTTGCGACGCCCGTTCGGTAGCCTCACGCTTGCGGTCGATCACCGCGACCTCGTGACCCTCCTGACTGAGGATGGTCGCGATGTGAAAACCTACCTCGCCCGCCCCTACAATCACTGCGTACATAGTCTTCTCACGATAGCAAGCCGGTCCTCACCTGTTACAATGCGCGAAGCCCATGGACCCCTATCGTCGCTCAATCTACGTCTCCTCCTCGCGGCGCCGGCGGAAGCAGGTCGCCCGGCGACGAGCAGTCCTGGTTGTTTCCTTGGTCATCCTCGTGGCCCTAGCCGTACTCGGGTCCTACTTCGCTCTCGGCCACGACTCCACCAACTCCTCCACCGGTGGGCCCACCTCCGCCTCTTCCGTCGCTACGTCCACCGGCGGGAACTCCACATCCAGCTCCGGCACCCATTCTACTGCCACCACTGAGGAGACCACTACCACCACTCTAGCCGGGGTGGACATGAAGGTGAGGGCAGTGGTTGCCACGCGCCCGGCTGCCTTCGACATCACCACCAAGCTCTTCCGCGGCACAGAGCCGATTTCTTCTTTCTCCCGGGAGCCCCCTCTCTCCTTCGGCCAGGGCAAGGACTACACCGACCTCGAGGGGATCATCACGTTCCGGGGCAACAATTACCGTGACACGGCTGCGTACGGCACGGCCGACGTGAGCACCGCCTCGTTGTCCGTAGCCTGGAGTGTCCCCACGGGCAGCATGCCCAAGACGGGAGGCACGGGTGCTTGGACAGGCAGCGGCTGGACGGGCCAACCCCTGTTAGTCAAGTGGCCGGAGGATCTCAAGAAAATCATGAACCTCAAGGCCGCCAAGAAGGCCGACCCCGACCTTGTGGAGGTCATCTATCCCTGTTTGGACGGCAACATCTACTTCCTCGACCTGCGCGACGGCTCCTACACCCGCTCCCCGATAAAGTCTGGCGGAGGCCCCTTCAAAGGGACGGGCAGTATCTATCCCGACGGCACCCCTATACTGGCCGTGGGCCATGGAGACAACGCTCCCGACCGCGAGGTAGTGCGGGCTAGGCTATACAGCCTGATCGACCAGTCACTGCTTTACAGCTTCGGCAAGAAACCCGACCCCAACTCTTATCGCAAGTTCCATGCCTACGATTCGAGCGCCCTCTTCGACCCGCAGACTGACACTCTCATCCAACCGGGCGAGAACGGCATCCTCTACACCATCAAGCTGAACACCCAATTCGACAAGCAGGCGGGCACTCTCACTATCGATCCCGACCCGCCCGTCAAGATCAACTACACTAGCCCCCTTTACAAGGACGCTGCCGTCCCTACCCCGCGGGCCCGCTGGTGGGGGATAGAGACCTCAGCTGCGGCGTGGCGCAACTACCTTTACGTGGGCGAGAACGGCGGCCACCTCTTCTGCTTCGACCTCAACACCATGCGCTTGGTCTGGGTTCAGGACACCCTTGACGACACCAATGTGACCCCCGTGTTCGAAGAGTCGCCTGAGGACGGCACGTGCTATCTCTACATCTCCACTTCTCTCCACATCACTGCCCCCGGCACCACTGATCCCCGTAAGGGGGGCATCCCTATCTGGAAGATCGACGCCGCCACTGGTGAGGTCGTCTGGGAGACAGACCCGTATCCCTGCTACACGATCACCGGTGTCTCCGGGGGCGTCCAGGCGACCCCTGTCTTGGGCCAGCACGACATCGCTGACCTGGTGATCTTCACCATCGCCCGGACCCCTGGCGTCAACACCGGCATAGTGGTAGCCCTGGACAAGAAGACTGGGCAAGAGGTGTGGCGCACCCAGTTCAACCAGTACGCCTGGAGCTCACCCGTCGCCGTCTACACCCCTGAGGGCAAGTCATACCTCATCCAGTGCGACACGGTCGGCAACATGTTCCTGCTCGAAGGCACCACCGGCAAGATACTTGATCAGATCTCCTTGGGAGCCAACATCGAGGCCTCACCGGCGGTCTTTGGCAACACGATCGTGGTCGGTACCCGGGGCCAGAAGATCTTCGGAGTCACCATCAACTAGCAGCGAACCGCCACGCCGAGGGCGCTGAACGGGCACCCGACCACTCGCCCCAGCCTAGCGCCAAAGGGCCGAAGACACGCCAGGAGCTGGATGAAAGCGAAGCAGTCCGCTCAGGTTTCGATTCTTCCTTGTCCGGCGATAATCGCCAGCGAGAGACGTGCACTACGAAGCTGCCGAGGCAGCAGGAGACACCGGCATGATCAAGAGGAAGATAATCGAGATCGACCGTGAGCTTTGTAATGGCTGTGGACTTTGCACCACGGCCTGCGACGAGGGGGCCTTGGCCCTGGACGAGGAGGGCAAGGCTTATCTGGTCAAGGAACTTTACTGCGACGGCATGGGCATGTGTCTTGATGTATGCCCTACCGGCGCCCTCACCATCGTCGAGCGGGAGACCCAGCCCTACGACTACAAGGCCACGGTCGAACACGTGGCCCGCACCCGCGGCCAAGAAGCGGTGACGCGGGTACACAGAGACGAGGGAGAAGCAGCCCTTGCCTCCGAAGAGGCGCCCGCTGCCCCCTCTGAGCTCTCCCAGTGGCCGATCCAGTTGCACTTGATCTCACCAGCGGCGCCCTACTTCCGCGGGGCCGATCTGTTGGTGGCTGCCGACTGCACGGCTTTCGCTCTGGGCAGCTTTCATCACGATCTCCTCAAGGGTCATAAGGTGGTGATCGCTTGTCCCAAGCTGGATAACACCGCCCCCTACATCGACAAGCTGACCGACCTGATCCGTGAGAATGACTTACGGTCCGTGACCATCGCCATCATGACCGTCCCGTGCTGCAGCGGCCTGGAGTACGCCGTGCATAAGGCCGTGGAGCGCGCGGGGGTCGACGTGCCCGTGCGGACCGTGGTCGTCGGGGTCGACGGCAGCGTGGCCGGAGAAAGGTAGCGGAAAGAGAGGTAGTCCAGGCTACGCCCCCAACCTCGTGTACGGGCCTGTATATCCCGCTCCCGGGTCAAGATTCCCGAACCCGCCGGGAACCCCATCGAAGCCGACCAGGATGTCTGCGAAACACCACCCCAGATTGTCCCTCCGGGACAAGATCACGCTGTCACCACACCTTTCCGGGAACAAGACGTTTTGACGTTCGTCCTTCCGGGGAACGCTTCGATAGCCACGCGAACCAGGACAACGGTCGAAGGCTGACCAGCGAACGATTCAAGGCAGGGGAGGGCACATGGCCAAGAAAAACCTCGGTACGAGCTTCAATATATTTCCCATGCCCGTAGTCATCGTGGGCACAGTGACCGACGGGAAACCCAACTTCATGACCGCCGCTTGGATAACCAAACTGAATTCCGATCCCCCTCTTGTGGGGCTCTCATTGGGAAAGAGACAGCACACCGCCAAGGGCATCCTGCAGAGCAACCAGTTCAGCGTCAATTATCCCAGCGTCGACCAGGTCGTCCTCACCGACTACTGTGGCCTCGTCCACGGCTACGAAGAGGACAAGAGCGCCCATCTGGAGATCTTCACCGGGACACTGGAAGCCGCTCCCATGGTGCGGGAGTGTCCGGTCTCGCTCGAGTGCACCCTCTACCACACGGTGGAATTGCCCAAGGATTTCTTCTTCATCGGCGAAGTGGTGGCGGTCTACGCCGATGAGCGCGTGCTTACCGAGGGCAGGATAGATCCTCGGAAATTGCGGCCATTCGTGCTCACCATGCCCGGCAACACGTACTGGGCTTTAGGTGAGCCCATCGGGGAGGCCTGGAGCATAGGTAAGGCCCTGGTCGGTCACCGGGCTTAGTTCATTCGTTCGCAGCCTGGGCCTCGCGCTCTGGGGTCTTAGCTCTCCTGAAGAACATCATACCCACCAACGCGGCCACCCCGAAGGCCGCCAGCATCAAGTAGCCCACCAGGTAGGCGGCCCGCGCTCGACCACCGGTGTCCAAGAAGAGCCCGAACAACCATGGGGCCACCATAGACCCCGCGAAGCCCATGGCGGTGTTGACGCCTGTAGCTGGTCCCACCTGCCAAGGTTTGGCCACCACCTCCGGCAAATAGCTGATCATGGGGGGGAAGTAGGTCATGGTGAAGAAGCCCGCCAACAGCACAAGCACGAAAGCCACACCGGCCGCCGGAGAGATACCCACTGCCGCCGTCACCACCAGCATGGCCAGGATGGACCACACTATCACCGGGTACTTGCCCCACCGCGTCGAAGCCATGGCCCCCAGTGGGTTCCCCACCAGCTGCGCCGCTCCCAGACCCGCCACCAAGTAGACCGAGACGGCTTCCCCTGCTCCGTGCACGTCTTGCAGAAACTGGGGGGTCCACTGTAGGATACCCACCCCGGTCGCCAAGGCGGCCGCGTTTATGAGTCCCAAGAGCAATACGTTGCGGTTGCTGAAGACTGCACCCGTGGCCCGAGCCAGCCCACGCACACTGGTCGCACCTGCCGGATGTCGGGGCCGCGCTCGTACGGGGCGCTGCAGGAGCGCGGCCATCCCCACAACCAACCCTAACCCGGCAGTGGTGAGAAACACCGCCCGGTAACCCCCGGCTTTCTGCAGGTTGGGCATGATAAGGAGCGCGGCCACAGAGCCCAGGCCCCAGCCCGAACCCAGTATCCCCCAGGCGCGATCGAGGCGAGCCGGCGGCAGGGCCTGAGCCAGCACCGGACTGCAGATAGCGATGACCATGCCTCCCCCCAGCCCCTGGATGGCACGGCCGACAAGAAAACCAGCCATCCCCGAGCTAAGCCCGAAGAGCAGAGAACCTAGCACGAAGCAGCCGCAGCTCACCGCGATGAGTCTGCCTCCCCAACGAGCAGCGACAATGCCCGAGGTGATACCGGAGACGCCGTAGAACCCCATGAAGACACTGGTAAGAAGACCGATCTGGGCGTCGGTAAGGCCGACTTCGGTACGCAGTTCGGTGGCGACCACCGCTAACAGGGAGAGGGTCACAGCGCCAGTCAAGAAGACCAGCATCAGAGTCACCGCGAGCACATCTGCCTGCCAGCGCGTCTGCACTTGTCCACTGGGGGCACCATCGGCCGCCCTCGCCAAGGACCCCTCCCCCACGGCGGGGCCGTCGCCGGCCGGGGGTCCCTCGCCTACCGGGGACCCGTCGCCGACGACGAATCGGGAGCCTTGCGGCGCCTGGTCTGGTCCGTCCCTCATAGGTCCTCCTTGGCTCGCTGCCCGCGCCCGGCCTTGGGAGCTGCGTGCTAATCTGCCCGCAGCATAGCAGGTCGAGATGGGCGGCGGGAGGTCACCAAGGGCTCAGGAGTCGCCCATCCTAGCTAGGGAGGCGCATGGGAGGACTGAGCGGCTTCGTCTTACGCTGGGCGGTCACGGCTGCCGCAGTGGCCGTAGCTGCCTGGGCGGTGCCCGGCATAACCCTACCCGGTCCTCATCCGGTTTGGAGCGTGCTGGCAGTAGCTTCATTCTTGGGCCTGGCAAACGCCTTGCTCAAGCCGCTGGTCTCCCTTCTCTCCTGTGGGCTGGTCGTATTCACTCTGGGACTGTTCACTTTCGTCATCAACGGCCTCATGCTTTGGTTGGCCTCCTTGATCACTGAGCGCTGGCTGGGACTGGGCTTCCACGTCGCCGGTTTTTGGAACGCCGTTCTTGGTTCGGTTATCATTAGTGCGGTGTCTTTGTTACTTTCGGTCCTCACGGGTCGCAAGAGGTGGGCATGAGGGAACGTCTTTCTCTCGCCGTCATAGGGAACGGACCGGCTGCGGCCGAAGCCATACTCGCCTTGCGAGCAAGCGGCTACACCGGCAGCATCCATCTCTTTGCCGACAACCAGCATCCGCCATACAACCCCATGCTCGGTCCCTATCTCGTCGCCGGAACCATCAGTGAGGATCGCGTCTTCCCCTTCGGCGATGAGCGCACTTTCTACCGGGCCAACGAGGTCCTTGCCCATCTGGGCTGCCCGGTGACAAGACTCGATGCAGAAGCGCGGATCCTCGTCACCGGGCAAGGCGACGAGTATCTCTATGACCGTTGTCTGGTCGGGACGGGCGCGCGACCGGCTGTCCCTCCTATTCCGGGCCTACGCGAAGTCCTCGAACCCGGGATTGGCTGGCCAGGAGAAAGCCACAACAGTGAGCCGCTTGCCTTCACCATCCAAGACTTGGCAGGCGTACAGGCACTCAAGCAGCGCGTTGACGAACTCACCGCCAGATTTGCCCAGCATGAGAACAAGCGGGCAGTAGACAGCGCACCCCAGACACGGATGGCCGGGAGCCGCGAGGTCGCCAGCAAGCGGACGCGCGAGTCCAGCCCCCGGGCAGCTGTACTGGGGGCTTCTTTTGCCGGGGTGAAGATTGCCGGAGTTCTCCACCAATGCGGCTTCCGCGTCAGCCTTATCGAGCGCGAACCCCGTCTGCTGCCCCTGGCCGCACTACCCCAGTGCGCCCGCCTCCTAGAAGAGCACCTCGCGCGCGAGGGCTACGAGCTCCGCCTGGGGGCTGCACTAAGCCGGGTCACTCGTGAGAGCTCCGCGGAGAACGAACATCCGGCTCTCCGCCTGGACTTCGGGGCTCTGCCGGGTGCCGCCGACCCCACCGGGGTCGGCGGCACCGCCTGCGAGGAATCTGCCGCCCAAGAGACAGTCGACCTCCTAGTGGTCTGCGCAGGTACCCGGCCTGCTCTTTCCTTCCTCGTGCCGGGCCAGGTGGCTGTCGGGACCGGCATCCTGGTGGACGAGAAGATGCGTTCGAGCCTTCCCACCCTGTACGCTGCCGGTGACGCAGCTCAAGGCAGGAACCTGCTTTCGGGACGCCAGGAGATCATAGGTTTGTGGAGTAGCGCCCGCTATCAAGGTCAGGCTGCCGGCAGGAGCCTCGCCGGCTGCCCGCTGCCTTATCGAGGCGGAGTGCCTCATAACATCACCCACGTGGGAAAGCTGCTTTTTGCGGCTGTAGGCTGTATTGACGACTATGATGATATGGACATCATCAGCAAGGACGGCACCCACGAGTTTCGGGTTTGGAGAGAAGGGCGACTGGTCGGAGTCAATCTGCTTGGACGGTGTCTCCACGCAGGAGTCATAAGACAGGCCTTACAAAGAGCAGGTACCGGGGCCATAGCTGATAGGGAGGCGACGTGGATAAGCTTCAGCGGATGATCAAGGGGAAGATCCCGGGGGAAGCCACGGGCATCGAGGTGCGCAAGTCCATCTGCACCATCTGCGACCCGCAGACGCAGTGCGGCCTGGACTGCTACGTCAAGGACGGACGCATCATCAAGGTCGAGGGTTCACGCGAGAACCCTCACAGCGAGGGCACCCTGTGTGCAAAGGGAGCAGCCCAGAGGCAATGGGTGTACCACGAGGATCGTCTCCGCACCCCGCTCAGACGGGTGGGACCGCGAGGCTCTGGGGAGTTCGTCCCCATAAGCTGGAGCGAAGCTCTTGACACCGTGGTCGAGAACCTCAACCGGTTGAAGGCCGAGAGCGGCCCTGAATCCGTCATCTTCTATTGCGGATACCCCAAACAGATGCGGCCTTTCGTACAACGTCTCGCCTTCCTGTTCGGCTCTCCCAACTACTGCACCGAATCGAGTACCTGTTTCACTGCTATGGCTATGGCCTGGCGGCTGGTGTACGGACAGATGGCCGGACCTGACCTCGCCCACACCAAGCTCCTCCTGGTGTGGACAGGCAATCCCCTGTGGTCGGGCACCCCCAATGCGCGGCGACTGATGGACGCTAAGGAGCGAGGGGTCAAGTTCGTCGTGGTCGATCCTCGCAAATCCCCTATCGCCGGCCTGGCCGACCTTCATCTCCAACTTCGCCCGGGGACCGACGGCGCCCTGGCCCTTGCCATGGCCAACGTGATCATCAAAGAAGGACTCTACGACCGGGGATTCGTGGCGGAGTGGACCCGCGGGTTCGACGAGTATCGCATCTATGTCGCAGGCTTCTCCCCAGAGCGGGCGGAGGAGATCACCGGGGTGCCTGTCGAGCTCATCCGTCAAGCCGCGGTGATGTACGCTACCGCCAAGCCGGCGGCCATGATGCCGAGCTCCACACCGCTGGTGCACCACACGAACGGCGTCCAGAACCAGCGGGCAGCTGCCATGCTGGTAGGTCTTACCGGCAATTTCGATGTGCCCGGAGGCAATGTTCCTCAAGCGCTGGCTTGGCTCGAGGTACCAGGCGGCGGTTTCCCGGCCCGCGACCATGCCTTCAAGATGCCCCGCCAGTGGAGCGAGATGCCGCCCCGGGTAGGGGCAGAACGCTTCCCCGTCTGGACCGAGATGATCGATCAGGGTCAGGCCATGGACCTGGTCCGGCATATCACCACCGGCGACCCCTACCCCCTGCGGGGCTTCGTGGGCTTCGGGTTGAACTACAGGATGTTCCCGGGGTCCCCCCGCTTTCTGGAGGCACTCGACAAGCTCGACTTCATTTGTCTTGTCGACCTTTTCGCCACCGACACCACCAAATATGCCGATATCGTCCTTCCTGCCTGTAGTTCGGTGGAGCGGAGCGAGGTGCGCGCCTACCCGCAGAAACACATCATCGCCACCGAGCCGGTCATCGCACCCCTAGGGCAGTCACGCTCGGACACCGACATCATCTTCGGACTGGCTCAGAAGCTAGGCCTTCCCTACCAGGACTACGACGGAGTATCCTCAAACGGCGGTACCCCGCCTCCGGAGCTGGGCGGCTTCCTTCCTGATGGATCCCCAGAGTTTAGTGCAGCCTTCGAGGCTGCCATGGATTGGATCCTGGAACCGAGCGGTATGACCATGGCCGAGCTCAAGAAGCACCCTGCGGGCATGCCCGTCCCCAACCCCATCCCAGTCAGCTACAGAAAATACGAGAAGAACGGCTTCCCCACCCCAAGCGGTAAGATGGAGTTCGTCTCCAGCATCACCGAGAAATACACCGACCGTGAAGGCATTGACGGTCTCCCTGTCTACCGCGAGCCGCGACTCAGCCCAGTTTCTACGCCGGAGACAGCCGCCCGCTATCCGCTCGTCTTGGGTACCGGGACTCGGCTCCCTATGTTCATCCACTCCCGGATGTTCCGAGTGCCCTGGACTCGGAGTCTGCGCCGAGAGGCCATGGTCGACCTCAATCCGGCGGACGCGGCGAAGTACGGCGTCGTTCAGGGCGACCTGGTCGAGCTGTCCACTCCTGAGGGCTCCATCCGAGTGCGTGCCAACGTCACTCACCTGGCCGCACCGGGCGTCGCTCACATGTACCACGATTATCCCGAGGCCGATGTCAACTCCCTTCTCTCCCCGGATTACCTGGATCCCATCTCCGGTTTCCCTGGTTTCAAGGCTTCGCTCTGCGCGGTAAGAAAGGTGAGCGAAGCGGCTCCCGATTTCGACCTTCCGCAGGAGGTGGCCCGATGAGCCATGCCTTCTACCTTGACCTTGACCGCTGCACCGGCTGCTTCGCCTGCGCCGTAGCCTGCATGGATCAGAACGACCTTGAAGTGAGTCGCCCCGAGCCGACCGCCTGGCGCCAGGTCTTCGCTATCGAGGCGACCACGGGCTCTGAGGTCCGCATCCGCTATGTCTCCCTGGCCTGCATGCACTGCGAAGACGCCCCCTGCCTGATGGCCTGTCCAAGCGGAGCCATTGCTCGCGATGCGGCAACCCGGGCAGTCACGGTGAACGCCGACCTGTGTATCGGCTGCCACAGCTGCTCCATCGCCTGCCCCTTTGGCGTCCCCCGGTTCGGCAAGGACGGTCGTATGCAGAAATGTGACCTATGCAGCGCCCGTCTGGAGGCTGGCCTGGAGCCGGCGTGCGTGCGGGCTTGCCCGACGAGAGCGCTGAAGCAAGGGGACCCGAACCTCCTCACCTTGGAGGCCGAGAAGAAGGCGGCGGCCAGGCTAGTCGCCGGAACGTAGGGCCTGTCTGATCCGCTCCGCGGTCCGCAGCGCCCGTAAGTTCCTGCCCAGGACGGTGGTGTATTCCTCAAGATCGAGCGCCCGCAATTTGTCACGAAGAGCGGGCGGCAGCTCCTCGGCAGGGCGGTATTGGAGAATCCACTGCGTCTCCTTGCGGTCGAACTCGGCCACCACCTTGGGTATCCGCAGGAAGAAGCGGTCAGCCGGACATAGCTCCTGGCAACGCAGGCACCCGATGAGGGCGTTGTGGGCCGCAGGGTCCAACCAAGCAGGCCATTCCCCTTCCCGCTCGTTAAGGTAGGTGAGGCAGCGCGTAGCTTCGATGACCGTCCCGTCGTAAGGGATGCACCCGGTCGGGCACACATGGTGACAGTTGCGGCAGGGCGGACAGGAACTCAGGCGCCAGCTTCCTTGGAAAACGTCCTCCTCGTGGGGAAGCGGGGCATCGGTCCAGTAGGCGTCTAGGCGAACAAACGAGCCCAGATTCGGAACGTAGGCTACGTTGTTGCGACCGTAGCGGGCAAGACCGGTACGCACCGCGAGCAGTTTGACCGGCAGGGATGCTCTGGCCACGCTGTAGCCGGCCGGTTCCAACACCGAGCGCAACAGCCTGACCGTCTCCTCGCGGATGGGGGTGGAGATATAGGTGGGAGGGATGACGGCCTCGAACGGTCCCTCCTCGAAGTGGAACCTGACCTTGACCGCCGGCGAGCTCGCCGCTACGACCAGAAGACTGCGGACTTCCTTGACCTCCTCGGGCGGGACGAACTCCGGGCTCGGTCCGTATGTTTCGAGGAGTTCTCGGCTCACCGCTCCCTTGGCCACCAGCTCGGTAAGGATGCCTTCAAGCTCGACGAGCAGCGCCGGGTCGGCAGCCCGGAAGAACAGGCCCGCCGCGGAGAGCGCCTCGGTGAGGCGCGTCTTCACCCCGCTGTCCTTCACCCGCACTCCGTCCATGTCACCCCCCCGTCGCCGGCAGCCGAGTCAAACTGGGCAGCGGCGATGGATTCGGCACCCAGAACGCCGCAGCCGGGGAGGCCGGTGCTGAAGAGGCCGAGTTCGGATAGGTCGGTAGCATTTGCTCGCCCCGGTCCTTGCCGCTCATGCCGTAGGTCACGATCATCCGATCCGTGATCCATTCCACCGGAGCTCGATCGTCTGTCCAGTACCGAGCCATTGGTAAGATCACGGTCGCATCCCGCACCAGCAATCGGGTCAACGGCTGGAGATCGATAGGAGCCGAACTTGCTCGCGCCGCCAGAACGTCCGGCCTTTCTCCTCGCGCAAAGCCGAGAACCAGCTGGTTGAACCGCAGAGCCGGCCACTTAAGCACCAGCGGGAACTGCGTGGCCAGAGTCCCAGCGATGCCTCGGGAAAGCCTATCGTCTCCAGGCACCGTGGAAATGTTCAGAGCTATGATCCCGCCGGGTGCCAGACGCTCGCGACACAGCCGGAAGAAGTCGGCGGTCGCCAAGTAGAAAGGCACATAAGGCTGTCGGTAGGCATCGATGAAGATGAGGTCATACTTCTCCCGGCTGGCCTCCAGGAAAGGACGGGCATCGGAGCTCACTACCCTTAGCCGCGGATTGTCACTCAACCCGAGGAACTTCTGGCCTGCCGCGCTCACCGCCGGATCGATCTCCACCCCATCGATAGCGACCTCGGGGTAGTAGATGGCGAAGGCCCGCGCCGTGGTTCCTCCCGCGTTGCCGAGGATCGCGACCCTCGTGACCGGGTGGTCAAG
>CAKZRW010000073.1 GCA_937148845.1 uncultured Actinomycetes bacterium | reverse complement strand
CCATCTACGGCACCCGCGACGGCCGCAAGGTCGAGTACACGACCAGCGATTTCTACAATGTGGTGGCCCGCACCGAGGTCACGATCGCCAACCCCTTGAAGCCGACCACATGGTCCAGTGTGATCATCGACGGCCAGGCGGGCAAACAGTGCAAGGTGGTACGCATCGTGACCCTGCCCGACGGCAAGGTCATCCACAAAGACACCTTTGTGAGCACTTGGCCCATGATCCCGCGGCAGGTCGAGGTGGGTACCAGCTCTACCACGACGACAACTACCGTAGCCACGACCACGACGACCGGATCCACGACCACGACGGCAAGCGGTGGTTAGCAGGAAAGACACCTTTCCGTACAACCGGACTCAGCAGAAAGGGCGGCGGCTGTGAGACCGCCGCTCTTTGCTTAGACCCAGTGCCCGGGGTCCTGGCCGCCGAGGGAGAGAGAGCACCGCGCAAGCCCGCCTGTCTCTGCTGCTGCCTCAAGCCGCCTACCCCGCCTGCCGATACAGGCAGTGTATGGGACGGAAATCTGCTGTCAGAACGGGTAGTACAGCCCAGGAGAAACCGAGGCCAGGTGCCGACCCGGCTTTGCGGGCCGCTGTCGGGCAACTTGCCGAGCGTGCAGCACATCAGGATCTGGTGGCCTTTGCTGACCTGTACCGGTTATACGCGCCCCAGGTGCTGCGCTACGTCACCACCCGCGTAGTGAACGCGGAGGAGGCCGAGGATCTGACCAACACCGTGTTCGCCAAGGCGTTGGCGGCGCTGGGTCGATACCGACCTGACCCTGCCCAGTTCTCTGCTTGGCTATATACGATCGCTCAGAACACGGTCATCGACTACTATCGACGCAGAAAGCTACCTGGCCTAGAGGGCCCCGCTTCCGACCTGGAGTCGGCACTCGACCCGCGCGAAGACCCAGAGCGGCAAGTACTCAGGGAGGAGGAGAGGAAGCGGCTCCACCAGGCTCTGATGCAACTGACCCCGGAGCAGCGTCAGGTGATCGGCTGTCGTTTCTTCTTCAACCTGTCGGTGAGTGAGGTAGCCCGCTTGATGGGCAAGAGCGAAGGGGCCATCAAAGCCCTGCAGTTCCGGGGTCTTGCCCGCCTTCGCCACTACCTGACTTCGCAGGAGGAAGTGGCTTAGAACCTGGACACTCGTGACCGCGGGCAGTGAGAAGCTAGCAAGGCTGGCAGCGCCCGCTCGTCCGCTCACTCCAACAAGCGGTAGTACGCGCCTCCAGCGCAGGCCTTACAGAGCAGCTTGCCTTCGCATTCGACTTCGCGGCCATCCTGGACTTTCTCTCCGCAGGCAGCGCACACGACTGTCCGTATCGGCCGGCCAGGCAGGTCCTCAGGGGGCACTCGCACGGTGACCCAGGCATGAGAGAAGAGTGCCTGATCGGTCCAGTCGTTCCAGAAGGTGAGGGGGTCCTCCTCGCGACCGGCATGCGGGACCTCGGGCCGTGGGGCCAGCCTCACCGCCCTCCCGGAACCCAGGTCTACGAAAGTGGCAGCCATCTTCCCATAATCCACCCACTTGAGGCGCCGGCGTCCCAACGTGACGCCGGCCACGATCCCGACCGCATCGCTTGCGCAACGGTCCATTTCCACATAGACGAGGAGGTCACGGTAAGAGTGAGGATCCTCGATACCGAGTAGACGGCAGCCATAACGGGCCATCCGTACACCCATGACCATTCCGTGGCACAGATGCCCGTGATAGCTGCGGGCAGCGGCAAGATCTTCTGCGAGGGACCTCATCCGCTGCAGTATAACCTAAGCCCGCGGCGTCTTCTGCCGGAACTCTTCGCGTGTACCCTTCCTGGCGAGTCCGCAGACCGCCGTGTTATGGTGGGCGACCGATACCGGAAACAAGATGAAGAGAGGCACCGTGAAAACCATCGATTTCGAGACGCACTTCGCCACCCAGGGGTGGGTTGATGCCCTCTACGCCAACCCGGGATATCCCCGCTTCGCTCATGACGAGCGCACCGGCAATCGGCGACTCTTCTATTTCCCCGACGCCGGAGAACCTTACGGCGATGTGATCATAGAGAATCTGCTCGATCTGGGTCCCGGCCGCCTCGCCGCCATGGACGCGGCCGGGGTCGACGTGGCGGTCATCTCCCTAACCTCCCCGGGGATAGAGCAACTGGAGCCGAGGGTCAGCATCAAGCTTGCCCAAGAAGCCAACGACGCTTTGGCCGCTGCCGTCGCCGCTCATCCCGATCGCTATCGCGGTTATGCGGCACTTCCCGTCCATGATGTGGAGGCAGCAGTGGCAGAACTCGAGCGCTGCACGCGCGAGCTGGGTCTGATCGGCTGGAAGACCCACTCCAACTACGGCGACAGCCATCTCGACGACAAACGCTATTGGCCCATCCTCGCGGCCTGCGAACGGCTGGACGTCCCCATCTACCTGCATCCCACCATGCCCAGGATGAAGGAGTTGCGCATCTACGGAGTGGCCTTGGCGGGCCCGCCGTTCGGCTTTGGGGTGGAGACGGCCATGGTGATGCTCCGTCTGGTCCTGGCCGGGGTGTTCGACGCTTTCCCCCGGCTCAAGGTGATCGTCGGCCATTATGGGGAGTTCTTGCCCTTCCTCATGTCCCGCATCGACTGGGCCTACACCCGACCGCACGTGATCTCCGACGTCGGAGCCACACCTCCTCTGGCCAAGAAGCCGAGTGAATATCTGCGTAGCAACATGTGGGTCTCTACTAGCGGCAACTACCTGGCGGCGGCTTTCGAGTGCACACGACAGGGCCTGGGAATCGAGCGAATAGTGCTGGGGACCGACCACCCTTACGACAGCATGAACGAGTGCCTGGCCTTTCTGGGCGGGCTCGGACTGACTGACGAGGAGGCCGCCCTGCTTTACGAGAAGAACGCCCAGGCTCTAGGCGTGATCGTCTAGATAAGACGCGCGCCGAGTAGAACGGCGTGACTGCTCAGCAAGGTTCCAAGCGGGAAGAACAGGAGGTCGCTCAAGAGCCCCGGCCAGCCAGGGGACGGTCGGTCTGACTGGGAGACGCCCCAAGACCCGTCATGGACTACACCTCTGAGGGCGTCTCCGGAGGCGCTTTATCGAGGTCGCTCGTGGGACCTGTATCACCGGAGACTGGGTCCTTCCAGTCTCCAAAGTGACGGACAAAGGCTGCCTCCAGCACCTCTGACACCTCTTCGGCCAAGGCGCGGTAGCGGCGCAGGAGGTCTTCCCCCTCGGGGGTGAGTCGCGAACCACCCCCGGTGATTCCGCCGATGCTGCGGTCCAGCAGGGGGAAGCCCAGGCGCTGTTCAGCCGCATGAAGGATGCGCCAGGCTTTGTTGTAGCTCATGCCCAGGTCCTGCGCGGCTTTGCGCAAAGAACCGGTGCGCTCGACCCCGTCGAGCAACCGGGCAGGACCGTCACCAAAAGCTCTACCGCGGTAGTCCAGCCAAAGTTTGTAGAGCAGTCGCACAGATGGCCTCGCTCAGGTCCCCGGAGACGCCGGACCCTGGCCCCAAGCGCCCGACCCCGAGTCGAGGGGCGCGGCCGCCTCGGCCGCAGAGGCCGAGCGAGAGGAGCTGGCCGCTGACAGGTAGGTCTCGGTGCCACAATAAGGACAGCGGACCAAGCCTTTGCCGGCCAGCTCCAGACGTCCCCCGCAGTTTGGACACGAACCGTCTTTGATCTGAGCTGCCTCGGCCGACACCAGCTCGCCTCTGTCCCAATTGACGTAGCCCCGGAAGAGGTCCTTGCCGATCAGGTCATAAATGTAGTCACGTACCTGCTCCCGAGTAAGGTCCCCCTCAATGGCAAGATCAGCTATGGTGACGCGGCCACGGGTCATCACCGCATTGAGGATGGCCCGCTCCTTGTCGGCCTTGCTCTCGGCTTTGATTTCGCCTTTGGCGGAGAGAAGGAAGTAGATCCCGACCGCCAAGAAGGGCAGCGAGAAAAGAACGAAACCGAGGGCCACCCCCGTGGCCCGCGAACCCGAGGCAAGTCCCGCCGCCAGCCAGGCATCCACCCCCAGACTGACGATGATGAGAACGATACCGATGATCCGCAGACGCATGCACTCCTCCTCGTCAGTCACTCACCCGGCCCGGAAGCCACCGCCCCCGCCGCCTCCGCCGAAACCGCCGCCGAACCCCCCGCTGGAGAAGCCGCCCGAGAAAGCGCCCCGCCCTGAACCTGAACTCGAGGGCGCCGAAGTGAGAGCACTCGACACGCTATTAAGGGTACTGAACAGGCCATCGGAGATGGTGTCCAGACTGAAACCCCTCCCAGGAGCGTCGCCCCCCAGACCACCACCGGGCCCACTGAACCCTCCTCCCAGGCCCCCGCCCAGTCCCCGGCCCGGACTGCCGGTCACTAGCGGACCCGGACCTGGGCTGGTCGGCAGGGGCAGGAACACCGGCGGGTGATACCAGGTAGGAGGAGGAGCTTCCAGCCCTTCGAATCGCCGCGCCCACTGCTTTTCCACTCCCAAAGCGATCGCGTAGGGCAGATACTTCTCGAACTTGTCCTGGGCAGCTTCCATATCCTGGAAACGAGTGAGGTCCTGCAAGTAGTTGCGGAAGGCCTCCCACTTCTTCTGTTCCTGAGCTCCCAGTTTGGTCCGCTGCGGCATGTGCGGAGCGAACGCGAACACGATCACTACCGAGAACAGGGAGCCGGCTACGAACCAACCCCAGCCACCTATGTCGGCTAGCGCGAAGATGGCACAGAGGATACCCAGGACCACCGTCACCAGGACTCCGTATCCCACCCACCGGCCACGCACCCGCTTAGGACTCTCGGCAAAGAGACCGGCCTTGGTCACCCCCTGATAGATCTGCTCGACGATGGGGGGTATCTTGGCGTAGAAATGATTCTTGAGCTCCTCGGTCGTGACCTGGTCAGGGTGAGGATCGGAGAAGAGCGCCTCCGCCACCTTTCGTTCGAACCCGTGCAAGTCAGCGAGGGGCTTAGTGCGAGTGAAGATAGTCGTCGACTTACCGAACAGTCCCTTTTTCTCGGTCTCGGTGATCTCCAGGTATCCCCGGCGAGCCAGATCGACGATGGTGGCGATGACTTCCTTTACGTCGACTTTCTCATCGATGAGAGCTCCCACCAGCCCCGGGGCTAGATCCGAAGGCGGCTCACTCACATAACGGGCATAGGTCGCGCTCGGGTCGTCGCGCCCGCGACGACGCCAGATCAGAAGCATGCCCAAAAAAAAGATGATAGGCAGCGCGAACCCTACCTTGGGGACTATGAAGGCCGCCACTCGCCGGGCGGTCCAGGTGAACTGCACCACATTCTTGGGGAAGCCGGTCACGATCCAGAACTGGGTATAGGGAGGGATGTCGGTGGCTTCATACACCATGGTGGACGGAGCCGGAGAGGCAACCGTCGTTTGCACGGAGTAGCCGGTCTGCACAGCTTGAGTGATCTTATCGCTCGGTACCGACCCGGGCAGCTTGACTGTGGCCCGCACCCTCCCTATCGGCACGGGAGTATCCGCATCGAAGACGTACCAGCGCAGCTCGTCGCCCTGGTCCCAGAACATGATCTGTTGTTCGGCCTTGTAGTGGAAGGTCCAGGTCTCGGTAGCGTCAGTCAACGCGAAATTGACGACGATCACCAAGTTGTCCCCTTCTCTAAGGAGTGTATAGGTGCCCGGGCCTTCGCCTTCCGGTAGCCGGTTGCCAGCCCTATCGTAGACGCGGACATCAGTCAACCTTCCGGTGTTCTGCGTGGGAATGACCCGACCGACGTAGCTGAAGCTACCTTCGAACGTGAAGGTCACCACTTCGTCCACCAGGACATCGCCGTTCTCCTGCACGAAGAGCGTGGCATCGATGCTGTTGATGCGCCAGTCCTTCGCCAGAGCCGTGGCGGAGGATGCCAAGGTAAGAAGAACACCGGCCACCAGGACTAGGAGCACCAAGGTCCAGAACCGCCGGCGAGCAGAGCAACCCGCCGTCGAGCTTACTCGCGACCCCGCAGCTTTGTCTGGCAGCCCCCCAGCCGCAACGGCCGATTCCGCCCTCACGGCTCGCGACGCCAGGGCGTCAGCCCGCTGACTTCCCCGCCGAGACTTCAACTCTTCTCCCCTTCAGCAGTCTCCCCAGCGGGAGGGGCGGCGGCTCCGCTGGCTTCGCCAGCCGGAGCCGCCCCCATCCGGTGTCCGCAGTTGGGGCAGAACTTCGACGAAGCCGGAAGCGTAGCTCCGCACTCGGGACAGGTCACTGTGGCCGCCAGGTTGGCACCACATTCGGGACAGAACTTGCTGCCGAACGGTATGTCGCTGCGGCAGTTGGGGCAACGCACTTTGGGCTGCGCTCCGCTTGCCATGGCCTGCTGCAACATCCCGGGGATCATCATGCCCAGCCCGGCCCCCGTGCCGAGACCCAGACCAGCCGCGGCTGCCGTTCCGATGGTGCTGTCTCCGGCCCCTCCGCCAGCTCCGCCCCGGGCCAGATCACCGATGGCTTGGGCGGCTTTGTACTGGAAGTAGCGGTCCATGCCGCCGACAGCCTCCATGCCCGAACGCTCGTCTATGCGTTTCTGTACGTCTTCCGGCGGGGTGATGGCGTTGATGACGAAGTCGACCATCGCCAGGCCATACTGCGCGAAGTCATCCTTGATCCGGGCTTTCAACCCGGCACCCAATTCATCGAAGTAACGGGGAAGATCGAGCACGGAATCCAGGGTTTCGCCAAGGATGTCGGCCAGCCGGCCGATGATGACGCCCCGCAGGAAGTCCTCGATCTGGTAGTTGGTGAATATCCCCCGCGTCCCCACGATCTTGACCACAAGAAGCTTGGGGTCGGTGATCTGGAAACTGTAGACGCCGTTGGAACGCAGGCGGATCATCTTGAACTCGGAGTCCCGGAAGAGGATGGGCTCCGCCGTCCCCCATTTCAGTTCAGTGAAGACCCGCTGACTTACGAAGTAGACCTCGCACCGGAAAGGCGTGTCCCCGAAAAGCGGGGTGGTGAGGGCCGCGGTCAATAGAGGGATGTTCTGGGTGGCCAAGGTGTGCCGGCCCGGACCGAAAACGTCGTAGGCCTTGCCGTCCCGGAAGAACACCGCCCATTGGTTCTCCCGCACGATGAGTTGCGAGCCCACCTTGAATTCCCCCGAGCCCCGCTCGGGGATGCGGTGGACCATCTCGGCCCCTTGTTCGTCGACGAACTCGATAAGGTCCATAAGGGCCATGACTTACCTCCCTGCCCCGGTGATGAGGTTTTCGCGTTGTCCGAACTGTTCCGCCAGGACCTCGATCTTGTCTTCGAGAAGCTTGAGGTCACTTCTGAGCGAAGGGCTGTCCATAGAAAGCGCGCCTTTCAAAGTGTCGAGCTCACTCACCGCGCCCTCCAGACCTCTGTCGAAATCATAGAGGCGCTCGAGCACGCTCTCGTCGACCTTGTCAGTGTCGAACAGCCCCGCATAGCCATAGTCAGCATAACGTATGCGGTCAGCCACCGTCCGCAGTTTACGGATGACCACATCAACGTAACCCAGAGTCTCCAGGTCCCCCCGGTTCACCAGGTCGAGTTTGAGGTCGTCAAGACCGACCCGGACCGCGTCGAGCCGCTCGGCCACGAACAACCGCTGCGTCTTGTCGGCCTCACGGCGCAGCTCCTTCTGCTTGTAACCCCGGTAGCCGGGCAGGTGCTCGGCCACCCGCTCGAACCAGTTCTTGCTCTCTTCGATCCGGTCGTCAATCCCAGCCACTTCTGCCCCTTTCTTCCGCTGCTACGCTACCAGACCATCGAACTCCCGTAACAGTAGTCGCCAGTTAGCCTCGTGCACATATCGGGGATCCCACACCGCCGGCACAAAAACAAGGTCCTCCGCCGCCACCACGAGCTCATAGTCTACCGGCCGTAAGTCCCGGGGTTCATATGAGTCCAGGGCCTGATAGACATAGTGGGCGAGAGTACGTGCGGTCTGCCGCCCTAAGATCACCGGGGACAACAGGCCCAGATCCGGGGCCTCTCCCTCTTCCTCTCGCTCCTGGGGATGTTCTTGGGCTCGAGCGCCCACCAGGGTGATCGTACGAGTCAGCAAAGCGGGTTCCCAGGCCGAGGCCGTAGAGACTCCTCTGGTGAGTTCCAACGCTGGTTGCACCCGTGTGAGACTGCTGCCTAGGCGCTGAACGACGTAGCGCCGCTCGGAAAAAGCCGGCACATACATATAGGCCGCTCCCGGCGCCGCGGCACGCACGACCTTCTCCCACAGCGACTCGGTCGCAGGTCCTGGGGAAGCAGCGCGACTCGGGGAGACAAAGGTCTCCAGTCGCCACACGGCCAAATACGTCACTGCTCCCGCCACTGCCAACTCGGTCGTCACCGAGGCCCGGAGCGGCCAGAGCGAGGCGAGACCGTCTGCGGTCAACTCGTAGCCTTGACCACAAGTGGTGCAGAGGAAGACTGCTACCTCACCCTCACCGAGAAGGGTGGTACGGCAGACAGGACAACAAGGAATAGTCGGACCGGCCGCACTGAAGCTCGTGGCACCGCACCTCCTACACGACCTGGCTCCTAGCAGCGTCACAGTCGAGATGCCGAACGCTGCTACGAGTAGCGTAGCACGGCACCCACCCCACCCAACTCCTCAAGCAGGGGAACGTTCTCGCCGACCTCCACCTGCCCGTTCTGCAGTAACGCCAAGCGGACCAGCTCTCCGACGGCGTCTCCTACCGCAACGAGCTCTCCCCCGCAGACCGGGCATCTTTCGAGTTCAGCAAGTCCCGTCCAGGTGCATTGCCTGCACCGCCAGCCCGGAGGCCGGTAATTCCTGTCCACCAGAAGGGTCTGGACCTGGTGTCGGCCCAACGCGCTGAGGACGCCGTCGAAACCAGCCACGCCCCGACCGCCTACCCCCAGGCCTTCCTTGATGCGGACGGCCAGAGCGTCTATTTCTTGTTGTCGCGCCGCGAGCGCGGCCTGACGCGCCCGCTCTAACATCTGAGCGGGGGTCTCGGCGGCATCGAAAGCCATCTCTGCGGCGATCTTGGCGGCTATAGCAGAAGGAAGCACCCGCTTGAACGCAGTGGCGATGTCATGCTGGGCGCAAAGGACCACGCGACGAGCTCCCGAGGACTCCAGCATCTTGGCCAGGGCTCCTCCCACCTCCTTGTAGTGGAGTTCGACCAAGGTGTCCTGTCGGGCAGCCGCGTAGTACTGCTTGATGGAAAGCTCCCCAGTCTCGCGGTCACTGCTACGAAGCCACGGCCCGGTGAGTTCATCCTCCGCCTGCGGTACACCCCACTCGTCCACAAGATAGAGGCTGGACTCGTCCCGGCTCACCCGGGCCACAACGAAGGGTTCCACCAGGGAAAGGGCATGGACCACCGGTCGGATGTAGGGAGCCGGCTCGATCACCAAGCGGTTGAGCAGGCGGAACGGCAACTCCACGCGCTCGTAGAGCCCGGCTTGACCGTCCACGAAGACAGCCAGCCCTTGGGTCTTCGGGGTGACATCGTACTTGATAACGTCCAGGACATAGTCGAGGTCCTGTTCCAGACCATGCCGCTGCTCCCTGGAGACTCCCCGCGTCTTGACGAAGGTGTTGAACTCGCTCTTTAAGAAGGTCGGGGCGTATTGACGCCAATCGTCCAAGCGACTGGTGGAAAGGGTCGTCGTCAAGATCGCGTCTCTCTCCCCCTTGAACCCCGCCAGGTTCTTGAGCCGCTCCCAGGCGACGGCAGCACTCTCGATCATGGCTTCCCGCCTTCCTCTTCACCGGACGGTTCTGATCGTTCTTCGCCCTCCGGTGTCAGAGGCTGCGGTCGCTCTGCACTCTGAGAGGCTTGCTGGTCGTGGAGCGCCTGCTCACGACGCCACCGCTCTTCACGCTCCCGAAACTTGTCGACCAGGGCCGACTTGCCCTTGTCATGGGCAGCCTCAGCCACGTTCATCGTCCCTGGATCAGACAGCGCCGCCTCCATCTTCTGTGTGGGGGTGAGAGGGCGCTGTCTCCCGGAGCGTACGACCTTCTTGTCGGCCATCGTCTCCCCTTTCGATCCTGTCGGTCCGTTGGAAAGTACGACCTGCGGTGATACTGCAAGCAATGGCTAGGTACCCAGGCCGGAAAGTACCCTAAACGGTCAGAGACCGCTTGTGGTAATTGCCCGATGGTCATATTGTAGACCTTGACGTCCCGGACACGCCGGCACAGGAGTGCTCGACTATGGAAGACTTCGAGAAGCTTGGCACCTTCTATCTTGGGCGGGAGTACAGTCTAGATGCCAAGACCACGGGGCGCCTTCTGCTCTACGACTCCCGCGACTTGGTGACCCATGCGGTGTGCGTAGGCATGACCGGCAGCGGCAAGACCGGCCTCTGTATCGGCATCCTGGAGGAGGCGGCCCTAGATAACATCCCAGCACTCGTGATCGACCCCAAGGGCGACCTGGGTAATGTGCTCTTGACTTTCCCCGACCTCAAGCCCGAGGACTTCGAACCCTGGGTGAGCGAAGAGGAGGCGGCGCGTAAAGGGCTGACTCGCGCCGAGTTCGCCCGCGAACAGGCTGAGCTTTGGCGTAAAGGCCTAGCCGAGTGGGGCCAGGACGGCTCGCGCATAGCTCGACTCAAGAACACCGCCGATTTCGTCATCTTCACTCCTGGTTCCCTCTCCGGGCTTCCTGTCAGCATCCTCAAGTCATTCGCCGCTCCCCCTCCTGCCGAACGCGCCGACGAGGAAGCGCTCCATGACCACATCGACACCACTGTCACCGCTCTGCTTGGACTGGTAGGAATCACCGGGGATCCTCTGCGCAGCCGGGAACACATCCTCCTTTCCACCATCTTCCGCGACGCCTGGGTAGCCGGCCACGACCTCGACCTGGCCAGCTTGATCGGGAAGATCCAGGAGCCGCCCTTCAGCAAAGTAGGCGTCCTCGACCTGGAGGCTTTCTACCCGGCCAAGGACCGCTTCGGCCTGGCCGCGTCGTTGAACGGCCTGCTCGCGGCCCCAGCCTTCCAGACTTGGCTCGAGGGCGAACCTTTGGACATAAGGCGTATGCTCTACACGCCCGAGGGCCGACCGCGCGTGTCCATCTTCTCCATCGCTCATCTCTCTGAACAAGAGCGCATGTTCTTCGTTTCTCTGTTGCTGCACGAGATCCTGGGCTGGATGAGAGGTCAACCTGGTACCGGCAGTCTGCGGGCTATCGTCTACATGGATGAGATCTTCGGGTTCTTCCCGCCGGTGGCAGAACCACCTGCGAAGAAACCGCTTCTCACCTTGCTGAAGCAGGCCCGGGCGTACGGCGTCGGGGTGGTACTTGCCACTCAGAACCCGGTCGACCTCGACTACAAGGGCCTGGCCAATGCTGGCACCTGGTTCATAGGCCGCTTACAGACGGAGCGTGATAAGGACCGCCTACTCGAGGGTCTGGAGGGAGCGAGCGCAGGGCACGAGACCCGCTTCGACCGCCGAGAGATGGGGGAGGTACTGGCCGGGCTAGGCAAGCGGGTCTTCCTTCTATACAACATGCATGAGGACGCCCCCACCACCTTCCAGACCCGCTGGACCCTCTCCTACCTGGCAGGTCCTTTGACCCGGGTGCAGATCAAGAGTCTCATGGATCCCCGCAGACCCCAGTTGCCAAGCCTCGCTGCTGCTACCGAAGCAGCTACGGAAGCAACCGGCGCTGGAGTCGGCACGGTGAGCCTGGCAGCACCGGCCGCCGCCCCGGCCGCTGCCGGAGAGGCGACCGCAGTAGTCGCCGTACCCCCGGTCGGGACAGGAGCCACGCCTCCCCCGCTCCCCCTCGAGATACCGCAGTACTTCCTCCCCCTGCGAGGCCCGAGCGCCCCTAGCCCCGGATTGGTCTACAGGCCTGGCGTGCTGGCATCAGCTACGGCCCGCTTCGTGGTGCCGGGCGTAGGGCCGACCGCCGCGGTGAAGGTCAGCCGCATCGCGGTGATGCCGGAGACGGCGTTGACCCTGGACTGGGACAGCGCCGCCCCTCTCGACCTCCCCCTCGAAGATCTTGAACGCCAGAGCGTTCCAGGAGCGGCCTTCGCGTCAGTGCCGCCAGTCATGCAGAGGCTCTCGACATACCGGAGTTGGAAGTCGGAGTTCGCCGCCTGGGTCTACCGGACCCAGACCTTAGAGCTCCTGCATAGCCCCGGCTTCAAGACTACTGCATTGCCGGGGGAAAGCGAGGGTGAATTCCGAGCCCGGCTGCAGCTGGCCTCTCGGGAGAAGCGGGACGAGCTGAGTGACCGCCTGCGCAAGAAGTATGCTCCGCGGTTCCTGACCTTGGAGCGGCAAGAGCTCCGAGCCCGTCAGGCTGTGGAAAGAGAGGCGGAGCAGGCCAAGAGTCGTAAGACGCAGACCGCCATCTCCATCGGCGCGACGTTGGTCGGGGCCTTTCTCGGGCGCAAGGCCATCAGCGCGACTACTCTCGGCCGCGGTACCACGGCCATGCGCGACATCACCCGTTCTCTTGATGAAGGGGCGGATGTGAAACGAGCCGAACAGACCCTGGAACGAGTGAGGCAGGAAAGAGCCGATTTGGAGGCAGAGTTTCAAGCGGAGTTGGACGCCCTTAGCGTGCAGGTGGACCCCACCACCGAGGTCTTGGAGAAGGTAGTGCTGCGGCCTCGCAAGAGCGACATCAGCGTGGACCTGGTGGCCTTGGTCTGGATCCCCCAGCGGCAAAAGGCAGCGTCGGGGTCCGTGTAGGCGTTCTGGTTCAGGAAGGAGACGAGTGTGTGGAAAGAATTCAAAGCTTTCATCGACCGAGGTAATCTGCTGCAGCTAGCAGTCGCCTTCATAATGGGCGTCACCTTCGCGGCGGTGGTCACCTCGTTGGTCAACGATATCATCATGCCGGCTGTGGGGCTGGCTCTGGGCAATATGGACTTCAGCAGTTTCTTCGCCGTCATCAAGGAAGGCGACCCTGCCGGCCCGTACAATACGGTGCAGGCTGCCAAAGAGGCGGGGGCGGTCACCATCAACTACGGGATCTTCATCAACGCCATCGTCACGTTCATCATTGTGGCCCTTGTCCTGTTCTTCCTGATGAAGGCCTACATGAAGACCCAGCGGCCGAAAGTGGAGGCCGTTACTACCAAGGATTGCCCGTTCTGTTTTACCAGTATCCCGTTGGCGGCGGTCCGCTGCCCCAATTGCACGTCTGATCTTGCGGATACCCCCGGCGCTAGCAGAATGACCTGAGAGAATGACTGCCCGGGGGGCGGGGAGCTGCCCCTGTCGCAAGTCAGGCGTACCGCGAGTGGTCCCGTCGACGGCCTCGCTGCCGCCTGACGGCTATACTTTGTGCTGTCATGCCTAGTACAGCTTTCCCCTCTTCTCAGTACCAATTCTTCGCCAACTGTCCTCGTAACACAGAGTCACTCCTTGCGGACGAGATACGGGCCCAGGGGATACCGGGCGTTATCGAGACTCGCGGTGGTGTGGCCTTCACCGGGCCGCTGGAGGCCGGCCTGCGGGTGTGTCTGTGGTCACGAGTAGCAAGCCGCGTGTTCTTGAATCTGGCCCGTTTTGTCATCTCCGATACTGACGATCTCTATCAAGGGGTCTTCGCCGTGCGATGGGAGGACCACCTGGCTCCCGAAGGCACCCTGGCGGTGACAGTCACCTCTGCCATCGGCCGCGGTCCCCTGGCTCGTCTCAACACCCACTTCGCTGAGCAACGCGTGAAAGACGCGGTGGTGGATCGTCTGCGCACCCCTGGGGGACAACGACCTACCGTCGACACTGTCCGCCCCGCTGTTCGCATCGGGGTCCACCTCCAGCCTCTTCTCGACCCGCAAGAGCGCCACCCTGGGCGGGCAGCAGCAACGACGGAGGTACCGAGGCTAGAGTCCGAACAGGTCGAGGCGATCGTGAGTCTTGACCTTTCTGGAGAGAGTCTCCACAAGAGGGGATACCGAGTCGCAGGGGGCGAGGCCCCCCTCAAAGAGAACCTCGCAGCTGCGGTCTTGCTGCGGGCGGGCTGGCCAGCGATCGCTGCAAGTGGGGCACCGCTCCTGGACCCCATGTGCGGATCGGGGACTCTTCTGCTCGAGGGCGCGCTGATAGCTGCGGACATCGCTCCCGGCCTGCTCCGCAGCTACTGGGGATTCCTGGGCTGGCGTGGCCTAGAAAGCGCCTCCTGGCACGCCTTGCTGAGAGAAGCCGAGGAGCGCCGAGCGGCAGGGTTGCCTCACCTCCCTGCCCTGATCGGGTATGACGCCGACGAGCGGGCTCTGGCCGCAGCAAGAGCCAATGCAAACCAGGCTGGTCTTTCCCAGTACTTGACCCTGGAAACACGGGGTCTTGAGGACTTGCGGAGGCCGGAGAGGCTGCAGCGGGCCACCACTTCGCTGCAACCCGGGACGGACACCTCCGCGGAGGCCGCCGCTGCGGCGCAGCCGGCGGCCTCCCCCCATGGCCTGGTGGTCACCAACCCCCCATACGGCAAGCGGCTTGGGCAGGTAGTGGAGCTGGTTTCGCTCTATGAGACCCTGGGCCGCCGACTGAAGGAGCATTTCGCGGGTTGGGATGCTGCCATCCTCACGGCCGACCCCGACCTCGGTGCTCATCTCAGACTACGTGCCCACCGGCTCAACACCTTCTACAACGGACCGCTCGAGGCCAAGCTGCTCCTGTGCAAGATCGGACCGCGCTCGGCAGCGGAGACGACCAGCGACCCCGGGGCAGTCATGTTCACCAACCGCCTTCGGAAGAACCTCAGGCACCTCTCCCGTTGGGCCAGGCGAGAGGCCATCTCCTGCTATCGACTCTACGATGCCGACCTGCCTGAATACGCGGTCGCCGTCGATCTTTACGGCGACTGGGCACATGTGCAAGAGTACGCTCCACCTCCTGAGATCGACGCTGTCAAGGCTCGCAGACGTCTGAGCCAGGTGACCGAGATCGTCCCGCAAGTGCTCGGTATCCCTCGCGAACAAGTTGTTCTCAAGGTCCGTAGCCGGCAACGTGGCCCCCGGCAGTACCAGAGATTGCAGACGCAGAATCGGTTCCTCGAGGTGAGTGAAGGCGGTCTCCGTTTCCTTGTCAACCTCACTGACTTCCTGGACACCGGTCTCTTCCTGGACCATCGGCCCACGCGTTCTCTTATCGGGCACTTAGCGCCTGGGCGCCGCTTTCTCAACCTTTTCGCTTATACCGGATCGGCCACGGTCTACGCCGCCGCGGGAGGCGCGGTCTCCACGACCTCGGTGGACCTATCCCCGATCTATCTGGAATGGGCTCGTCGCAACCTGGAGCTCAACGGCTTCACGTCGCCCCGCCATAGCCTGGTGAGAGCCGATGTGCTGGCCTGGCTGGGGGTGGACCTGAGTGCAGGGACAGACTCGGGCAGCCCCGTTGAGAGAGAACCGGACAGCCCGCTCAATAGGCCACTGAGGACCCGCGGGAAGAAGGGTGGTCTCAGGGCCCCGGGTGAACGCCCTCTCCCGGCTTCCTATGACCTGATCTTTCTGGACCCTCCGACTTTCTCGAACTCGAAGAGTATGAGAGGGACCCTCGACATACAGCGCGACCATGCCAGGCTGATCGACGCGGTCATGAGGCTGCTCGCTCCTGGAGGCATCCTTATCTTCTCCACCAACTTCCGCCGCTTCAAGCTGGATCCCGCTGTGGCGCGACAGTTCGACGTGCGCGACATCACCCCAAAGACCATCCCGCCGGATTTTGCACGTAACCCCCGCATCCACTCCTGTTTCGAAATCACCGCCGGCAGCCGGTCCTTGACCGGTTCCCGGGGCTCGTCTCGACGGAGGAAAGACCGCCATGGTCCATGACACCGGCGAGCACTCGCACTTAGACCGACCTCTACCCAACAACGCCGAGTTGGCGGACGTCCTCCAGGCCATCGCTGACTACCTGGCGCTGGACGGGCAGTCTACTTATCGGATACTGGCTTATGAGAAAGCCGCGGCCCTGTTCCGCGAATATCCGGTGTCGGTCGCCGAGCTGGCCCTGCGGGGGGAGTTGCGCACCCTACCCGGGGTGGGGGAGACCATCGAGGCCAAGACCCTCGAATACGTCACTACCAGCAGTGTCGGGTTGCTCGAGAGGCTGCGTCAACGCTATCCCGAAGGACTCCTCGGGGTGATGCGCCTGCCTGGGATGGGACCCAGAAAGACACGATTGGTCTGGGAGAAAGCCGGCGTCGCCGATTTGCGCGACTTGGAACGCGCCGCCCAGGAAGGCCGGCTACGGGGGCTCCCGGGGATGGGCGAGAAGACCGAGGCTAACCTACTGCGCGCCCTGGAAACGCTGGCCGCTCGCGCTGCCGGACCTGAGCAAGGGCGTCGGCTGCGGGCCGTGGTCGAGCCCCAGGCCGTTCGACTGGTCACAGGCCTACGTGCCCTACCCCAGGTGGTTGCGGCCGACTATGCCGGGAGCCTACGGCGTTGCCGCGCCACCGTGCGCGACATCGACCTGGTGGTCGCGTCCATAGACCCTGCCGCGGTCATGGCGGCCTTTGCTACCCACCCGGAGCTTGCGCGCGTAGAGGCCCAAGGTGATACCAAGCTGGCCGCCACCACCCACTCGGGACTGGGCGTAGACCTGCGGGTCGTCCCGCCCCCGTCCTATGGCAATCTCTTGCAGCATTTCACTGGTAGCGCCGACCACAATGTGGCCCTCCGTGCTCATGCTCAACGCCGGGGCTACAAGATCAGCGAGTACCACGTCGAGCACCTGGAGTCGGGCCGACTCATCCCCTGTGCCACCGAGACCGAGGTCTACGAGCTGGTGGGGCTCAGCTTCATACCACCCGAGCTGCGCGAGAATCAGGGCGAGATCGAGGTCGCGGAGCGGGGAGAGCTCCCCTCTCTCATAGAGCTGTCCGACCTGCGGGGAGACCTGCACGTGCATTCGGACTGGACCGACGGCCGCGCCAGTCTGGAGGAGATGGCTTTGGCCGCCCGCGACCGGGGGCTCGAGTACATCTGCTTCTGCGACCATTCGCAATCCCTGGCCATGACAGGAGGTTTGAACCCCGAGCGTCTGCGCGCTCAGATAGAGGCCATCCGCGCCCTTGACGAGCGGTTGGAAGGCATCCGCCTGCTGTGCGGCATCGAGGTGGACATCTTGGCCGACGGTCGTCTGGATCTGCCCGACGACGTCCTGGCCGAGCTCGACTTCGTGACCGCCAGCATCCACTCAGGGTTCAGTCAGTCCCCGGCGCAGATCATGGACCGGCTTGTTCGGGCCATGCGTAATCCCTTGGTGCGCTCCATAGCGCATCCCAGCGGGCGCCTCCTTGGACGTCGTGAGCCCTACGCGCTCGACGTGGAGACCCTGGCCAAAGTAGCTGCCGAGACCGGCACCTTTCTGGAAATAAACGGTTCTCCCGACCGACTCGACCTGACCGCGCCAGCGGCCCGGCAGGCCGTGGCTTTGGGTGCGCGTTTGGTCATCGCCAGCGACGCACACTCCCCTAAGGACTTCGAGAACTTGCACTGGGCCATCGGCGAAGCTCGTCGGGGGTGGTTGACAACATCGGACGTGACGAACACACGGCCTTGGGAGGAGTACGGGCGTTCTAACCCCGGCAGCGAGCCCGCCTAGGTTGCTCTATTTCTCTCCTCCTGCGGCTATCTGACCATGACAAGAGTCGCCGTTGGGGGAGAGAATGGCTCGCACTAGGTCGCGCAGCCCCGAGTCAGAGAGGTCATCGACCCAGCAGCCGCACAGGGAGTGGGCGAGCGCGTCCGGGCGGCATTCCTCGGGAACGTCACCTTCCGCTCCGTGCCCGACAGGGAGCACCACGAGCCGTCCACAACCGGGGCATATTCTAGTCCTGTAGGTGTTCATGGCCTTCGCCTAGAATATCGGCGGAGGACGCCTCTCTCATGAGACCAGAATTCGTCCTTGCCGCCACCTCGGGTGTGATTGCCGCCAACCCGCACGCGGTGGCGTTGCTGCCTCGCGTGTCTTCGCTCCCACCGGCACGCATCCTGGCTACAACCTCCCGCCCGTCGCGTGGCAGGGCCGACCTGCTGTCGACTGTTGTCGACTACTTTGGGCTGCGGGCGGGCACTAGCAGCTGCTCTCGGCTACTGTCGGCCCCTGGAGAGGACAGCAGAGCGCACGGTGTCAGACTTCGAGCACCGCCTGGGGGCTGAGGGTGAGACATTGCAGCCCCGTCTCGGTCACGCGCCAGGTGTTCTCGATGCCCACCACTCCGCGCTCAGGAAAGACCAACTTCGGCTCGCAGGCGATCACCTGGTCACGTTCGAGCACGGACTTGAAACCCCGGGCAAGAACGGGCAGCTCGTCCAGCTCCACCCCCAGCCCGTGCCCAATGTAGGGCACTTCGTTCTTGGGGGCTCCCATGAAAGTGGCTCGCAGAGCGCTCGCCCGGAGCCGCTCGGCCATGTAATCGACTGCCAGCTCGTAGAGTTCGCCACAGGCCACCCCGGGTTTCGCCGCATGCCTCACCCATTCCTGGACCTCCACGCACAGGCGGTAGCCCTCGGCCATATCCTCGGGCAGAGGGCCGAGACAAAGTATGCGTGTCTGATCGGCCAGGTACCCCCCGGCGCAGCCCACCATATCCACCACCACCGGCTCGCCGCGCTGGATACGATGCCAGCCTGCACTCTGCCCCGTGGCCGCGGAAGGACCAGCCGCTGTCAAAGGCATTCCGGAGAAGCCTGGCATGGCCGCGCTAGGCCCCGCCGACACATTGCCAAAAGGAAGCTCCTCGTTGAAGGCCCGGAAGCGGACGATACCCTGGCCAGCCGCCCGCATGCCGGCTTCCACTCGGGCGCTGAGTTCGAGCTCGGTCATGCCCTCGCGAAGAGCGTCCACGGCAGCCCACACCCCCAGGTCGACGATCTGAGCAGCTTCGCCGATGAGCGCCAGCTCGTAAGAGGACTTCACGGCGCGGAGTTGCCGGATGAGAGGGGAGCAATCTCTGACCTCGCCTTGCCGGAAAAGCGAGTCGTACCTGCGGAAAAGTCCCACAGGGATGACATCCAACTCCATGCCCACCACAGCGGTGGGCGGTACCCCCATTCCGGCAAGAGCCGCTGGCAGTTCCCGGAGACTCTCGATGGGCCGCAGGTTCGGAAGAGGTGACTCCCGCCGGGCTCGCTCAAGGTCCTTGCGCACCAGATACACCGGCTCCCCACTGGCAGGGATGAGCAACTGGCCCTGTTGTATAGTGCCCGTGAAGTAGAAGAGGTCGGAGTTCTGTACGAGGATGGCCACGTTGATACCGGCCTCTGTCAGACTCACCTGAAAACGACGTATGCGCTCCTCGATCTCAGCCGCGGGGACCGGGGGCCAGCCTCCTGGGCGCGGTATTAGGGGTGGACTGGACCAGAACTTCGCCGGTCCGGTCCGGCCGGTCACGGTCACAGGCTGACCTCCCCGAGCCTGACCCCCATCTCCAACCGGTAAGCCAGCTCCCCAGCTTCGGTCGTGCTGCGGCGAGAGGCTTCGCAACTGTCAGTGAGGATCAGGACTGCGAACACCAGCACGACGATACAGCCGAGCAAGACGAACCACCTCAACGTGAGGCGGCGGCGGCGCTCGCGCCGCCGCCGCAGTATTTCTTCCCTTTGCGCTCGTCTGCTTTCCACGCGCCCTACTGTATCACCAGTTCCAACACCTGGCGGCCAAAAACCCCTGTACTATTGTCGGTGAAGGCCACCCGCTGGGGATCCATGCGATAGACCCCGATTTCACGGAACAGCCCTACCAGTTGCGGCTGTTTCATCAGCTCGCGCACGAAGGGGAACCTGCGCAGATACACCGCCAGCGCTATAGCCTTTTCCTTACCCCGCAGCAGCCGCGCCACTCCCCAGAGTTGCACCCCCTGTATGAGCTGCCAGTCGTCATAGTGAGCGGCCACTGTCACCGCTACTGGAGCTTCCACCCCGATATGAAGACCATGGGTACTGGTCGGCTTGCTCAGAAAGATCAGCCGTAGATCATCATCCACGGCATAGAAGACCGTAGCTGCGTGAGGCAGACTCCTGCCCGCGCCCGTTTCCCCCGGTACCGGACCTACCGTGGCCACCGTCATCGTGTGGTGCGAACGTAGGTAGAGGGTCACCCGCCCTCTCAGATCACGTGGCGCTGTCGTCTCCGAGACCACACTCACCCTGCCAACGTTTGAACAGGTCGTGCTCCAGGCCGAACTGGTCAAGGACCTTACCCACGGTCTGGTCCACCAGGTCCCTGATGGTTTTCGGCTGATGATAGAAAGCCGGCATGGGCGGCAGGATGATCGCACCATACTCAGCGGCCTGGGCCATCAGTCGCAGATGCCCAAGATGGAGAGGGGTCTCCCGCACGACCAGGACCAGTCGGCGCCGTTCTTTCAGGGTCACGTCGGCCGCCCGAGCCAACAGGGTGTCGTTATAACTGTTCGCGATAGCCGAAAGACTCTTGATCGAACAAGGAGCTACTACCATACCCAACGTGGGAAAAGAACCTGAAGAGATGGGAGCAGCAAGATCGTCATTGGCGTGCACATGAACCGCCAGGCTCTCGATGCTCTCCGGAGTCATACCCGTCTCGGCGGT
>CAKZRW010000072.1 GCA_937148845.1 uncultured Actinomycetes bacterium | reverse complement strand
CTGGTATCGGTGACGCTCCAGGTGACGATCGTCTCGCCCTTGGGGAACTGGGTGGGGGCGTCGTTCGTCACCGAGGCGATCCCACAGTTGTCGCTCACCATGGGCGTACCCAGCTGAACTCCCGTGGCGTAGCACACCCCTGGATCGGTGCAAACGCTAACGTCCGCCGGGCAAGTGATCGTGGGGGGGGTGGTGTCCTGCACAGTCGTGGTCACTGAAGAAGAGTTGTTGGTTGGGCTGGGATCGAATGTGGACGAGTAAACTACTGCAGTATTGGTAATGCTGCCTACTGCCGCACAGGTCGGGGTAGCACGGATCTCGATGGTGTGGGTGGTGTTCTTGGCCATGGTTCCCAAAGAGACACTGGCCGGATATGGACCCCAGGAACCCCCGTCCACTCGATATTCAGGATTGGCTAACCCCGATGGCAACGTGTCCATCACAATGGCGCCGTGCGCGGTTCCTGGACCGTGGTTGGTCACCACAAGTGTGTAGCTAAGCATACCTCCCACGGACACGGGGTCAGGAGAATCTGTCTTGGTGATGGACAAATCCGTCCCGCAGTCCTGCACGCTGATGTAGGCTGTTCGCGTAAGAACATTGATGCATCCGTGGGTGTCGGTCACCCTCAGGCTGACCGAGTAAGTGCCAGGCGCGGTGTACGTGTAGTTGAAAGAGCCCGGGGGAGAAGTATCCGTCCGGTCCACCGTCCCGTTGTTGTCGAAGTCCCACTCCCACTTGATGATCGAGCCGCCATTGGGGCTGCCTGCGGTTGAGGCGTCGGTGAACGTAACCTGGAGGGGGGCACACCCGCTCACCGCCGTGGCACTGAAGTTCGCCACCGGGTTCGCCCAGATCGCGACCGGCATCACCTGCGAGTCGCTCATCTGCGGTGAGGAGCTGTCGTTGACGGTGAGGGTCACGTCGTACGTGCCTGGGGTCGCATAGTGGCGGGTCGGGTTCGGGGCGCTGGACGTTCCGCCGTCCCCGAACTGCCAGCTATAGGTGTAGGGCTTCGTTCCTCCCGTGGTCGTGTCGGTGAAGTAGATCGTGGTGCAGTGGCATTGGGGGGCAGTGTGCGTGAACTGCGCGACGAGCGGGCCCACGACGATCAGACCCGCCGAGCTGGCATAGCACTTCGAGGGAATCGCCCCCGAGCAGTCGCCATCAGTGCATCCGGGGGTGGTTCGCCAGAACACGAGGATGTTCCTGACTTCCATTGTCGCGCCGCAAATCCAGGTGATGTCGGCGAGCTTGTAGTCGTAGACCCCTTGACCGACAGGGAAGACATCAGCGACGCGCTTCCAGAAATTCAGCTGGTAGAGGGAGCCGTTGAGGTAGATGTCGCCCACGAAGTAGATGCAGTATCGCGCAGCCTGGGCGTTCTTGTTGAACCGGGCCCACAGCTGGGCGGTCACCGGCGACCCCGGGGTGCAGTTGTCCGGAGCCACCACCCACAGGGATGTGACGGTCACGTCGTTGGCTGTGCAGCCGCTCACGCAACGGGGCCAGGTTTGGGCCTGGGCCCAAGGGGTCCATAGCCCCAGGAGGCCAAGAAGAAGTGCCCCCACCGTTAGTATCTGGCGATACGCCTGCGAACTTCCCAAAACTCTTGCCATGGTGCCTCCTTTTTCTGCGCTTCGGCAGCCTGGCGACCTGCGGGAGGCCCATGGCTTTGCGCCCCTGCTTCGCAGCAGGTTGGCCTTTATCGGCGCAGCTCAGAAACTATGTTTTCCTTACTCTGTTCTGGACAAGCAAGGCCCGGTGCACGGCCCGGTCACTGAGAACACCTTCTTGAGCCAGGATTTCCCCGATGGGCTGTTTCCAGCCATCTCGCTGCTTGTTCAGAGCCCGGTCCACTTCCTGGGGAGTAGCGAGACCCATGTCCATCAAGATCTCTCCTAGACGGTGGTTCCGTTCGAAGTGCTCTTCTAGAATGGCCATGATGACCGCGGACCGAGAACGACGGGTGCGCTCGGCTTGGTGGTCCACCAGTTTCAGAAGGTACTGGTCCTCTTCCCCGTAGTACAGCGTAACTTGCACGATCCACCTCCTTTCTTCCTCTCGGCTTCTCGCCCCGCCAAGAGAAACCGGGCTGTCAGGAGAAAGCTCCCCTGGCAGCCCGACTACCCTTCCACTCAAGGGCCCGCGGCTTTGCGCCCCCACCTTGCAGTGGGTTTGCCCTTTTCAGGGATGGCTTACACCGCCACCCACTATAGACACTTCCTCGATCATGTCAAGGGGAAGTTTGTCCAGGGAGCCAAGGCGAAACTGCAAGATCCACTCGCGTCCTCAAATGAAGCTTCTTGGGGCTAGATTCTGCGAACCATGAAAGGCTGCAGAAGGTTAGCAGGAGACCCGCGTGCATTGTGGGCCCCACGTCGCCCCGGGCCCCAGTCACCGGGGGGACTGCGAGCTCAAGGAGAACCTCCCTGTCCGGGTAAACGACAAGCAAAAGACTCCAGTCCCAACCTGTCAGCTCTTGGAGGATCTTCGCCTGGCGACCGAGCCACGCCGCTTGTGGCCCAGACGCTCCTGCACCCAAAGAGCCTTCTGCACCACATCAGAAGAGACCAACCCCCTATGCACCAACAGCTCCCCAAGAAGCTTGCCATCCGGCCTTTTCTT
>CAKZRW010000071.1 GCA_937148845.1 uncultured Actinomycetes bacterium | reverse complement strand
ATCGAGATGGGCGAGGCGGGCGATATCGTCACCATCGCCGGCATGTCGAAGGCGACCGTGGCCGATACGCTCTGCGCGCCGGAGATCGACATCCCCCTGCCCGCGCAACCCATCGACCCGCCGACCATCTCTGTCACCTTCGGCATCAATGACAGCCCGCTGGCCGGGCGCGAGGGCAAGAAGCTCCAGTCCCGCGTGATCCGCGAAAGGCTGATGAAGGAGGCCGAATCGAACGTCGCCATCAAGGTGACGGATACGCCGGGTGGCGAGGCTTTCGAGGTCCATGGACGGGGCGAGCTGCAGATGGGCGTCCTGATCGAGAACATGCGGGCCGGGATCCGCGGTCTGGGGCTTGTGGGGCTGTGGATAGGGGGGTGGCGCTCGGCCAGTGAGTTCGTGGCTCCGCGCCTCTGGGAGCGCTTTGTCTTTCCCTACTTCAAGGCCATGGTAGAAGCAGCGGTGGAAGAGGGAGCCATCCCGGTCCTGCATTTCGACGCTAATTGGACGCGTGACCTGGAGCGGCTAAAGGAGCTGCCCAAGGGCAAGTGCGTGCTTGCACTCGACGGCAAGACCGACATCTTCAAGGCCAAGGAGATTCTGGGCGGGCATATGTGTCTGATGGGGGATGTGCCTCCGAGCCTGCTTTCTTTGGGGACTCCTGCGGAGGTCACAGCCTACTGCAAGCGGCTCATGAACGAGGTGGGGCCGGACGGCTTCATCCTGTCTTCGGGCTGCGACGTTCCCATCGACGCCAGGCACGAGAACGTGAAGGCCATGGTGGAGGCTGTGCTCTAGCGGCGGGCCTCCTACGGCTGGGCGAGCTTACCGGGCCTGGGCATGCTTGCCCCAAACGTGTCGCTGACCCCTTGTTGGCCGAATAGCCACCTATGCTGCCAACTGATTTGTACATTTGTCAGTGGCACTGGCCAGCGAGCGGCGGGAAACTACACGGTTGCCGCCACGGCGGCTCGCTCCTCCCGGGTCGCCCGGGACCGGAGTCTTCCCAGGATCGGGGTCTCCGGGCGCGTTGAGCGTGGTTGCCGCGGAGGCGCATTCGGGGTGGCTGCTCAGTAAAGGAGGTTATGCTGTGAGTTTCTCTCACAACGGCTCCAACGAAGCTTTGGAGACCCGCAACCGTTCCCGGGACGTGGCGCCTTCTGGCATATGCACGCGCTGCATGGCCGACTGCCAGGGCAACTTGCGACGTATTCCGAGCTTCTTTCCGGGGACGTGAAGTCATCTACCCGGGCCCGTTCGGGGAGATGACGGCCGGGGGGGACAAGGAATACCCGGTTGACTACTCCCATCTCAACATCTTGGGCTTTGCCATGGGGGCTAAGGCCATCGACGAGGCCAACCCCGACAAAGCCATCTTCCCGGTAGTCGATACCACGGCCGTTTACGGGCACATGCATCCCGTGCGCATGAAGATGCCGGTTTTCACCGGAGCGCTGGGCTCTACCGACATCGCCCGTAAGTACTGGGAGTCGTTCGCTATAGGCGCGGCCATCTCTGGCATCTCCATCGTGGTGGGGGAGAACGTGTGTGGTATCGATCCCCAAGCCGAGTTCTACAAGGATGGTCGTATCAAGCGGTCGCCGGAGATGGAACGGCGCGTCCGCATCTACAAAGAGTGGCAGGAAGACTTCGGCGACATCATCGTCCAGCTCAACGTGGAAGACACTGCCTTCGGTGTGGCAGAGTACGTGGTGGAGAAGCTCGGCGTAGAGACCATCGAGCTCAAGTGGGGCCAGGGCGCTAAGTGCATCGGTGGCGAGATCAAGATCCGCGACCTCGACCGGGCCCTGGAGCTGCAGAAGCGCGGCTACATCATCACGCCAAATCCCAGCATCCCCGCCGTACGCAAAGCCTTTGAGACGGGCGGAATAAAGGAATTCGAACGGCACTCCCGGCTGGGCTTCATCGAGGAGGAGAACTTCCTGCGCGCGGTCGAGTATCTGCGCCGCACAGTGGGCGTGAAGCGGGTCACCCTGAAGACCGGCGCTTATGGCTACCCCGAGCTTGCGCGGGCCATCAAGTGGTCCTCGAAGGCCCGGGTCGATCTGGTCACCATCGACGGAGCTGGTGGCGGAACGGGTATGAGCCCGTGGCGCATGATGGAGGAGTGGGGCATACCCACTTTCTACTTGCAGGCTATGGCTTACGAGTGTGCGAAGAGACTGGCCACCCGCGGGGAATGGACTCCGGACCTGGCCATGGCAGGCGGGTTCTCGACCGAGGACCACATCTTCAAGGTCCTGGCTATGGGTGCGCCCTATTTCAAGGCGGTGTGCATGGGGCGGGCCTTGATGATCCCCGGATTTGTGGGCTCGAACATCGAAGGTGTGGTGGGCCGAGGCGCCAGCACCGGGCTGTGGAAGGAGCTGCCGACGGCGGTCAAGAAGTACGGACAGACACCGGAGGAGATCTTTGTGACCTACTCCACCCTCAAAGACCGGTACGGCGAACGCATGGACCAGATCCCGCTGGGCGCGGTGGCTATCTATACCTTTGTGGACAAGCTGCGCACCGGGCTGACCCAGTTCATGGCTGGGGCGCGGAGCTTCCGCCTGGATACCCTCTCTCGCAACGACGTAGTGGCTCTTACCGAGGAGGCAGCCCAGGTCTCGGGGATCCAATATGTGATGGACGCCTACAAGGAAGAGGCCATGCGGATCCTGGACAGCTGAGGCCAGGCCCGAAGGGTTTCTTCTTGAGTGTCGCGAGCCGGGGCCCGGGGCGCCTGCGCCCCGGGCCCCGGCGTCCTAGTCTATTCCCAGACGGGCGGCCTCTTCGGGGTCTTGGAGCTTGAGCAGCTCGAAGTCCGCGTACTGGGTCAAGATGTTGAAACTTGCCAGCAGCACCGCGAACTCCTGGTCCCCGGTGGCGTACTCCTCGTAGAGAGTGACATAGCGTTTGAACCACTCGCTGTCGGCGGCAGCCTCCAGGGCGGCTGTGATCCTGCCCAAGGCCACGGCCCGGCCGTCTACTTGCAGCCTGGCGATCTCGCGACCCAGAGCCACCATCTTCTGCACGTAGTCCTCTTTCAGCTGGGCGATTTGAGCGTAGGCAGCCGCCGGTCGGGGTTTGGTTTCGAGTATCTGCACGAGTCGCTGAATAGCCTCAGACCAGAGGGAGCCGGCGGCCTCGCCTAGCTCTACTGGGGAGCGCTCAAGTCCCCTGTCGGTCGAGGTGATGCCCCCGGTGCTGGCAGTTCTGGTAGGAGTGGGGCCGGGATCGCTGCAGGCTAGCCCTACGGCAGTCAAGCCCATACCCGCCAGTGCGAGGATGAGGGCCACAAGCAGCAGCTCGCGGGGGCGAGGACGATGAAGTGTAGGCGATTTCAGGCTAGTGACTGCTCGCATCGAGCACCTCAGGCCTGGTCGAGATCGTAGTGGCGGCCGTAGTCGCGGTGGGAGCCTGGGTCACGACCTGACTTGGTGACTCCAGAGGGTGCGCCCGGATCGAGAGGAAGGGGGCCGAGGGGAATGCCGTGGCGGACTTTCAAGGCGAGGAGGCGGAGCACCGCTTCGTCCAGCCGCGACTCCGGTAGTTCTCCTCGTCTCACTGCCTCCACTATCCCGTCCCGCAGGAGGTATTGCCGATTCCGGGGACCGGTGGAGATGAGAAGGTCACAGCCGGCCTGGAGTGCGGCTACGGCAGCCGCCTTGAGCTCCGCCGGCGAGGCCCGATCCCCGTGAGCGGGACGGTTGCCGGTCGCCCCGCCCATCTCCAAGTCGTCGGAGACCACCAGGCCGGTGAACCCCAGTTCTGTGCGGAGGAGCCCTTGGATAACCACGTCCGAAAGCGAGACAGGACGATTGCTGTCGAGCGCCCGGGCCACGAAGTGGCCCATCATGACTCCTTCGGCTCCGGCGGCGAAAGCCGCCCGGAACGGAGGTAGGTGGACAAGGGGGTAGTAGTAGGAAGGTTGGTCGGAGACCGGGGTGTGGTGATGGCTGTCTTCGCTCGTACTCCCGTGGCCGGGGAAGTGCTTGACCACTGCCACCAAACCGCTGCTCTCATAACCATCGGTCACCGCCTCCACGAAGCGGGCTACCACCCCCGGGGTGCCGCCGTAGGCGCGTTCATAAAGGAATGAGGCCGGGTTGGCCACCACGTCGGCGACTGGCGCAAGCACCATGTTGACTCCTTGGGCCAGAAGACCGACCCCTGTCATAAGGGCTAGAGCCCGGGCCACGGAAGGAGAGGAGTGGTCACCGAGAGCGCGAGCCGAGGGCAGGGCCGGGACTCCCGAGGTCACTCGACGCACGATACCGCCTTCTTGGTCTACGGCCAGGAAAAGACCGGGGGAGCCGGCCGATGTGACGGTCTCCTGGAGGGCTGCGGTCAGGTCCCGGAGACGGTTCATGTCGCCGATATTGCTGCCCAGAAGCAACAGCCCGCCTGGAGGGCTGGTTTGGAGCAGAGTGCGGGTGGACGGTGTGAGCGAGACTCCCTCGAAGGTCAAGAGCAGCACCTGGGAGGCCTTTTCCTCCAGGGTCATGCGGTTCAGAACCGCTGCGGGCGTTTGAATCTCCTGGGGTCCATGCGCGGCGACCCTTGGGGGTGACTCTACTTCCGGGGCGGCCGAAGGGGCGGTCGTCGGTGCGCCCCCACTGGTGAAGGACGCCTCAGCGTCGAGGCGAGCATGAACCTCGCCGCAGCTCAGGATTCCTAAGCTTGCCGCCAAGACTGCGAGTGCAAGCAGAGCGCCGACAGCAGCTGACTTCGTATGAGGCTTCATGGGCAGAGGATACGCCTATCGGGAGCGGGTGTCAGCTCGTGGCTCTGCGCTAGCCAGACTTGGCCAAGTAGGCATGAAGAGCTGCCGCCATGTCGGCTGCTTCCAGTTCGTAGAGTTCTCCGTTCTCAACGGAGGCGACCGCCGGGTCGCCGATGTGGCCCCAAGGAGAGAGTTCCCGCCATCGTCCGGTGGCTTCGGCTTCTTGGAACTCCCGCAGGGTCTCCGGGACTGGGCGTATTTCTCGCAGCTGGACGTGTGCAGGCACTGACTCCGGATACCAGCGCAGGATGAGGCTGGTCTCCCGCTCGCCCGCATGGACGTCTGGTCCGCGGCTGCGCGTGAGGCGCAGCCGGGCCTCGCGGGTGCGTTCTGACTCACCCGCCCGGATGACGGCTTCCGACTGCAAGGGCAGAGGCTTCTTGAAAGTGGACTGGTAGGCCGCATCCACGAACGTCTGGATCATGCCGCCGAGCAGATAGGTGGTCTCTATTCCCTGCTTACGAAGCGCGAGGATGCTCTCCACGATGACGCGGTTGTGTTCCGGGTCGCCGTGGTGGTTCACGATGAACTGGCGGCGAAAACCCCAGGAGGCAAGATTCCCGAGGACCTCAGTGAGAAGAGCAGCCATCGTTTCGGGCTTTATCACCAAGGAGCCCGGAAACATGCCTGTGGTGGAGTTGAGACCATAGTAGAAGGGGGGAGCGATGAGCACTCTGGTCCTTCTCTGATCCATGTGCTCGCGGATGAGAGTGCAGAGGAGATGGGCCCCGTAGGTATCGGTGGCAAGAGGAAGATGGGGGCCATGCTGTTCGATGACCGCTACGGGCACAAGCAGGGGAGTGTTGGCCTGCCCCGCCGCCTCGACCTCTGGCCAGGTCATGTCCGCCAGGGTAGAGGCGAAGATCGAATAGCCACGCCCAAACGATGACATGTCAGCACCCCTCTTCAAGGTCGGTGAGCAAACGCACGAACACGGCCACAGTCGACCCCACCAGGATAACGGCGCCGGTGATCAAGAGGCCAAGCGCGAAGCTTGCCGTCTGGCCCATGTAGCCCAGTCCGGTAGGGAGGAGACCGCCTCCGACAAGAAACGCCAAAGGCGGACCGACACCGTTGGCTAGACTGCGGTAGTTGGGTTGCACGATACGGGAGAGTGCAGCGAAGGCTGCGGGGAAGAAGCCGACCACCGCTCCGGCCATGAGAAAGATGCATACCACGAGAGCCACGCCCGTCAGGGACCCGACCAGTATGGTCATGAGTCCCGCTGCGGACAGGAACAGCCCCATGGTGGTCTTCGCCCCCAGACGGACCGTCACCCAGCCGGCAGGGTACACGCTAAGAAGAGGGACGATGTTGGCTAGGCCTAGATAGGTATTGGCTTCCGCCGCGGAGAAGCCCCTCTCCTGGGTGAGATACAACGGCAACATGCTGTAGACACCCACCTGGGCTCCCATGCCCAAGGCAAACAGGAAGATCATCATCCAGAAGGAAGGGGTGCGAGCCACTGGCCGTAGGTACGAGGGGGTGGGCGGGTCACCAGGAAAGGCTCCCACGCCGCCAAAGAAGGTAACGAAACCGGCGGCTGCCACCACCATGATCCCGGCTATCCACAACAACGCTTCGTTCCAGCTGAACCACGTCAACAGGGCTACAGCCAAGAGCGGTGCGGCGACCAGACTGAGGGGAGGCGCCAGCTGATGTACGGCGAGAGCCTTGCCCCAGTCCTCAGGTCGCACGATGGCGGTCAGAGTGGCCACGGAAGACGGCATGTGGATCCCGGCCAGCAAGCCTAGGATTATGAAAGCCGCGCGCAGCCCCCAGAGCGAGTCCGAGAAATAGGCACCCACAAGGGCGAGAGCCATGCCGAAGAGCGAGAGGGCCAGTGCGCCTCGGTGGTGTATCCGGGAAGAGACCAGGCCGGCGCTGAGCGCACCGACCAGTACTCCGAAGCCTCCCCACAGGAAAAGGGAGCCGGCTTGGCCCGACTGAATGTCGATGTCCTCCTGGATCGTGGGTAAAAGCGGCCCGAAAATGTACCGGGAAACGAAACTGAGGAAGAAAAGCACCATGATGAAGACCACGGTGCCGACCACTGTACGGAACGGCATGGGTGTGGGGCAGGCCTTGCTCACGCTGCAAAGTTACCACGCCGGACAGGCACACTGCGCCCGCTATTCGGGTTGCCTCGCTCTGGGGCACGCCCGGTTCTTAGGCGTGCCTCGGTTTCAGGCCGAACAAGAACCAGGGGCGAGGTCGGCAATGGTAGTGCTGGTGAAAAGTTCCTCAAGAAGGGCAGCAGCCCTGTCCCAGATGGGCCGAGTGGGGCAGGTATCGGCCCGGTTGCAGTGGCCAGGCACGCGGCAGGGGGCAGGCATGATATCGCCCTCGACTGCTCGCAAGACATCCGCGACGGTGATGTCTTGGGGAGCTCGAGCCAGCTTGAAACCGCCCTCCCGTCCGCGCACACTGACCACAAGACCGGCCAGACGAAGGGCCATCGTGAGCTGCTGGACGTACCCCGGTGAGATGGCTTCCGCCTCTGCGATCTGATACTTCGTAAGCGAGCCCTGAGGATAGACGGTGGCAAGCTGCACCATGATCCTGGCGGAGTATCGTCCCCTGGTTGAGATGTTCATCATGACTGGGCCCGCGTCCTCGAATAGGTCAGTTCAAGACTATCCTTAAGAACATATACAGGTTAGCACGGTATTGCAAGCCTGTTCTGACGGTTCGGCTGGTCGGCGCGGGGGCGGGGCAGGGCGTCTGACGGCGCCCTGCCCCGCCCCCGCGCCCCTCTCATTGGCTCTCGTCCGGTAGGAGTGGCCGGAAAGCCAGGCTGTACTCCTTGCCGCCGCTCTCCCAGATGGTGATCTGGGTGGCTTGGTCAAGCAGGGGTCTAAGAGTCTCCAGGTCCGCCCCAGAAATGACGAGTCTGCGGTGACCGGGCAAGACCTCTTCTCCGCCCGCTGTGGCCAGGTCGCCCAACGGCCAAGAAAGCCGATTCGGCTGCACATCGGTAGGATCGGGAGAAGAGGCGGGGTCCATCTGGCGCACAAATACGGCAAGTCCGGTGAACTGGTACGGGTTCCAGGTGGGCTCTTGGTCGGCGAAGGCGAGAGTCTCGAGTTTGGCTTGGAAGGGCTTCACTGCTGCCCGCGCCTGCTGCTGCTCAAGGGTCAGGTTGCCCGCATCTTCAAAGCCCAGAGCGTAGATGCTGGAGCGGTAGACTTGTCCTCCCGCGCTTATGGTGATGGTCGTAGTCGGCACGTCGGCCACGCGAGGGCTTCCGTAGTCGAAGTCATTGCGGAAGAGTCCTGCTTCCTTGGCGGCGGAGAGGATCTCCTGGATCGCCTGTTCGCTCAGCTTGGTCGTCTGCAGATTGGGCAGCGCCGGGCCCGGATAGATCATTATGGTAGGTCCGGGCACGATCACCGTGCCATCACCGTACAGGCTGAAGGTGGGCAGCAGGGTCAGGTGGTACTCGATAGGGACGAAGCCTCCTCCCGTTATCACTTGGAGCACAAGTTCGTTGGCTCCGGTGGGATGGGATATCGCTCCTCCTGCCGGCCCCGTGGTCTCAATGCCCCCTCCGTTTGCCGAGCCCCCATCACCGGCTCCGCAAGCCGTAGCAATGGCAAGCAGGCCGATGACCAGCACTGCGACCGGCAAAAGATGCTTACTCCTTGCGGGCTTCAGTAGCTTCATGTAAACCTCCCTCCGGGCGGTCCGCGCGGCGGCGATCGTCCCGACGCTGTTGTAGCCGCTCCGTACGACGAATGGCGGGCTGAGCCTTGTTCCCATCATATTTCGCACCACGGTTTTCCCCAAACCGTGGTATGAATGCACAATGAGCCTGTTTGGACGCCGACTATGGCAGACACCCGACGATCTTCTCCGTGGCAGAGGGGCCGATCTCCTGGCCCTGGCCCTGCTGCCGGCACCCGCGGCAAGTCTCTTCTCGCTGACCATGCTGGCCGTGGTAACGCCCGAGCTTTCCGAGATAGTCCCCCTGTCTTCAGGGCAGGTGGGTCTGCTGACCCTCGCCTTCCTGGTGGGAGGCGGCGCCGCCCTCCTCCCCACGCTCGCCACTCTGCGCAGGGTGGGGGGTCGTGTATTGGGGCTGGGGGCATTGGTGGCAGTGGTCGGTTCGATGCTGTTTGCGCTGAGTTCTGCCTTTCCCGGCTTTTTCGCGGGCCGGTTCTTGCAGGGAGCGGGTGCTGGTGTTCTTCTTTCCTGCGCGCTGATTCTTTCTGAAGCTCGAGTCGTTTCTCGCCTCAGGCGCCGGGTCACGACGGTAGTGGTCTGCGGTGCAGGGGCGGGGGTGGTGTTGGCGCTGGTCGCTCTACCCGCGCTCGAAGCTGCGGCCGGATACCGGGCGGCGAGCCTACTTGGAGCAGGAGTCGTGCTAGTGCTGGGTGCCCTTCCCTTGGCACACCCGGCGGTGCGGAGGGTCCCTGCTTCGCGGCATGGAGAAGAAGGGGAAACCGCCGCATTCGGAAGAGAAAGTCGTATTTCATCGCTATGGGGCTGGGAAGGCTGGCTGGCTGCGGTCACGGCTCTGGGGGCGGGCGCCACGGTCGTCTCCCTGGTGGTGTGGACACCACCGTTTCTTCAGGACCAGCGGAACCTGGAGCTCGTCTCTGCTTGCTACCTCAGCGCACTGGTAGGGGCAGGGATGGTTTTGGGGGCGGTGGCGGGGGGAGCGTTGGCCGCTCGCTGGCGGTCCGCCGGTGCCTGGGCTTCGCTGGGGTCTGCGACCATCGTCCTTAGTGCCGTCCCTGCTCCAGGGGCGACGGGCGGTGGACTGGCGCTCATCGTGGTGGCTGCGTTCCTGGCTACGATGGCGGCCTTGGCCATCCATTTGCGCCTGTTGCGCCCGGGGGGCGGGGCGGGGACTGAGCGGGCGGGGCATCCTCCCGCCGGTGGCGGGGGACTGCCGCGCGCTCTGGCTCTGGCCTTGGCGGCTCTAGGGGCGGGATTCGCCCCCTGGCTGTTTGGTTGGATGCTGGAGGTCTACGGTCCAGGGCCGCGTCAGACTGGTTACGCCGCGGGGTTCCTGGTTCTAGTGGTTTTCGGGTTTGTGGGTACTCTGGCCTCGATGGTCGACGGCATTCTGCTGAACCGTGGGGCAGAGAAAGCGGGGAAACGATAGAGGGAAACCGCCAGAGGGAGGAAGAGACAGAGCCATGGAGGTCACTTACAGCCTGGGTGAGAAACGTCTTGCGGGTCGGGTCGCGATTGTGACCGGCGGCGGAGGAACGAACAGCATAGGTCGGGCCATCTGCCTACGTTACGGGGCAGAGGGCGCCCGGGTAGCGGTGCTTGACATCAATGCGGCAGGCGCTGCCCGGGTGGCCGACGAGGTAGTAGCAGCGGGGGGGAGCGGCTTGGCCGTAGCCTGCGACGTGACTGATTTCGAGCAGGTCCAGGCGGCCGTCAAGAAGGTGGCCGACACTTGGGACGGGCGGATCGACATCCTGGTCAACAATGCCGCTTTCTTCGGAGGCATGGGAGCCTTTCGTCCCTTCGACGAGTGGACTGTCGAAGAGTGGGACAAGATGCAGGCAGTCAACGTAAGGGGAATGTGGTTCATGGCTTGTGCCGTCTTCCCCTATATGAAGGCCCAAGGCTACGGCAAGATCATCAACATCAGCTCCTCCAGCGTCTTCGAAGGGGTGCCAGGGTTCATCCACTACTCCACCAGCAAAGGCGGAGTCATCGGCTTCACGCGTTGTCTCGGGCGGGAGCTCGGGAAGTTTGGCATCCGCGTCAATGCCATCGCTCCCGGTTTCACGGTGACCGACGCTCAGCTTGGTCTCACCAAGGACTACCAGGAATGGTATGTTCGCAACCGGGAAGCCCAGGCCCTCAACCAGCGCAACGAACTTCCCGAAGACCTGGCGGGCCCTGCCTTTTTCCTGGCCTCGGCTGACAGCGACTTCATGACCTGCCAGACCTTACTGGTGGACGGGGGAGTGACGCCACACTGATGGTGACCACAACCGGGACGGGAACCACTGCCCAGTAGGAGGCCCTTTCCCTCACAGCGGGAGTGGACTAGATTATTGATAGCAGCAGATCATAGATAGCAGCACCACTTCGTTGCCGACGGTCGAGGGGGTGGGGGAAATGTCGGACCGAGTCGAGTGCTTGCGGGCTTTCCGGCTGCTCGAAGGGCTGGACGAGGCGGAGCTCCAGATGGTAGCTGACCTCGCCTCGGAGGCGTGTTATCCCGCGGGAACGTTGCTTACTGAAGAAGGCGCAGCTGCTGAGCGGCTCTACCTGCTGCTGGCGGGCAGGGCCGAGGTCAAGGTGCGTTTGGCGGACGGCGGCGAAGGGGTCTTGGACGAAGTCCACGGCGGTGAGGTCCTGGGCTGGTCGGCGGTGATGCCGCCCTACCGGTACACGGCTACGGCTGTGGCTACGGAGGAGGTCCGGGCGCTCGTGCTGTTGTCGGCCGCTCTTCGCCAGCTCTTCGAGACCCATCATCACTTGGGTTATTGCGTTGTGCGCAACGCCGGCGAGATCGTGGCTCGGAGATATGGTCGGGCGATCGGCGGCCGGGAAGAGCTGCGCGAGAAAGACCTGCGGGCTCTTCGGGGGGCGGAGCGCGTCATATGGGAAGACGGCAACGTGCAGCTCACGACGGAGGCATGCATCCTGGAGCCGACGGGTCGCAGTCCCGAGGTGATCCCTCTGGAAGCGGTTCTGAGCGTAGAGGTGGTGGGCGACTGCCTGGTAGTGCATGCAGTCGGCGGTGACGCCCGCTCAGGAAGCCTTAGTGACCCAGCCCGGATGGCTGCCCTGATCAACGACGAGGTGCGGCGGGTCCGCTTCCCCCATCGCCGGGCGCGTGACTGAGAGACCCACGAAAGAAGGGGGCGATCATGGCCGAAGTCCCACTGACCGAAGAGGAGATCGCGATCATACGTTTCGTGGTGGAGCGCTACCGGAGAGCCATGCTATTCGAGATCGCGAACACCGACTCCCACGAACTCAGGGCGCATCTGCGGGCCCGAGAAGATCTGCTCGAAACGTTGGTCAAGAAACTCGACTCCTATCTCCCGTCTGGGGAAGAGCAGTCTGAGGCCTAGTCACTGCTCTCCTTTAGGAAGGGAAGGACAGGCGAGTCAAGCGCCGGGAGGGTCAGGGTTCGAGCGGGGGTGAACTGGTCCGGGCGACCCTGAGGGGTCTCGCCGGGGCAGTTCGCCTGCTATCCTTGCCGCATGACCATGCTTTATCGCCCCCTAGGTCGCACGGGGGAACAGGTATCCATACTGGGTTTCGGCTGCATGCGCTTGCCCGTGCTCGACGGACGGCCCGACCGCATCGATACCGCGCTGGCCACGGAGATGCTCGTCTATGCCCTAGAGCACGGGGTCAACTACGTGGATACGGCCTACCCCTATCACGGGGCCAGCTTCGACGAGAAACCAGGGACGAGCGAAGCCTTCACTGCGGAGGTCCTTGACGCCAGTGGGTATAGGGAGCGGGTGCTCTTGGCTACCAAACTGCCGCTCTGGTTGGTCAAGGAACGCAAGGATATGGACCGTTTTCTTGCCGACCAGCTCAAGCGGATGCGTACCGATCACATAGATTGCTACCTGCTTCATGCTCTAAGCGGTGAGACGTGGGAGAGGCTGGTAGATCTGGGCGTGCGAGACTTCCTCGACAGAGCCAAGGCGGATGGACGTATCCGCTATGCGGGCTTCTCCTATCACGACGATCCGCCCCGGTTTGCGCCTATCGTGGACGGTTACGATTGGGACCTTTGTCAGATCCAATACAACTTCATGGACGTCGACTTCCAGGCCGGCATCGCCGGGCTTCACTACGCAGCCGAGCGCGGACTGGGGGTGGTGATCATGGAGCCTCTCAAAGGGGGGCGTCTGGCCGATCCCGTACCTAGGCCCATCCAGGAGCTGTGGGACAGCTTTCCCACTCGTCGTTCGGCTGTGGAATGGGCTCTGCGTTTCGTCTGGGATGAGCCCGGAGTCAGTCTGCTCCTCAGCGGGATGTCGAACCTGGAGCAGGTGGTGCAGAATGTGGCTCTGGCCGCCCAGGGCTATCCGGCCTCGCTGTCGGCTGAGGAATACGAGCTCATTGCCAGAGTACGGGCAGCTTACCAGGCGCGTACGGTAGTGGGCTGCACAAGCTGTAAATACTGCCTGCCCTGCCCCTCGGGCATCAACATCCCGCTGGTGCTTTCCTGTCTCAACAACGCCTCGCTGTTTGCAAATGTTGAGGGGGAGAAGATAGGCTACTCGATCGAGGTCGCTCTCGGGCACACGAGCAGGGCCTCGGAATGCGCCTCCTGCGGCCAATGTGAGGAGGCCTGTCCCCAGCGGGTGTCTGTGATCGAGGCGCTAGCCAGAGCGGTCGAGTTGTTTGAATCAAATGGCGGTGGGGGCAGGTGAAGCGCAAAGTAATAAGGGCTCAGAACGTAAGCCGCATGTGCATGGTGTGCGGTGTGGCCAACGAGGCCGGTTTTCAAGCTCGGTTCTTGGAGGTAGAAAGCGGGGAGCTGGTGGGGGTGTTTCGGCCGCGAGAGGAGCACCAGGGTTACCCCGGCAGACTGCACGGAGGTCTGGCCTCCGCTTTGCTCGATGAGACCATCGGTCGGGCCATAAACCTGGCCGACGCCCAGACCTGGGGGGTCACCATCGAGTTCCGGGCCAAGTTTCGGCGTCCGGTACCTCTGGATAGAGAGGTCAAGGCGGTGGGGCGTATCACCAAGGATGACGGCCGCCTTTTCGAGGGTACCGGGGAGATCCTTTTGGAGGACGGTACGGTAGCCGTAGAAGGTTGGGGCAGGTATCTCAAGCTGCCCTTGGAGAAGATCGTCGATAGTGACTTCAGCGCCACGGAGTGGTACCAGGACTCCCTGCCCTTGCCGCCGGAAGTGGAGATATGAGCGCCGCCGGGCAAGAGGCTGGCGGAAGGCCGCTTGCCCGGCGGCGCCCCTCTTGTGACCGCTCCCCCGGCGGCGCCGAAGCGGCGCCGCCGGGGGCTCAAAGCCCGGTCTGAGTTTCAACGGGGGGTCAGCCCCTGGCCGAAAGGACCCAAGAGAGCGGGGTTGTTGAGAAGGTCCTTCTGCAACTCGGTGAAGGGTTTGACTGCTGAGGGTGCGCTCACCTTGACCTCCGCTCCCGGGTCCAGGGTAGCAGTGGCAGCAAGCGAGACGCTCTTGAGGCCGTCCGACTCCGCCTCTTGCGGTGGTACCAGAGTCGCGGACATGCTCAGTTTCCGTACGAAGTTGCTATCTTTGGCCACCCAGACGTCGAAGGTCACTCCCTGGAACATGCCGGCCAACTGGTCGAGGACGGCGTTGAGCTCCTCACCCTGCGGCAACTGGAGCCCAGCACCGCCAGCCCAGGGGGCAGTTTGTCCCGCGCCTTGTCCCAGCAGTCCCTTCCCGGCCGGGGAGCCGATGAGCTTGATCAGGTCGGCGGCGAATTTCTTGAGATCAGGAGCACCGGCCACGTGGTAGCAGGACACGCCGTCCACCTTCTCCTCCCCCACCAGCTTGAGGTCGGTCAGCCAGGTAGCGGGGTCGATCTGCAAGTTGGCAAGCAGCTGCTCCACGAACTCCGGGTCCATGCTGGTAGTCCCGGCGTCTTCCTTGCCCTGGCCTTTCGGGGCCAAGGAGCCGATCATCTCCGCGGGCATTTCGTACCAGGCGTCCGCGAAGGCGACATACATCTTGGCCTCGAGCACCTTCAGACCCAGGGAGAGTTCCTGGCCACCAGAAGATTTCCCAGCTCCGAGGCTAAGCCTCATATCCATCGCTTGCGCTTTCTGGTCCGCGGCGAGACTGCCGGTCAGTCTGATACCGCCTGAGAGCCACTCGGGCATTTCGCCGGTGACTCCAGGTTCCAGCTCGATTCCTACGACCGCTTCGAACTCAGCGACAAGCCTCTCCATGTCCTTGCCGGCCGCTGCGGCCGCCTTGAGGATCCCCTCCGGCGTCGAAAGGTCAGCTCCAGCCCGGGTCGGGGCCTGAGAAGTGCTTCCGCAGGCTGCCGCGAATCCCAGCAAGAGAACGAGTATCACAGCTAGAAGAACAGCAAGCCAAGCCCGCGTACTCCGGGGGGCTGAGCTCGCCCCCTCTGCAGGCCGGACGCTATGACACGGTATACGCATTACCACTCCTTCCCGACTGGAGACCCGACTGGAGACTGCCTCTATCATCGGTCACTGCAGCCCCTTGGATGAGTATTCCCTTTGAATCGTTTCCCATTAGAAGCATTACCTTCTAGACCCTGAGAGCAACCTCCTGGTCTGCTCGCAGCTGCATTGGGAGCCGGGTGACGCGGCAGGCACTTTGCTGGCCCCTATCTGCGCAGGGCCGCTTCGATCTCCGCCACTGTCCGCGGCACAAGCCGGCCGCTCAGGTCGTGGCACCCGTCGGCGGTGATCAGGATGTCGTCCTCTATCCTGACTCCCAGGTTCTTCTCGGGAAGATATATACCCGGTTCGATGGTGATGACCATCCCCTCCCGGAGGGGGCCGTCCGGAGCGACATCGTGCACTTCTACCCCCAAGGGGTGGCTAGTGCCGTGGATGAAGGCGTCGCCGTAGCCAGCGGCTTCGATGACTCGGCGCGCAGCAGCGTCGATCTCAGTGAAGGTGGCTCCTGGACGGGCAGCCCCGATGGCAGCCTGCTGGGCTTGGAGGACGATCTCATAGATGTCACGCTGCTCGTCGAGAAACACGCCCGAGGCGGGGAAGGTGCGGGTGACATCAGACGCATACCCTCCAAAGGCGGCGGCACAATCCATGACCACCAGGTCGCCGTCTTGAATGGTGGTGTCGCCATCTCGGTAGTGAAGCACGGTGCTGTTCGCACCTGCTCCCACTATCAACTCGTAGGCGGGCTCGGCGTCGTGGCTGCGATAAGTGTGAAGCAGGGCGTCCACTAGGTCGCGTTCGCGGAGACCCGGTCGAAGGATCTGGAGCACTCTCGCGAAGCCGGCTGCGGTGATGGCGAGAGCGTGCTCTATGAGAGCCAGTTCTGCCGACGACTTGACCGCCCGCAGTGCCGGTAGGAGCTGGGTGCGGTCTTCGATGGTCACTCCGGGCACATGAGATGCGACCTTTTGGAAGATCTCCAGGTCGGGCGATAGCTCCTCTGTGTAGGTTGTGAAGGCATGTAGGCACGCCAATCGCTTGGTTCGCCGCGCCGCGGCGGTAAGTGCCGCAGGGAGTTGGCTGGTTCTCCTTATCTCCGTGAAGCCAAGTCTTTCTCGAAGGCCAGAAGCGAGCGGCTCGCGCGGTCCGTCCCAACGCTCAGCTTCGGGGTCCCGGTTACGTAGGAAGAGCGTTATCCGTCGCTTGGGGTCTTCGGCGGAAGGGTCGAAGAGCACGGCCGCACCGCTCTCGTGATCAAGCCCCGTGAGGTACCAGAAGAGACGATCGGTCTTCCAGCGCGCGGGAACACTGTCCAAGACGACCTCACGCCCGGCCAGGACCAGCGCGGCGGCTCCTTCCAGGGCCTCAAGCACGCGTGCCCGCCTGGCTGCGAACTCGGCGCTGCCGATGAGAGGCGGGGGTTGGTCGAGGCGGCTGTGCCACTGTTGGTCCATGAGCGCATCTTACCACCGCGGCGTGTTACCGTCGGTCACCGGCTGAGGGTGGTCAGAATGCTCTTCGTACGCTTCGGGCGTACAAAGCTGGACGCTAGCGCTTCGCGCATCCTGCGGGATTTTTCTGAGCCGGGCCTGTTGACGAGGTGCGGGGGAGCGCGTACACTGGGCACAGAGTCCCGAGAGTTCAGCGCCGCACCTGGGGAACTGACAAAGGGACCCGCAGAGGAACCGCGGAGTTAAATGGCCGCGTAGTACGGTGAAGCGGGGACGAAGTCAGAGCCAATACCGGGAGCGAAGCGGGTCCACTCGGGGCTCGCTTTTCATTTGACCTTTCCTTGCCTGCCTCCTTTTGGACCTTCCCCAGCCTCCTGACAGCTTCCCCTCCCGACGGCTGACCGGGCGTACAGGCTGAGCAGCCCGCGCGTGGCACTCGGCCTTGTCTTGGTCCAAGACCGGTGTCATTCTGAGCACGAGAGCGTCGGCCGGTGGTTCAGGTGGGCCGAGTGGGTCGAACGGAGGTCCGGTGCGCTTCGTGGTCTTCGGTGGCGGTAGGGTGTGGGAGCAAAGGTACCTCCCTGCGCTACAGAGCCTGTCCGGCCCGGAAGCATTGGAGGTAGAGTCTGCTGAGAACGTCCCCAGTGTCTTGGCAAAGGGACTGCCCGGCGGAGTCAAGGTGGTCTTCGCTTGCGAGGATCCCGACCGGAGGCTCGGAGCTTCTAGGCCCGTACGACTCGACCGCTACTTCTCCCGCGGCGAGTTGGGAGCGACCGACAAGGTGCTGATCCTCTCTCCACCTCAGGACCATCTCCGGCATCTGGAGCTGGTCTTGGGGGCTTGGCCTGGGGGTGGTCTCTACTCTTCTTCTGCCGCTCCCTCGGGGGACTCAGGGCAACTCCCAGAGATCTTCATCGAGAAGCCTCTTTACCTGCTCGGTGAACGCGAAAGGTGGGAGTGTCTGCTCCGGGAGCGGCCTGAGCTGAGCCGTCGGGCCTACTACGTCGATCACTACAGCTACAAACAACCGATCAGAGTGATGAGCGGCCAGGGTAGGGAGTGGCTCTCTCGGCTGGGTCGGCTGCGCCGGATAGCCTGGGTCTCGCTGGAGGCGCGGCCCTTCTGGGAGTCGCGGGCTTTCGCCCAAGGATACTGGCTGGAGCATGGCTGCCATTTGTTCGCTATGATGCGAAAGCTTCTCAAAGTGGACGACAAGAGCGCCGGTACCGCTAGTGGGGGCAAGCCCCAGGCAGCTGGTGCCGGGCGGCAGGGGCAAGAGGCGACCATCGTCTCCGGCGGACTTGGGTTCGTGCCGGCTCGCGAGCACGAGTGGGGAGCTTGGATTCAAGAGGGTCGTCCGCCCGGCTGCGGAGCAGAGAGCGCGGCGCTTCTTCACCTGCGCGCCCGGGCTGGTTGGCGCGCCGCTAGCTCTACTGGGGACTCTCCTACATCCCCTTCTCTCGAGGGTGTCGAACTGACAGTGATGGTGGGCAAGGGTCTGGTGGACCGCAAGGTGGTGCACCTGGAGGGGGAGCAGGGTTCTTGCCAAGTGTGGTTCAACGAGGGCCGCGTTCTTCTCCGCACGGAAGCGGGCCTTGAAGAGTACCGGATGCCGGCAGAGGACGCGTACGTAGCCGTGGTGAAAGACATTGTGAGATCCGGTCCCGACCGCGGAGACCTGCTCTCGCTCAAGACCGGGATCGAGGACCAAGAGGCGGTGATAGCCCTAAGCAAAGGTCTGCGCGAGAAGGTCGCCCATGCGGGCTCCTACCGGCCAGGAGAGGTCCCGGCCGAGATGGCTGCCGAGCTACGCCAGCTGGGGCTGGAGCAGCTCGGCTTGGCAGGGTAGCATGGGGAGTGAGTCTGGGGCACCCTCGGGGTCGCCCAAGCGGACGAGTGCGGAGACGCCGAGGGCTGAAACCCCAGACTAGGTACGCTGGTTCAAGGCGAAAAGAAGGGGGACGCCGAGATGGCAACAGGTCAAGCCGGGGACAGCCGGGGTAGGGATACCTTCGAGGCTCAGGGTTCGGCCTTTCTCAAGCAGAATCTGGCCGAAAAGCCCGAGTTCGATTATGCGGAGAACAGGCCGCCGCGGTCCTTCGATCTGGCCGGGCGGACGCTGACCTTGGTCCAGGGCGACGACGGCGGCCGGTACCGGCATGACTTCCAGGAGCAGGTGGTCACGGTGGAGGCGGTCGCGGGTCAGGAGACAGGGCGGCGTCAGGTGACCACCTACGAGGCTTTCGAGATGGCGTCGGGGATATTCTTCGTGACCTACCTTGCCTCCGAGAAAGATTCGCTGGCCATGGCCATGGATCTGGAGCGGGGTGCGGTCACCGCGGTGAGGGGCAGAATGGAAGAGGACGGTATCGTCTCGCGCGTGGTCCAAGGCTGGCTGGCGGAGATCGCCGGGGAGGGGCCTGTAGCCTATCACCTGCCCTTCTCCCTAGGGGGTACGCGGCTTCTCAACACCTATGCTCACAACGTAGCTTACGAGCACATCTACCTCACCGGGGCGTACGAGACCTGGCTAGGAGTGAAAGGTCCCCAGGCCGGCCAGGCCGACACCGAGGAGTATCACGCTTACAAGGTGGCCGATGGGGTCTATCTGCTGTACTGGAACGAGAAGATCCTGACCACGCAGATGACCTTCCTGTTCAATTTCTTCAGCGGCCGCTGTGTGGCGGAACTGTTTGCTCGCGTCGACGGGCAGGTGGTGCACAACACCATCGGAGCTTACACGCATCTCATCCACACCAAATTGCCGGAGCTACCCAACGTTCCCAGGCTTGATATCTATACAGGGGAGTAGGCGCCCCCAGGGCTGACGAACAGGAGATCGGAACGGCAGGGGTCCTGGCAGCCTACCTCTAGCTGGAGACCTTGCCGTCCAGCAGATGGATGACACGGCCGCAGGCTCCGGCCACCTCGGGGTCGTGGGTGACCAGCACGAAAGTGGTGCCCATGGCCTTGTTGATGGTCTTCATGAGGGCCACGATCTCCTCCGAGCTGGCTGAGTCCAGATTGCCAGTAGGCTCGTCCCCGAATATGACCTTCGGGCGATTCACGAGGGCTCTGGCGATGGCCACTCGTTGTTGTTGTCCGCCGGAAAGTTCAGAAGGCCGGTGCTGGTGGTGGTTGGGAAGATTCACTGCGGCAAGCGTTTCTAGGGCGACCTGACGGGCGGCTCCGCGCGACTTGCCCGCGTACTGGGCTGCCAGAGCTACGTTCTCCAAGGCATTCAGGCTGGGGATGAGGTTGAAGGTCTGGAAGATGAAACCCAGCTCTTCGCGCCGCAGGCGCACTAGTTCGCGGCCGGAGAGGTTGTCCACGCGGCGACCGTCCAGCCACACCTCACCGGCGGTGAGGGAGTCAAGGCAACCAAGGATGTGGAGCAGAGTGGACTTGCCGGAGCCCGACGGCCCCATTACTGCGACCATCTCCCCGGGCTCTATCTCCAGCGAGACTCCGCGCAAAGCATCGACATAGTTGTTGCGCCCAAGCACATAGCGCTTGTGGACATCTTTGGCTTGGATCACAGGACACATGACTCTCGTCTCCCGGCTGTCAGCTCATTCATAGCGGAGGGCGTTGACCGGCCGCATGCGGGCAGCGTGCAGCGAGGGATAAAGCCCGCTCACCAGACCCAAGACCACGGCGAAGACCACCGAGCCGATCGCGAGCCGCGGTGTTACCAGGAACAGGTCGACGTTCGATCTCGCGAGCGCTATGTCACCCAAGGTAGCGGCAATGACGCCCAAGACCAGGCCGGAAATACCACCCAGCAGACCGATGACGCCGGCCTCGGTAAGGAACTGCCGCACTATCTGCCTGTCGGAGGCCCCGATGGCCTTGCGGACCCCGATCTCTCGGGTGCGCTCGCTGACAGACATGGTCATGGTGTTGATCACGGAGAGTCCTCCTACCACCAGCGAGATGATAGCGACTCCGTAGAGGATGGCGTTGAGTATGCGGGTGGCGTTCGCTATCTGCTCTTGGAAGAAGCTGGGACCTGTGGCAGTGACGCCGCTCACGGTCTCGTTGATGGTCTGGGCCAGCTCCTCGGGGTCGACGCCAGGGGCCGGGTAGACGGTGAAGGTGGTCACCAGGTCTTCGACATCGACAAAGCTGCGGATCATCTCGGGTAGATCTTGGGCGAACAACCGCTGGGCGTCGGCCAGGTTCATATAGACAGCCATGTCAGGGGCAGTGAGGGTCTTATCCAGTATGCCGACGACCGTGAACTGTTCTCCCCGGATGGTCACTTGCTTGCCGACCTCCGCCCCCAGTCTGGTCACCAGGTCGCTGCCCACGACCACAGAACCCAACTCCCCGGCTCGCAAGGGGCGTCCCGCGGCGTACTCGATGCGGAAGCTCTCGTAGGGGTCGCCCCGCATGTCATCACCGAGAAGGATGGGGGGCATTCCGAACGACATGCCCGCTTCGGGGTCGAGCAAAGTGCCCACTGAAGCCGAGACCTCGAGGACGCCGGGCACTGCCTTGATCTCCTCCCGTTTCTTGAGCGACAGAAGACTGTTACCGAACATCGAGGCTCCGCCTTCTGCGGTGACTGTCACCTTGTCGGCGTAGAAGCGGGTGCCGCCGGAGACCATCACGCTGATACGTTCCGCCATGCTGCCCATGACCACCAGGGCCAGCACCCCTATGGTGATGCCGGAGATGGTGAGGAGCACCCTCACCTTTCGCCGAAACACGTTGCGCAAGACTTGCATACGGATCGCCTCCTACCTACACACCGGTGCAGGCATACGTTTGTGCAGGCTACCAGAAACCAGGGCCATCCACCAAGGGACAGTCCGCCCGGGAAAAGTCCTGCCGGAAGAACTCCTGCCAGAAGTTATAATGGCCGCACGTCAGGCGGCCGCTCATGGGGGGCAAGGTTTGGTCGACGCGAGGCTGGTGCGCGAACTGAGGGCGATCGTGGGTCGGGAGCAAGTGCTCACCGGGATGGTCGACCTGGATACGTACGCCTACGATGCCTATGGCGAACCAGCCCGGCCCGGAGCTGTGGTTTTCGTAGGCTCCCGGGACGAGGTGGTCGCAGTGGTGCGGCTGCTGGGTCGGGAGAGGGTGCCGTTCGTTCCCCGGGGCTTCGGGACCAATGTCAGCGGAGGGTCTCTTGCTCTTGAGGGCGGGGTCGTCATCGAAACCAGCCGCATGAACAAGATTCTGGAGATCGACCTCGCCAACCAATGCATCACCGTGGAACCAGGCATCTTCACCGGCGACGTGTCGGCAGCTCTAGAGCCTTACGGCTACTACTACGCGCCCGACCCCGCTAGTCTCAGGGCTTCCTCTATCGGCGGCAACATCGCCGAAAATGCTGGGGGGCCTCACTGTTTCAAGTACGGCGTCACCTCCAACCACGTGCTGGGAGTGCAGGTGGTGTTGCCGGAAGGAGAGGTGGTTTGGCTAGGGGGCAAGGGGGCGTCGACTCCAGGGCTCGACCTACGCGGCGTCTTCATAGGCAGCGAGGGGACGCTGGGCATTGTGACCGCAGCCATACTGCGTATCCTCCGGCAGCCCGAAACAGTCATGACCATGATGGGGGTGTTCTCTACCTTAGAAGACGCGGGCAACGTGGTGTCGGCCATAGTGGCATCGGGTCTCACGCCAGCGACGCTCGAGTTGATGGACCGTCCCACCATCCGCGCGGTGGAGGATGCGCTTGCCTGCGGCTATCCCCGGGAGGCGGGCGCAGTGCTGCTCATCGAGTTGGACGGGCTGCGCGATGGGATGGACGAGCTTGCGGAGAGGATCGCTGCGATATGTAAGGCCAACCATGCCCTCGAGGTCAGGGTGGCGGCCGATGACAAGGAGAGGGCCATGTTATGGCGGGGGCGTCAAGGCACGTTCGGAGCGATCACCCGGCTGGCCCCCAACTACATGTCGTTGGACGGCACGGTGCCCCGGACCAGGCTGCCCGAGGCCCTCCGTCTGATCGGAGAGCTGGCCCGGGCCAAAGGGCTCCAGGTCTTCTGCGTGCTTCACGCGGGGGACGGCAACATCCATCCCTGCTTCTTGTACGATGCGAGAGATCAGGAGCAGAAGGAGCGTGTCGAGGCGACCAGCCTAGAGGTGCTTCGCATCTGCGCCTCCTTGGGAGGCACGATCAGTGGCGAGCACGGCATCGGGGTGGAAAAACTACCGGCCATGAGACTGGTGTTCTCCGAAGACGACCTGCGGGCCATGGAGTGGGTGAAGGCGGCTTTCGACCCCCTGGGCTTGTGCAACCCGGGCAAAGTCCTGCCGGAAGGCGAATTGGCCGAAGCGGGGGTGAGCAGGTGACGGCGTCGGCTGACTCTCACGCCTTGGGTGTCGACCGGGAGCGGGTCGCCGAGCTTTTCTCGGAGGAGCTGGCCCGGTTCGAAGCACTGCATCCTCGTTCCCGGGAGCAGTATTCCCGCGGGCTCCGGCACTTCCTCTATGGCGCTCCCCTTCACTGGATGCAGCAGTGGCCGGGCAGCTATCCGCTCTGCGTGGCTTTGGCGCAGGGAGCGCGTCTCACCGATGTCGACGGTCACACGTATGTAGACTTTGCTCTGGGTGATACCGGCGCCATGTTCGGTCACGCGAATCCGACACTGGTAGAGGCCATCAGCACCCAGCTCGCTCGGGGCTCCACCATGATGCTGCCGACGGAGGACGCGGCGGTGGTAGGGGAGCTCCTGGCCGAACGTTTCGGTCTTCCCTATTGGCAGGTGACTACCTCGGCGACTGACGCCAACCGCTTCGTCATCCGCCTCTGCCGCATGGTGACGGGCCGCGACAAGATCCTGACTTTCAACTGGAACTACCATGGAAGTGTGGACGAGACCCAGGTAGAACTGGATGACAGGCAGAGGATGGTGCCGCGGACGGGCGTCCATCCGAACGCCATGCACCACGAGCAGACGACGAGGTTGGCGGAATTCAATGACCTGGCCGCGGTCGAGGAGGCGCTGGCGCAGGAAGATGTGGCCTGTGTGCTGACCGAGCCCGTGCTGACCAATGTGGGCATCGTGCCGGCCGAGGCGGGTTTTCACGCGGGTCTGAGGCGGCTCACGCGGCAGTACGGGGCCGCTTTGGTCATCGACGAGACTCATACAATCTCTGCCGGGCCGGGCGGATATACCCGGGCGCACGGTCTCGAGCCCGACTTCTTCGTGTTGGGGAAGAGCATAGCAGGCGGTATCCCGGTGGCCGTATGGGGGACAACGGCAGAGATGGCCGAACGGATATGGAAGGTGCTGCCGCACTTCAAGCCCGGCCAGGAGATAAACCATTTCGGATTCGGCGGGACGCTGGCGGGCAGTGCCCTGCAGATGGCTGCCATCCGGGCTACTCTGGAAAAGGTCATGACCGAGGAGAATTACGGGCACATGATCGGCCTGGCGGAGAGGATGGAACGCGGGGTCGTCGAGATGGTGCGGCGCCGGGCGCTGCCTTGGCATGTGACCCGGATCGGGGCTCGACTAGAGTATTTGTTCCGCCCGGCGCCGCCTCGCACTGGAGGCGAAGCTCACCGGGCCCGCCACGCCTTGCTCGAGGCCTTCATACATCTCTATCTGCTCAACCGGGGAGTGCTGTTGACGCCCTTCCACAACATGGCGCTTATGTGTCCCTTCACCACTGAAGCGGATGTGGATCTGCACAACCAGGTGCTGGACGAGTGCCTGGGGGTGTTAGTGGACGAGGAGGGGCGGCGTGCGTAAGCCGCCGCCGGGATAGTATGCCTAGGCTGGATTTCGATCGGAAAGGGGGAAGTTCTGCAATGCCACACATCGGCGATAAGCAGCCGGTTTCGCAACCGGTTTCAGAGCCTGTGCCGCGGCCGGTGTCGCTCGGCACAGTGACGCTCACAGTGAACGGCGAGGTCCATGAGCTCATCGTAGAACCGCAGTGGACGCTCCAGTACGTATTGCATGACAAGCTGGGACTTATCGGCACCAAGGAGTTCTGTGGAGAAGGAGCCTGTGGAGCTTGTACGGTCATCCTGGAGGGCCGGCCGGTACTTTCCTGCCTGATGCTGGCCATCGAGTGTGACGGCAAGAACATCGAGACCATCGAAGGCATCGCGCGAGCCAATCACCCGCTCATCGAGGCCTACATCAAGCACAGCTGCATGCAGTGTGGCTTCTGCACCCCTGGCTTTGTGGTCACGGCCAAGGCCCTGCTCGACCGCAATCCCGACCCCAGCATCGAGGAGATCAAGGAAGCCATGGTAGGCAACCTCTGCCGCTGCGGGACCTATCCTGCCCATATCCGGGCCATCGAGGAGGCGGCCGCCATCTTGCGTGGTGTCCTGGTGGCGCAAGGGGGTGAGGGCCGTGACTGATGAGAAGCAGCGCAGTGACGAGAGGCTCTGGGCCGAAGAGAAGCAGCGGATGCTGGAATCCTTCGACAACAAGGTTGCCGACCGCTACCCGCTCAAGGAGTTCCACAACATAGGGCGCCGGGGAGTACGTCGCACCGACGGCTACGAGAAAGCGACCGGGGCTGCTCGTTACACCCTCGATGTGCAGCTGCCGGGCATGCTGTACGGCAGATTCCTGACCTCGCCCTATCCTCACGCGCGCATCGTGAGTCTGGACACCAGTGCCGCCGAAGCTTTGCCCGGGGTGAGGACCATTATCCGCTGGGACGACCCCGAGATGGACGTGGAGGTGCCTCTAGCCGGGCATGAACTCAATAGCATCCGGCCTCTTTCCAACATCGCTCACTGGCAGGGGGAAGAGGTCGGGGCCTTCGTGTGTGCCGACAGCGAGGAGATCGCTGAGCAGGCTCTCAAGCTGCTCAAGGTGGAGTGGGAGCAACGGCCCTTCGTGTTGGACGTGGAAAAGGCCCTTGAACCCGGGGCTCCCCTTAGCAACCCGGAGTACAACCCGGACGGGAATCTGGCCCCGAACGACATCTACGTTGAAGGCCATGGCGATCCCGAGAAGGGGTTCGCCGAGGCCGACAAGATCCTCGAGTTCAAGTTCACTTTCGGGCAGAACACCTGGGTGGGGCCGGAGCGGCCCTGCGGAGTGTGGCGCTGGAACGGCGAGTATGCCGAGGTGTGGGTCAAGCAGCAACGGCCTCATATCGCCAAGCGGGCCATCTCTCAGTGGTTCGGTGGCATCCCTATGAACAAGATAGACCTTCACTGTCTCTACCAGGGGGCAAGCTTCGGAGGTTGGAGTCAGATGGGCTGGAACCTGGGCGGCATGTACTGCGCGGCCGTGGCCGCCAAACGCACCGGTCGGCCCGTCAAGTGGTTGTTCAGTCGCCGGGAGGATTTTTACGGCGGCGAGATGGACGCCGGGGTGTTCTACCTAAAGGTCGGCTGCAAGCTGGACGGGACCATCACGGCGGTAGAAGAGCGAGGGGTGGTGGTCAACCAGGCTATGCCGGTCTTCGGTATCGCCAAGCATTTCATCGACAACACAAGGGTGCCGCACGTGCGCGGACGGACCGAAGCCGTGTGGGTGAACCGCGGTCCCAACGTACCTACTCGTTGCGAGCAGAACCTCAACTGCTACAGCCTGTGTTGGGTGACCAACCGCGTGGCGGATGCTCTGGGGCTCGATCCCATCGAAGTGGCTCTCAAGAATGACGGGGCCGAAGGCCATGACATCGAGTGGTTGAACGCTCGCAAGGCTGAGCTCGGCTTTCCAGTGAGAGACAGCTTGCGGGAATGTATAGCTGCGGGCAAGGCGGCCATCGGCTGGGACCAGAAATGGCATCCACCGGGGACCAAGCGGTTGCCTAACGGACGCATGCATGGGATGGCTTTTACCTGGACCCACGAGTGGGACGACTCTGCTGGTAGCTCCGAGGTCGGCATATACATCGAAAGGAACGATGGTACTTGCACCATCCTGGGCTGTCGGGCTGATGGTGGCCAGAACGCGGAGACGACGTACTGCCAGATCGCGGCTGATGAGCTCGGTTATCCGGTAGAGATGGTCCGGTTCAAGCACATGGACGATGCGGGTTTCTTCACCATGACGCCGGATACGTCGACCAATCTGTCGGTGAATGGCTGGGCGGTAAGACACGCGGCGCGGCTGCTCAAGCAGCGCATCCTCGAGGCGGCGGTGGCTCCCCGGGGGGTCACCCAGCTCACCAGCTTCCCGCCGGCCTTTCCGGGCAAACGTCCGGAAGAGCTCGATATCAAGGACGCGGTCATATTCGAGAAAGCAAACCCAGAGAACCGCATGAGTGTGGCCGATTTCGTCGGGCCTTCCGGGGCACAGGGTCCCATCGTTTCCCCTATCGGCGAACCCATCCTGGCGGGTAGAGAGGGGCTTGGTTATCCCATGCGACTTACGCCCCCCACCTTCGACTTCGCTTGGCACGTCCAGCGGGGGACCTACCTGGGCCTGCGTCTGCGGTTCTGTCGCCAGGCCCACTTCATGGAGGTCGAGGTCGACCCCGAGACCGGCGAAGTGGAGGTGACTCGGGTGGTGACCGTCAACGACGTGGGCAAGGTCATCAACTGGGAGGGCTGTGAAGGCCAGGCCTACGGCGGGGCCTACATGGGAGTGGGTCGGGGCCGCACCGAAGAGGTGGTCTGGGATCCCCGCACAGGCATCATGCTGAACGGCAACCTCCTCAACTACAAGATCCCCACGCTGATGGACATCGGTGAGATCCAGACGGTCCTGCTGGAGACCGGGATGGGGTACGGCCCCTACGGCGCAGTGGGCATCGGTGAAGATGTGGCTACGGTGCTGCCCGCCCTCATCGGACCGGCGGTCCACAACGCCCTCGGGGTGTGGATCGACCGCTATCCGGTCACGCCTGACGTGGTCCTCGCGGCGCTGGGAAAGGCCTAGGTGAGAGCGATGAAGAAGTTCAAGCACCTGACTGTGCGGACGGTCGAAGAAGCGACCTCCGTCCTGGCGGAACATGGGAAGTCGGCCCGGGTTATCGCCGGCGGCACCGACCTTCTCGGTGAGCTCAAGGACAGCATACTGAGGGATGATGACTATCCCGAGGTGCTGGTCAACATCAAGGAGATCCCGGGTCTTGAGCACATCACGGCCCAGGACGGCGGTCTGCGGGTGGGGGCTCTCACCCGGCTGGAAGATGTAGCCACCCATCCCTTGGTACGGGAGAAATATCCGGCTTTGGCCGAAGCGGCCAAGCGGACCGCCTCCCCGCACATCAGGGAGATGGGCACGGTGGCCGGCAACCTCTGCCAGAACAACCGCTGCTGGTACTACTGGGTGCCCGACAACCTGTTCGATTGTCTGCGCAAAGGAGGGCGGGCCTGCTATGCGGTGACGGGTGACGCTCGCTATCACTCCATCTTCGGGGCGGCTCGCGTAGAGACCACAGCCTGTTCCCGAGCCTGTCCCAACCACATCGACATCGCGCCCTATCTAGCGGATATCCGTCGGGGTGAGCTGACGACCGCAGCGCGCACTCTGTTGCGGAGCAACCCGTTGCCGGCCATAACCGGTCGGGTGTGCCCGCACTGGTGTGAGCAGGAATGCGCTCGGGGCGAGTTCGACCAGGCGGTAGCGGTCCGGGCGGTGGAGAGGTTCTTGGGCGATCATGTGCTCGACCGTGCGGCCGAGTTCTACCTTGCGCCGGCGGCGGAGAGTGGAAAGCGCGTGGCGGTCGTGGGGTCGGGCCCGGCGGGGCTTTCCGCTGCTTACTACCTGCGCCAGGCCGGGCACGCGGTGATGGTCTTCGAGCGCATGCCCGAGGTGGGGGGGATGTTGGCTTACGGCATCCCGCCCTATCGTTTGCCGCGGGAAATCCTCAAGCGGCAGGTGGAAGCTATTGCAGGGACTGGGGTCGAGTTCACTACCGGCGTAGAGGTGGACGCGGAGAAGTTCGGCGCTCTGGAGCGGGATTTCGACGCGGTGTTCGTGGCCGGCGGGGCTTCGAAGCAGACCGACGTGGGCGTGAGCGGTGAAGAATGTCTCTTGTCCGGCACGGAATTCCTGCACCAGGTCTACGAACGGCCGGAGTCTATGGCTGGCAAGGTAGTGGGCGTGATCGGCGGCGGCAATACAGCCATCGACGTAGCGAGGACCTTGCTCAGACTGGGAGCGAAGCCCATCATCTACTATCGTCGCACCAAGGACGAGATGCCGGCCCTCGACGAGGAGATCGCCAAGGCCGAGGAAGAAGGGGTGGTATTCCAGTTCCTGACCCAGCCGGTCGCGGCCGGGGTCGCCGGCGCGGGTGGCGCGGCCGGCCCCATCGAACTGACCTGCTGTCGCATGGAGTTGGGCGAACCGGATGAGAGCGGGCGCCCGCGGCCGGTCAGAGTCGAAGGCTCGGAGTTCTCGGTCTCGTGTGACGTGGTGATCAAGGCCATTGTCGAGCGACCCGATTACTCGTTTCTGCCGCCTGAGTTTGTGGACCAGAGGGGCCGGCTACGCATCGACCCAGAGACGGGTCGGCTGGCCGACAAAGTGTTCGCCGGGGGGGACTTCGTGACCGGACCGGCGACGGTGGCGGAGGCCATCGCTGCGGGGAAACAGGCGGCGGCCGCGATCGACGGTCACCTACGCGGAGGGCGAGCTGAGGAGTCAAGAGAGGCCGCTCCTGTCTGCGTTCTGGGCGAGAGCTTCAGTGCTGCCTGCATGCTCCCGTTCGAGCGGGTGGAAGTCCCCGAGCTTCCGGTGGAAGAGCGGGTGGGGGCTCTGGACCGGGAGGAGGTAGGCACGCTGGACACATCATCGGTCACGCGGGAAGCCGAGCGTTGCTTCAACTGTGGCTGTGTAGCGGTCAACTCCTCGGACCTAGCGCCGGTGCTGGTGGCCCTGGGCGGGCGTATCAAGACCACCGAGCGGGAGATCGGGGCGGAGGAGTTCTTTACCGTCGGGGTGAACACTAGTACAGTGTTGCGGCCTGGCGAGTTGGTCTTGGGGGTCGAGATCCCCGAGCCGGCTCCCAGTACCAAGTCGTCCTTCCTCAAGTTCGCGCTCCGCAAGTCGATCGACTTCCCGATCGTGAACGTAGCGGCGGCCATCACCTGCGAGGACGGGGCGGTCAGCTCGGCCCGCATCTGCTTGAATTCCGTTTTCGGGGTGCCGCTGCGGGTAGCGGGTGCGGAGCAGTACCTGGTCGGCAAGGTCATCGACGAACCTACCGCGGAAGCGGCTGCCGACGCCAGCATGGAAGGGACGGTGCCTCTCCTCAACAACCGTTACAAGATCCAAATCGCTCGCACGCTGGTGAAGAGGGCCATCCTGGCCTGCGCACCGTGAGGCGGCTGGTGCACCTGGTTGGGGGTAGCGTCATTCAAGGCGTTTCCAGGAGGGAGCGACAACGGCTGAAGTAGTGGCGCGCATCTTCTACCCGGAACTGAGCCGGATGTTGGGCACTAGTGAGGTCTGGCTGCAGGGGGGGACCGTAGGTGAATGCCTCGCCGATCTCACCGAACGCTGGCCAGCCGCGGGCCCCCTGCTTTTCGAGCGGACTGGTGCCCTCCAAAAGCAGGTTTACGTGTTCGTCAACCAGGAGAGCATGCGGAAAGCCGACCTCTCCCGGCCGGTGCGTGAAGGCGATGTGCTCCTGCTGGCCGTGCTAGCGCTGGGGGGATAGGTGCTGGAAGGACGAATGGCTGGAAGACAGGAAGACCAGGCTCAAAGAGAGGCCAGAACACTTGCAAAGGAGTAGGCCGTGCCCGAGACCCGCAGAAACGCCAAGTACATCGTCACCACACTGCAGATGCCCGAAGAGAAGCAGCGCATCCACGGGGAGTATTCCAAGTTCGCCACCCGCATACTGTGGCTGGACGACAAGGTGGTGGAGGGGGCTTTTCACATCAACACCGCTTGGTACATCCGCGCCACGGAAAAGACGATGGAAGATAAGCCCCATGTTCATGACAGCGACGAGATCATCGGCTTCTTCGGGAGTAACGCCGATGACCCCTACGACCTGGGTGGCGAGGTTGAGATCTGGTTGGAGGACGAGCAGTACATTATCGATCGTAGCGCGCTTATCTTCGTGCCCGCGGGTTTGGTGCACTGCCCTCTGGTCATCCGACGGGTGGATCGGCCCATCTTCCACTTCACGACGGTCACGGGCGGGCGCTATGTTAAAGAGGAGAAGACCTCCACTGTCGAGTTGTAGTGGTGGCCGTGGTCCTGGTCTTGACCTTGGCGGTCTTCGGGGGAGATGGTGACCTTGCGACACCTGAGAAAACAGTCGCCCAGTTGCTTGGCGCGTTTGAGAAGAGGGATATCGGGGCTATCTTTGCGTTGATCGATCTCCGGGTGGCAGGGGTTCTTTCAGATGTGGCAGGGGTACTTTCGGATAAGGATCATTCAGGCGCGTTGGAGGTGATCTCAGAGGACCTTCTGCCCTACAGAGAGATGAAATTCAAAGACATCGTGATGTCCACCAAGATGACCAGCGAGAAAACCGCGACGGTCACGATCGTCGAAGGGTCGCTCACAATCGCAAGGCTCGATGGAAGCATCCAGACGGAGAACGTCTTAGAAGCCGAGGGTTCGCTGAGCTACGACCTGGTGAAGGTGGACGGGAAATGGTATCTGAGTTCGTTACCTTTCACGGAGTGATGAGCCATGTACAAGACTTACAAGAAGATGTTGGTGCTTCTGGACGGGTCGGAGCTTGCGGAGATCGTGTTCAGATATGCCCGGGAGCTCTCAGCGCGGCTCAACCTTGACCTGGAGCTGCTCCATGTGGTCAATCCCCAGGAAGAAGACTTGATGCCTATGCGCCTGGCCTACATGGAGCGCATGGCGGAGCGGCTTTGCGCTGAGGCGCAGGCAGTGAGTGACGGCATCGAAGATGACATCCAAGCCTGCATCCAGGCGCGGGGGAAGGTGGTCGTAGGCTACCCGGCCGAGGAGATCCTTAAGTACGTTGACGAGAACGATGTCGACCTGGTCATGCTCTCTACGCACGGCCGTACCGGCGTGAAGACCTGGGATTTGGGAGGTACGGCTTCCAAGGTCATCCACGCCGCCAAGGTACCCGTGTGGCTGGTTCCGACGGAGCTGCGAGATGAGGTGGTCTCCGATACTCTGCCCAAACGAACGCTCGTGATCCCGCTCAGTGGGTCCAAAGCCTCTGAGGCGGTGATCCCCTACGCGCTCGGGGTGGCTCGCCAGCGCGGGGCTGAAGCGGAGATCGTGCTGGTCTACGTGGACGACATCGAGGACATCCTGTTCACCCGGGACGCGCTTGAGGCCAAAGAAGCCGAACGAGCCAAGATGCAGGCGCACCTGGACAAGCTGGCGGACGCCATCCGGGGAGAAGGCTTCGCCGTGCGGACGGAGCTACTGATCGGGGATCCGGCCACCCGTATCGTGGAATACCTCAAGGACAATCCCGCCCAGCTTCTGGCCATGGCTACGCGCGGGCGTCGGGGAGTCAGCCGTCTAGTGTTCGGCAGTGTGGCGGAGGAGATGATCCACCTCATCAAGAAGACGCCGATGCTGCTGGTACCGGCCGCGCTAGTGGATGCGCTCCCCGAAGGTGACGTGGATCTCTGAGGTCAGACTCGCCATCTTGGCCGTGAAGGCCTTGTACTCCTCGGTCTGGGTGTCCCGATTCTTGAAGTCCTCGAGGCTCCTGAGGTGGACGATCCCTACGTACCTGAAGGGGATGATGCCGGAGCGGCTCTCGGTGACCTTGACGAGTTCGTATTTCTCCACGGAGGGTAGGCTGTCGATGTAGGGGCCTTTCTCGGTGTCGACATAGTGCTTGAACTCCTCGTCGGTTACATGCGGGGCCAGGTTATAGAGGATGATCTCGATGGCCATCTCGGCTCCTTTCGACGGTCGGGTCTGAGTTGTAGGTGCCGGCGCGGCCTGATGTCAGTGCCGGCTGCCTGTTAAGTATTGTCCGCCGTGCCTACGAAGCGGCGCAGAAAAAGACCGCAAATAGCGGGAATTTTCTGCAGCTGGATCACACTGGCCCCAAGAAAGTGCGGCGCGAGCATCTGCGCGCGGGTCCGTCGAGCCCCGTGCGAGACCAGCCGCCGCCTCTGTTGGTAGACTTAGCGACTGTCGGCAGAAGTGCGAAGCGAAGGGGGAGCCTGATGGTCGTCTTCACAGTCCTTTATCCGTATACGCCCGGCAAGCGGTTCGACATGGACTACTACACCAGCAAGCACCTAGGCCTGGTCAGGGAGAAAGTGGGTCCGGCGCTGAAAGCAGTCAGTGTGGACAAGGGCGTATCGGGTCCCGAGCCGGGGTCATCGCCAGCCTATGCCGCCGTCTGCCGGCTCTGTTTCGATTCGCTGGAAGACATTGCCACGCACCTGGCTCCGCACGATGCCTCCTTCGCCGCTGATGTTCCCAACTTCACCGACATCGTCCCTGAGTTCCAAATCAGCGAAGTGGTCGTTTAGAACTGGTCGCGGCCTGAGGTGCTGGCGGCCTGAGGTGCTGGCGGCCTGGAGCCCTGGCGGCTCGGTCCGCTGGCAGCCCGGACCGCTGGTGGCCTAGAATGGTCGGCGCCGGCAGCGACGGCGACCGGGAATGGCCGACAATAGCGGGCCGACAAGGAGAACCCGCTGACCAATGAGGCGCACTCTCGTCATAGCCGACGCCCACGGATACCCGGAAGTGATCCAAGCGGCCTTGGACCACGCGGGTTTCAGGCCGGGAGAAGACCGGCTCGTTTTTGCGGGGGATTTCCTTGATCGGGGACCCGATCCGCAAGGTTGCCTCGACCTCGTCGAACAACATGCCGATGAGGTCCTGTTAGGCAATCACGATCTGGCGGTGCTGCTGGACACCTTCATCTGGCCGCAAGAGCCTCAGAGTCGCCGGTTCCGTCCGCAGCTCATAGACAAAGTGTTGGGACGTGAAGAGGGCTTCGCCTGGAAGGCGGCCGCGGTAGCGGAGGAGGTGCTCATCACGCATGCCGGCGTCTCCGAAAACTTCGCGCCGGTCTTCGCCGAGATCTGCAGAGGGCAGGTGGGGTTGCTGGCTGAGTGGCTGAACCGGGTGTTCCGGGACGCCGTTCACCATAGCCTGCAGGCGAACGCCGTAACTGGGTGGGAAGAAGCCATACTGGGCGAGGAGGGGCCGTTCTGGCTGCGGCCGCGCCCGTTCTCGCGGTCGCGGCCGCTCTCCGGGGTCAAGCAGGTGGCGGGACACTCTCCTCCGGTGCCCGAGCTTGAGGAGGAGGGGTTCTACATGATCGACCCCTGCGTGTGGGCGCTGGAATTAGGAGAGCCGCTACGTTTCCGCTACGTTGTGATTGGGGAAGGTCGGGTCGAGGTGCGTGAAGGCCTCGTGGGATAGTGAGGGCTGGACGGGGTCGACCGAAGCCGAACAGGCCGAGCAGGCGGTCGGAAGAGGGCGCGAGAACCCACTGGAGCAAGACACTGGGGCAAGAGCGGAAAGATGCCAGCGGCCGCCGTGGGCATGTAGGGAGCCAGTAGGCGCCGCAACCTGCAGAGCATCTTCGCCCTAGCGCACCCGCGCAGTTGTGGTGTAATAAAGCAGGGTGATCTGCACAGGGCGCCCTCTTTGCGGGGAGGGCGTTTGGGGAGGACGGGCGATGACCATACCGACCTGGGCTGTCTTTCTCATAGTCCTGCTGCTGGTCCTGATCTACTGGTACACCACGTCGCGCTCGCGAAGCAAGAACCGGCAACGGGACCGGGCGGCCGCCGAGTTCGCCAGACTGAGCGGGTTCTACGCCAACCAGGTGTTCGTGGACGTCCGCGGGGAGGTGGCCGTGGGCGTCGACGACCGGGGACGGCGGATCGCTGTGAGTCGTCCCAAGGCCCAACCGCGCTTGCGCATCTACTCCTTCGCTCAGTTGCTGCAGGCGGAAGTGCTGCAGGACGGGACAGCCATCGCCAGGGTAGCGGCGTCTCCGGACTTGCGCCCGGCGGATTTGGCCTCGGACCCGGGGGAGCACCCGGAGGCTGGCCCCACCTCACTGTACGGAGCCACGGCTCTGCGGCCGGCGGTCTCTTCGCAGGTCATACCCCGGCCCGTGCCTCTCTCGACGCTCGCCGTACGCATCAGCTTCGATGACCCGGAAGTGCCGCCGGTGGTGCTCTACTTCCTGCAGGGGCGGGCGGTCGACGTGGGTAGCGTGGCGGCCGACCGGGCTCTGGAGCAGGCCAGGACCTGTCTCAGCGCTCTGCGGACCGCCATGTTGCGGGGCGCCGCCCATGGCCCCCGGCGGCACGACGACTGATGAGGTCTGCGCGCGAGAGCCTGGGCCGCTCGGGGTCGGGCGGCGTGGAGCCGGCCGGGCGTGACCCCTGGCGCTCGGGGCCGGTCGGCTGGAATCTCCCCAGTCCGGCAGTGCAGCGCCATCTGCTTCACCCCTGGCGAGTCAGTCGCCCCGAGGCGACGGCCATTCAGCAGCGCCTGGCCCAGGAAGTGGTCTTGGCTGCTCTGCCCGCACGGGGACAGGGGAGCCCTCGCTATGCCGCCGGCGTCGACGTCGCCTACAGCAAAGACTCTGGGTGGGCCTGGGCCGTGGCTGTGGTGATGGACCGCCGGTTCGACGTGGTGGCCACCGCGGTCGCCCAGGGGGAACCGGATGCCCCCTATGTCAAAGGGTATCTGGCCTTCCGAGAGGGACGCCTGAGCCTGGAGGCGCTTTCTGCGTTGGCTATCGCTCCTGAGCTAGTGTTCGTGGACGGTCATGGGGTCGTGCACGAACGGGGGCTGGGCCTTGCCTCCCACCTGGGGGTACTTCTCGGTCTCCCCACCATAGGGGTTCCCAAGACGCCCTTCCACCCGGTGGAGCGGCAACCTGGGCCCCGGCGCGGGGACTACTACCTGCTCACCAAGGAGTGGGGAGCCCAGGGAGCGGCTATCCGGCTGAAGACGCGCTCCAAACCTGTCTACGTCTCGCCGGGCCATCTGGTTGACCTCTCCAGCGCTGTGGAGCTGGCGCTGGTCTGGTCCACCGGTCGCCATCGCGTCCCCGAGCCGCTCTCGTTGGCCCACACGTTGTCGCTCGAAGCTAGGAATGCCGGGGCGAAGACCGGTGGGGTGACCAGCGGCCAGGTCGCCTCGGGGCCGTCTGTCTAGCGCGAGATCCTGACGAGCTGTACCGCGAAGGCTCCGATCTCTATCACGTCACCCCAGGAGACGGAGGCGACCGCTGGGGGGCGCTCGCTCGCCACAGTCAGAACCTCCAGCAGGCCTGTCCCCGCTGAGGACGGCGTTGCCAGCCCCCCTGGAAACGGCCCGGCAGCTTCGGCGAAAGTCACGCTGTAGCGCACCGCTTTCTCCGACGGATTGGCCAACAGCAGTGCCTTCCCCCCACGCTCGTCGCTTCCGGCCAGGATCCAGAGCGACGTGTCGGCGCTGCTTGTGACTTTGAGTTCCCGTGGGTGGTCAGCGAACATGCGCCAGAGGCTGAAAGCACGGGCCACAGGCTTAGGGGAACCATCCCCATAGAGCAGTCCGTAGCCGGCGGGAAGGCCCGGCACGGGGTCGATCCCCGAGTAGAAGGTGGCCTCGGCCACGCCGGTCTTCTGTAGGGCGATCCAGGCCGCAGTCAAGATGGCCGCACCCTTGGCGCCCGTGCGCAGGGCGGCGGCCTCCGGGCTGTCGTCGTCCAGAAGGTGGGTATCTGTGTTCCACTCGGTCACGTGCAGGGCCGTCTCCGTGAAACCCGACACCTCCAATTCCTGCGAGTAGAAGGTAGCGGCCTCTATCCAGCGCTGGGGGTCGTTGTCGTAGAGGTGCCAGGAGAGGAAGTCGAGAGGAGCTCCGTTCTTCTTGACGTAGGTCAAGAACTCGTGGATCATACGGCGCCCGTGGCGCAGGAAGACCGAACCTTGGGTGAAGCCAGCCCCGCCGACGGCCAGCTCGGGGAAGGCCTTCTTGAGGGCTCGCGCGGTCTGCACATAGAGGTCGAAGAAGTCGACGAGGTTCCGGGGCTCGGGCCAGAAACGCTCTAGGTCGGGCTCGTTCCAGATCTCCACGTAGCGCAGGGGTGTACGGAAGCCGTTCCATTGACCCTGGTAGTAGTGGCGGACCACCTGCACTGCGGCCTGGGCCCATTGGGCTCTCTCGCGTGGGTTCTCGGGCGCCCGCACATCGTTCCAGGAATCACCCAGTCTAAGGTAAGGCTCGAAGCCTCCGACCACTATGGTCCGCCAGGCGAAATCACTGCGGTCGAAACGGTAGGAGGCGGGATCGTTGGGGTCGCGGCTCAGGTCGGGGAACATGGTCGCCATATCCAGCGGTCCGTAGAAGTCGTGGGTGCGGACCATCTCGACGCCCATCTCTCGGTAGGCAGCAGTGGCGTCGAAGGGGGAGCGCTCGTTGTGTGAGGAGAGCGGCCCCAGGTTGACACCCAGCAGGCGGGAGAAGGTGGCGCCGGTGGGCTCGCCGACTGTGAGCTGGGTATCGGCCGGGAGCGGAGACGTCGTCTCGGGAGCTGGGGTGGAGGAGGTAGCTGGCTCGGTCGTAGCGGTGCCCCCGTGCGTAGTGTCGCTACCGCCGGGCATGGGCCCCGATGGCAGCTGACCACAGCCCCCGAGCGCCAAGCCCAGAAGGCCGCCGGCCAAGAGAGTCACCGCCAGAAGAGCGGCTGCTGAGAGGGCCGCCGACCGAGCAGCCGCTAGAAGAGCCGTCGGCCCGAAGCCGGCCGCGCCAGGGATCCTGCCTGTTGTTGCTCTCTTTGAGGAAGAAAGAGGAAAGCCCATGACAACCTCCTTGATCCCATGCGACCTGGTGGACCCTTGCCCGGCATCGCACGGCCGCACACTGTGGGGATCGTTCCCTTTTTCTAGACTTTCGCTCTTTGCTCGCTGGTTCCTGGGAGAAGGCCGAGACAAGAAGGGGCTGTGCGCGGGTCTGTCCGCCCGGACCGCTAGACTACGGACATAAGCGAATGCCCGTGGGGGTGCTGGTCACACTCGGGGCGGGTAGCGGTGTTAGGGGGAGCAAGTCACAACCGCGTGGAGGGTCGCAGGCATGATGGACGAGGCCAATCGACAATGCCCGGACTGCCGCTCGTACTCGGTGCGACGCATCAGAAACAAAGGTTCGCTTGAAGGCGGGCTGAGTCTGCCGGCGGTGGGCGGCATTCTCTTCTGGCAGTCGACTCCCAGTGCGGCGGCCCGGACCGGCCTGTGCTGGGGGTCATCGAAATAGTGCTGGTCAAGCGGGCTCTATTTCCCTCCAAGAAGATGTGCCGCGCGGACTGCGACCATACCTGGCGTCCCGAAAAGCACTGGGAAGAGTGGAAGGAGGAAGAACTGCGGTGGCAAGAAAGGAGAGAAGGTGACTAGTGGCAGCTTTAGAAGTTGGCTGTATCTCATTGCCAGACTGCTGGGCGACGCGTCGGCGGTGAAAAAGGGCCGCGTGGGGCGTAGGGTCGCGCGGCGCGTGGTCGGCGAGGCGGGCAGCGCGGCCACGATCGAGGCGACGACCGACCGACGGCGAGCGCTGGGCCGGGCCGAGCATCAGCATCGACTTCCTGACGCAGACGGCCGAGGAGCTGCCGGTCGACGTCACGCCGATCGACCTCGTCCGCGCCGCGCGGCCGCTGAGCGAGGGCGAGGCCGTCGGGATGCTCGCGGTGCCACTGCTGGATGCGGCGCAGCGAGTCGAGCGTCTGCCCGCGGTCGGCGTAGAACGCCGACGGCCAGAGGTCGTAGAGCTGGCGCTCGCTGTAGCTCTGTTCGCGCTGATCGTCGGCGCGGTGCAGGTCGCGGACGACCTCGGCGATGGCGATCAGATCGCCCGAGTTGATCTTCTGTTCGTATTCCTGGGCACGGCGCGACCACATCGCCTTCTTGATCCGGGCCTTGCCGCGGAGAGTCTTCATGGCGTGGGCGACAACCTCGGGCGTGGCGAGCGGACGCAGGCCCGATTCGACCGCCTTGTTGGTCGGCACGCGCAGGGTCATCTTGTCCTTCTCGAAATAGATGACGAACAGCTCGAGCTTGAAGCCCGCGACTTCCTGCTCCTCGATGGACAGGATCTTGCCCACGCCATGGGCGGGATAGACGACAAAGTCGTCAGGGCGGAAGTCGCTCTTGCGGGTCTTGGTCATGGCGGTCCTTCGATCTCGTGGCGGTGACGGCACTGCCGCGGTGACAAGACGAAAACCCGACGGAAGGGACATGTTCCGTCGGGTGGGCGTGATGGCGGAATGTCAGGTCGGGCGCGGCAGCATCTCTGCTGTTGTCATATCATGAAATGACCCGCGAGGAAAGATCATGGCCCGGGCGCGACGCCACGCCGCGGGGGTCTCAACTGCCCTCGCCCGGCGCCTCGGAAAAGAGCGCGAGCTTGCCCGGCTTGCCGTCCATCTCCTCCGCGCCCGGGAGGGGATCCTTCTTCTGGGTCAGGACGGGCCAGCGCTCTGCATATTTGCGGTTGAACTCCACCCATTTCTCCATGTCGGGCTCGGTATCGGGGCGGATCGCATCGGCAGGGCATTCCGGCTCGCACACGCCGCAATCGATGCATTCGTTGGGGTTGATGACGAGCATCACCTCGCCTTCGTAGAAGCAATCGACCAGACAGACTTCGACGCAATCCATATATTTGCAGCGGATGCAGGCGTCGGTGACGACGTAGGTCATGTGCTCGTGGCTC
>CAKZRW010000070.1 GCA_937148845.1 uncultured Actinomycetes bacterium | reverse complement strand
GCCGGCGGCGCCCGGCTCGATGTTTACGACCTGGCTCTTAGGCTCGGACATAGGTTGTCTCCACCCCCTCCTGGAAGTAGCGGGCGTAGATGTCGTCAAGGCTCAAACCTCGGAGACGGACGTGCAAGGGAAGAAGCCCTTGGCTGTTCAGGACTCGGATGATCTCGACCCGCACGTCGGCCTCACTGTGGACGACCAGTCCGCCGTCAGGTTCGAGATCAACCCCTTGCACTTGGCGCAGGTCGGCCAGGGCCGCCTTCAACTGCTCCAGCTCGGGACTCTGCAAGGCACGACCGTCGGCAGTGACCGCCTGCACCTCGATCTCTGCTCCCCCGCGGGCCGCCAGCTCGTGTTGCAGCTCGCCTACCGGTCCCGCGGCTATGAGGCGTCCACTCACGAAGATGCCCACCCGGTCACAGATCTCCTGGACCTGATGCAGTAGATGGGAGGAAAGCAGTATGGTCATACTTTGCTCATCGCGCAAGCGTTCGAGCAAAGCGAGAAGGTCGCGTACGCCCTCGGGGTCGATGCCGATGGTGGGCTCATCGAGGATGAGGATACGCGGCCGCTTGATGAGGGCGTCGGCCACAGCCAGACGCTGACGCATTCCTCGCGAGTAGCTGCCGGCGCGCTTGTCGGCAGCCTCGGTCAGGCCCACCTCCTCTAGCAGCTCGCTGATGCGTTCCTCAGCCTCTTTGCCTTTGAGGCGATTGAGGGCGGCCGTGTAGCGTAGATTCTGCCGACCGGTCAGGGTGGGGTAGAAGCCCACATTGTCGGGCAGATAGCCCACCACGGCCTTGACGGCAAGAGGGTCCCGCACGGGGTCGCTGCCCGCCACCCTGATGGTCCCCGCAGTCGGCTCGGTGAGGCCCAGCAGCATGAGGATGGTGGTAGTCTTGCCGGCGCCGTTGGGCCCGAGCAGCCCGAAGATCTCGCCCTCGTACACCGTGAAGGTTAGATTGTCGACGGCCGTGAAGTCGCCATACTTCTTGGTCAGGCCCTGGGTGATGATGGCAGCCTCACCGACCCCCCGCCCGTCCGCATGCTTCCGGGCTTCTCTCTGGTTCGACTGTTGCTGAGCGCTAGTCATGGGGTGTGTCCTTTCGACGCGGTCCTCACGGTCGGGAAGACCTCAGCGATGCAGCAAGCGACACCTAACGGTGGCCGAACCGGCGGAAGATCAAGCCCAGGATAACGATGGCCGCTACTGCGATGATGACCCCGATGACGCCCCACAAGGTGGAAGTCTTGACTGTGACTCGCAGCTGCTCTTGGGCTACAGCCTGGTCCGCCCGGGCGCTCACAGAGACCACATAGTCACCCGCGATGGCATCCTCAGCAGGGGTCAGGACGATGTACGCCGTCTGCTCTTGGTTGGGCGGCAACACATCGATGGTCAGAGGGTCGAACGTGACCTTCCAACCACTGGGCACAGTAGCCGAGAGTTTGACCCCCAGCAACGGACCGGTGCCCTTGTTTGTGACCACCAGCGGCATTCTAGTAGTGTCGCGAGCCTTGATGTCGAAGTTCAGTCGGCCGTCAGGGGTGGTCACCGACAGGGTGTAGGTCCCCGTGATGGTCACTTGCAGCGGGGCAGAGACCTCTTCACCCCCGCCCGAGGCCGTCACCACGACGTCGTAGGTGCCGATGGTGACATCAGGGCCTGGTTTCACCTCTAGGTTCAAACGCTGAGAGCTCTGGGCTTCCACCGTGACAGTGGGTGTTTCCTGGGTCGCCCCTGAGGGCTTGAGCGTGGTCGTCCAGTTCTCAGGACCGCTCACCGAGAGGTTGTAGGTACGGGGTTGCTGGGTATCGTTGCGCAGAGTGAGCTGGAAGTTGTAAGTGGCCGTAGCCGGTCCCTTCAAGGAGCTGTACTCGGCTTCCAGCTTGGTTGCCACGCCGGCGATCTTGCTGACCGTCACCGTTATGGGTAGCGTGGTAGTTCCTTCGGTTGTCCTTGCCACCACTTGGAACGTGTAGTCCTTCTCGGCAGCGTCAGCAGGCACGGTGAGCTTCAGAGTTAGCCGAGAAGGATCGTCGGGATTGACCATCACCGCTCGCACCGTGTAACCACCGCCGGTGATGTTAGCCTCCCAACCTGTCGGCACATTCTGCAGGCTCAGGTCGACCCGACGCGTGACCGTGTCGGCCACACGCAGATCAAGGTTGACACTCTGGCCGGCCTGGACCGAGAGATCGGGATAGGGAGTGGTCAGGGTGACCGCCCAGGCAGAAGAGGGCGCCAGGAGAAGCAATAAGACCAAGACGAAGAACAAAGCGATACCGACGAGAAGAGGGGCCTTCCCCCGGTTGCTGCGCTGTGACCAGCTACTTATCTCGGGCATGCTGAGCAACCTCCGTGAAAAGACTGCTGTTGTGTGCCACCATAAGGTTCCATCTGTGGAGCCGGACTATAAATAATACAGCTTCACTCGAGCGACGACCGTCCTGTCAGTCTCTTCTCTGGTCCAACACCTTCCCTCGCGGCGAGCGCCCTCTCTGGCGGCATAGGGGGTCCACTGACGCTAGCCGGCCGTCTGTAAAGAGACCATAAAGGACGGAGAGGCCGGGCCGGCGTCTTTGGCGGGCTCGCCTTGAAGTCAGCCTGACAGTCGACGTGGCTCAGGGCCTGTAGTTCTCGGCTGCCCCAAGAGTCATCGTCGACCTGTCGTCGCGTCGACCTGTCGTCGAGTAGTGCGCCTGGCAGGACTCGAACCTGCGGCCTTTGGTTTCGTAGACCAACGCTCTGTCCAGCTGAGCTACAGGCGCACGCTGGCGGAGAAGGAGGGATTCGAACCCTCGATAGGAGCATTCACTCCTACACTCGCTTAGCAGGCGAGCGCCTTCAGCCTCTCGGCCACTTCTCCCGGCAGCGGCATAGCTCGCCGCCTCAGCGGGCCCCTATTCTACCAGACGCCGGGTTTTTCCTGAATGACTCATTCCTGTATGGTGCAGTTGTGCAGTGCTCCTGGGTTATGGTCCTGCGCGGTGCTTCTGCGTGGCCTGCGCGGTGTGGAAGGAGGGGCGCTCGTTAGAGTGACCGGGGCCCTGTTTCGAGACAGGTGATAGGGCCGAACGGCGACAGTAGGCAACAAGACCGCGGTGCGGGGGACCTCGAGTGGTGGCAGCAGGGTGGAGGTCGGCATGGGCCCAAGCGAAGATGGGCGAGTGAACGGGTCAACTCCCGGAACCAAGTCCTCGAGTGGGACCAGGTCCTCGACCGAGTCAAGGTCTCTGCGTCCGGGCCCGACGGGCACTTCTGGCCCGGCCGGAGCTCTGCTTGGGCGAGCGGCCCGGTGTGGGGTCATCGCGCTGGACCGTCTTCTTGCGCGGCTCTACGGGATCGAGTCTTTGAGCGACGACCGCCGCCATTTCTTGCGGGTGAGCAGTCGTCCCACCACCGTGCGTGAGACAGTTCAGCTGGAGGAGGGTCTCCGCCTACTTCCGGGCGACCTGGTGGTCCAGATACATTTTGCGAACGCCTACCTTCCCAAGTTCGGCCCTCCAGGGCCCGATCTGGCCTGGGCGCGAAGATTCGAGAGCGGCTTACGGGACTCCCTCTCGCTGCTGGCCTCGGTCCTTGCCGAGCAGCCTCGTTGGAGGCGGTTTGCGGCCATACACGGCACGCTGGGTTTCTTGCCGGCAGGGGATGTGATGCTTAGGCGCCGTCTGGCCGACCGCTTTGGATTCGTCCTTGTATTGCGGTCTATACCCGGCGGTCGCTGGTGGCATTCGTCTTTTTGGGCGGCGTTCTACTCGCGACTGCTCGTGTGGGCTTACAACCCAGGAGGCCGAAAGGACCATTGGCAGGGCACAGCCCTGGTCGACATCTGGATGAGTCGTGAGAAGCTCCTCTCGCTCTACGGACCAGGGAGGTCGGCGGAGTGAGGGGCGCGCCTCGGCTCCCGCCGAGGCGCGCCCGTAAACCCGATGGCACGGAATTGCCGCCAGGGGCCGGCGGGCAGCCTGGGCTACTAACAGGTGGTGATGCTCTGTGGCCGGGATTTCAGGCGACGGCGGATGAACTTCTCTATTTCGATGATCACGTGGATGAGGAGTGACACTCCCAGTATCCAGAGCCAGGCATGGGCAGGTATAGGGGCGGTCTCGAACAGGGTGTTCATCCCCGGAAGGTAAGTGTAAAGGAGTTGGAGCGCGATCATGATTCCGACCCCCAACCACAAGAGACGATTGGTTCTGAGACCGGCCTTCCAAGAGCCGGCGGTGAGAGAGCGACAGCTGAACAGGTAGAAAATCTCCCCGAATACAAACACGTTGTTGGCCACAGTACGAGCTTCGGCCACGGTATACCCTTTGCTTTGGGCATACTCGAACAGGCCGAAAGCGCCGATGAGCAAGAGAACACCCACTATGGCGATGCGGCCCAACAGGACCCGGTCAAGGATGGGAGCTTTGGGGGACCGGGGCGGCCGCGACATGATGCCTTCCTCTTTGGCCTCGAAAGCGAGCATGAGGCCGAGCAGCACGGCTGTAGTCATGTTGATCCAGAGGATCTGCACCGGCGTTATGGCCAAGGTAAGGCCGGCGAAGATAGCCGCCAAGATCACCAGCCCCTCCCCCAGATTGGTGGGCAGAGTCCAAGTGATGAACTTGGTCAGGTTGTCGAAGACTCCTCGCCCTTCTTCTACGGCCGCCTCTATAGTGGCGAAATTGTCATCGGTCAGCACCATGTCGGCCGCCTCTTTGGCCACTTCCGTACCTGCTCGTCCCATAGCTACGCCGATATCGGCCTGGCGCAGAGCCGGCCCGTCGTTGACGCCGTCGCCCGTCATGGCGACCACATGTCCTCGACTCTGGAGGGCGGTGACCAGCCTAAGCTTTTGCTCAGGCGAAACCCGAGCGAAGACGAAGGTCTCCTCGGCCACTTGCGGCAGTTCTTGATCCTCCACTTGGGCAAGCTCAGCTCCAGTGAGGGGGCGTGGTGTCTGCTCGGGAGAGCAGCCAGGTGGTCGCAGGCCCAGTTGCGAGGCGATAGCCGCGGCGGTAAGGACATGGTCACCGGTGATCATCTTCACCTGGATGCCGGCAGTGTGGCAGGCCTGGATGGCTGCGATGGCCTCCGCCCGCGGGGGGTCGATCATCCCTTGCAGGCCGAGAAAGACGAGTCGGTCTCGAACAGCATCGTGGTCGATGGCATCCAGCTCAAAGGGTGCGTTCTTCTTCGCGAAAGCGAGCACGCGCAGACCCTGCTCTGCCATCTTGCGGGCGAGGGCTTCGATCCGTTCCGGCTCCAACTGTTCCTCGTTCCCCTCCAGCGTCAGTTGGCGGTGGCAACGCGCCAGTATCTTCTCCAGGGCTCCTTTGACATATATCAGTCGACCGTTCCTGTCTGCCTCGGGACTACCCCCAGAGCCTGAATCTTGGTGGGTGTCGAGGGCGTGCAGCGTGGCCATGTACCGATGCTCCGACTCAAAGGGCAAGGTATCCAGGCGGGGGAACTGTCGGGCCACCTCTTCTCTTTCGACACCCGCCTTGGCAGCCACCACCAGCAGTGCCCCCTCCGTTGGGTCGCCGCCGATGTGCCATTCGCCGTCTTGTTGGTAGAGAGAACTGTCGTTGCAGAGCACCCCGGCCCTGAGCAGCTCGAGCAGCCCTCTGGGCAGGGAAGGACCGTCGAGGACAGACCCGTCCTGCGCAGTGAGCCAGCCCTCGGGCTTGTAGCCGACGCCTGTGACGAAGAAGGCCTGCTCTGCGACCGTCAACTCCTGCACGGTCATCTGGTTCTCGGTCAGAGTGCCCGTCTTGTCGGAACAGATGACGGTGGTAGAGCCTAAGGTCTCGACTGCAGGCAGCTTGCGGATGATGGCCCGGCGTCGGGCCATCCGGGACACGCCGATCGCCAAGGTGATGGTGACAGCGGCGGGAAGCCCTTCGGGGATCGCTCCCACAGCCAGGGCCACCGCCGCCATGAACATGTCGAAGGCCGATTGCCCGCGCAAGATTCCCACAAGAGCGGTCACTGCCGCCAAGCCTATGATGACGTAGAGCAACAGCTTGCTGAAGGCTGCAATCTTGCGGGTAAGCGGGGTCTTGAGCTGCTCTGCTTCGGCGATAAGATGGGAAATCCTGCCCACCTCGGTGTTGTCACCGGTCGCTACCACCACTCCGGTTCCTTGACCCGCTGCCACCAAAGTGGTGGCGTAGACCATGTTCGCGCGGTCGGTCAGCACCGTATCCGGCGGTAACGCCTCGGTGCGCTTCTCGACCGGCAGAGACTCCCCCGTAAGGGTGGATTCATCCACCCGTAGTTCTCGCAGGTAGATAAGCCGTAGGTCAGCAGGTACCTTGTCCCCGGCCTGCAGGTTGACTACGTCGCCGGGCACGAGATCGGAAGCAGACACCACGACCCGCCGGCCCTGCCGGATGACCGTAGTCTGTATAGTCATCGCTCGCGACAGCGCCTCGATGGCTTTGACCGCCTTGGTCTCCTGGAGGTATCCCACCGTGGCGTTGATGATCACCACACCGAAAATCACTCCCGCATCGACCCACTCTTTGAAAGCCGCCGTCACCGCGCCGGCCACTATCAAGATCAGGACCAGAGGCTGGCTGAACTGGGACAGAAGTCTCGTGAACCAACTCGGTCCCTTGCGCCGAGTCAGCACATTAGGGCCATACTGCGCCCGACGCTTCTCAACTTCGTCCGGGGAGAGTCCGTGTTCGCTATCGGTCTGAAGGGCCTCGAGGATTTCTGCAAGGGACTGGCTGTGCCAGGAGGCTTCCTGGTCTAGCGGGGGCTGTGGTCGCGGCATCGCTTCTCCTTGAGGGTCGCAGTGGTCGGCCTCTCTCGGTTGGTCGTGACGGCTATGAAAAGCCCCGGCCCGGTGACCCAGGCCGAACGGCATTATATCCCTTTAGAGTGACAACCTCAGGCACGTCCCCTGAGGTGCAGACGAGGCAATCTAGATGTTCTCTCCCGTCCAGGTTCCCCCGGGTCGGGAACGTGCCCACCCCGGGTGCGCCGGCCAGCTTGGCAGGGGAGCGGTCAGCTCTGTTCCGTGGAACCAGTCTGCGTCGTGCCGGCCGTCCCGCTCGCCTCCGCCCTGACGCCTGAGGCTTGGCTTGGGGCCGCGCTGACGCTCGCGGTCTCCGGCGGATTCAGGGCTGCCTCCTTATCGACCGCCACATCCTCCTTGACGGCAGCCTTGATCTCCTCCTGGCTTTCCTTCAGGCCCCTTTTGAAACCGGAAATAGAACGGCCGAGGGAAGCTCCCAGATCGGGCAGCTTCTTGGGCCCGAAGATGAGCAGTGCCAGGACCAGGACGATCGCGATCTCCCATGGTCCGATCCAACTTGGCATGGAAACACGCTCCTTGTAAGAACTTCACGGATCGTGGCCACTATTATCGCACGCTCGGCGAAAAGCTGCCCTCCCACCCTAGCCGAAGCGCAAGGGGAGAACGATCTGTCAACGGCAAGCAGTGCAGTTCAGAAGAAAGCCTTGAGGCGTCTCCTGATGTCTTCCAGGGTGACCTGCCCTTCCGTGCTCGCCTTCCCCGGCTGACCTGCCCGACTCGCGTCATCCGCTGTGGCCGGGCCTCCTGCCTGGCGCACGTCAAAGAGTGACTGCACGTGAGGGGGTAGGAACCGGGTGAGCTGAGCGTAGCCATGCACGTCGCTGAAAGAGCGCGGATACGAGTAATAACGGAGGGGATAGAAGACATACAGCCAGTCCTTGGCTCTGGTGAGGGCTACGTAGAACAGGCGTCGCTCCTCCTCTATCTCGTCGGCTCTCCCGGTGGCCAGGTCAGAAGGTATGTTGCCGTCTGCCGCGTGGATGACGTACACGACATCCCACTCCAGACCCTTGGCCGAATGCATAGTGGAAAGGATTAGGAAGTCCTCGTCTAGGAGGGGAGGACCGGCGAAATCCTCGCTGTAGCTCGGAGGGTCCAGAGCAAGCTCGGCCAGGAAACGGGCGCGGTCGTTGAAGCGAGCCGCGAGATACTCGAGTTGCTGCAGGTCCAGGAGCCGGGCCCGGGCGTTGTCGTAGAGCCGCTCCAGAAGAGGCGCGTAGAAGAGGCGGACTTGATGGATCTGGGAGGCCAAGTCACCGGGGCGGCGGCCTCCTATCAAGCTCATCAGCTCGACCAAGTCGCGCCAATGAGCCGCTGCCGCCGCCGAAGGCGGCGGGCAGGCTCGCCAGGCTGACCAGGGAGAGGACTCCCCGCGGGTATCGACAGCGCGGAGGGCCTCAGCGCTTTCTGGAGCCTCGCTCTCGTCCTCGGCCTCGGGACCTGCTGGAGCTTCGGCCCTAGCTACGGCCGCAGCACTCTCTCTGTCACTTGCAGCCGGCTCCGGGTGCATCCGCTCCGAAGACACCACGCGTGACCCCAACCTGTCCATGAGGGCGCGGGCCTTCTTGGGTCCGACTCCGGGCAAGAGCATAAGGACTCGGGTGCCAGCCATGAGATCGCGCGGATTCTCAGCCAGGCGTAGAAAGGTTAGCAGGTCTTTGACGTGAGCGGTCTCCACGAATCGCAGCCCCCCATACTTACGGAAGGGGATGTTGCGCCGGGCAAGCTCCAATTCCAGGGCCAGACTATGATGGGACGCTCGAAAGAGGACTGCCTGACGGCGCAGGGCAAGGCCGGCTTCGCGATGTTCGAGGACCTGTCGGATCAAGGCTTCGGTCTGTTCGTCTTCATCTTGGCAGATGACTAGTTGTGGCCTCGTCCCTCCGCCTCGCGCGGACCACAATTCCTTGGCATAGCGCTCAGAAGTCTCGGCGATGACGGCATTGGTGGCTCGGAGGAGAGGCTGGGTGCTGCGGTAGTTCTGCTCCAAGGTCACAATGGTCGTGCTGGGGAACCTGGCGGGGAAGTCGAGGATGTTGCGCACGGTCGCTGCCCGGAAGGAGTAGATGGCCTGCGCGTCGTCTCCCACCACAGTCAGACCCTTGCCATCGGGGGTCAGCATCTGCAGGATCTCCGCTTGCAGCGCATTAGTGTCTTGGTATTCGTCGACCAGTACCCAATCGAAACGCCTGCGCACCGCTGCGCCCGCACGTGCGTCGCTGAGCAGTCCGTGCCAGTAAAGGAGCAGGTCGTCGTAGTCGAGGACACCCTGGGTCCCTTTGCGATCGACGTACAGAGAGAACAGCTTGCGTAGGTCGCCCACATCGTCACGGCACCAGGGAAAGTAGTTCTCTACAGCTTCTTCTACTGGCTCTCGGGCATTGATGCAGCGACTGTAGATATCCATGCAGGTGCTCTTGAGCGGGAAGCGGCGGTCGCTCTTGGCCAGGCCGAGCTCCGTGCGCAGCACTCCCAGAAGGTCCTCCGCATCGCTGCGGTCCAGGATGGTGAAGGAGGGATCGAGACCTATCGCCCGACCGTGCAGTCGGAGCAGCCGCGTGGCTACGGCGTGGAACGTACCCCCCCAGACCCGGTTGGACGCTTGGCGCAGTGGGAGCGGAGCTGCAGAGGTGGGTCGACTCTCATCCCGCTCTACGGACCCCAGATGGCGGAGAAGGGAGTCTACCCGCCGAAGCATCTCGGCCGCCGCCCGTCTGGTGAAGGTAAGAAGGAGTATACGACTAGGGTCACTGCCTTGGGCGATGAGATAGGCGACGCGATGCGCCAGAGTGGCCGTCTTGCCGGTACCCGCGCCGGCCACGATGAGAAGCGGCCCTTCACCGTGTTCGACGGCAAGGCGCTGTTTCTCATTGAGGTCGCGCAACAGGGTTTCCAAAGGTCGACCGGTCATGGTACTTACAAGGATACTCGCCCCGGTGGATAGGACGCCCGCGTAGACGGACAGGACCCTCGCCCCCTCGGTAGCAGACGAGACTTCCCGCCCCGCCCTGCCTCTCTGTCTTCTATCTCGACGCTGACGGGTCGAGAGAGGGCTGGTCGGCCGGTTGACCGGCCAGAGTCGCGCCTGGGGGGCACTCGTGGCCAGGAAGGTCCTCAGGGCGAGGCACATCCTCGGCCCGAGTGCCTACTCTTCGATAGGCGGCGATCCCTAACGCACCGCACAAGGCCACGCCTGCAGCCATGAGATAACTGGTCGTGAAAGTGGTTAGGGCGTCGGCCAGTTTCCCGGCCACGTAGGGCCCCGTTGCCTGGCCGAGGCCATGAAAGACAGTGAGAAAGCCGTAAGCGGCGGGAGCCATGCGCGGTCCGACCAGGTCGCTGCAAAGGGCAGCCATGATGGCAGGGACACCCCAGGCGGTGATACCGAAGAGCAGGGCCGACGCCACCAGGGCGCTCTGCCGCTGGGAGAGGGCAAAGAGGCTGTACGACAGTGTCTGCAGTAGTAGGATCAAAGTCATCGCCCGTCCGCGCCCGATGCGGTCGGCGACCCAACCCCAGAGGATCCCGCACGCCAAGCTGGCCCAGCCCAGTATCATGAACAAGGTGCCGGCTTTCTCGGCGGTGTACCCGACATCGGCTATGAGGCGCTTGGTGAAGAAGGTAAGGTAAGCCATGTAGGCGAAGCCGAAAAGAAAGTAGACTACACCCAGATGCCAGACCCGCGGCGAGAAGTAGATGCGTCTCCAGCCGGCGGGCCGGTCCCGCTCAGAAGGCCGTGGCACCTGGTGTCTGGCGTGAGGCCGGTTCCTGATGCCAAGCAGTGCGATCAGGGCTATCACTGCTACAGCGGCTGCTAGCACGAGCCAGGTACGACGCCATCCCTCCGGACCCCATCTCTCCATAAGAAACGGGATCAGTGGACCCACCACTACCAGACCTACGGAGCAACCAGTGGCCGCTGTACCTGCGCTGAGAGCTCGCCTTGTCACAGGGAACCACATCGTCGCCATGGTATGCCCCGGCACGCTGGCACCTGCGGCGCCTATGCCAGACAAGAACCTTCCCCCTAGGGCAAGAGAGTAGCTACCGGCCATGCCCGTGATCACCATGCCCAGAGAGGCCAGCAATAGTCCTCCACTTATGACGTAGCGAGGTCCAAAACGAGAAGCCAAAGCCCCGCCCAAGATGGCCATGGTCATATACCCGGCCAGGTTGGCCGTGGCGAGACCCCCGGCTTGACTATTGGAGAGTCTGAGGCCGTCTTGCATGAAAGGAAGGATGGAGGTGTAGCTGAAACGGGAAAGACCCAGGGCGCCGAACACGGCAAGTACAGCGAGTGCCAGGATGACCCATCGATAGCGGGTCTCTACCTCTTGTGAATGACCCATCGCGCCCAGCCTGTTTCCGAGAGAGAAGCGCCGGACGACGCCCTCCCCCCATTAGGGCGCGGTGTCCACGCGGTCAACGTCGGCGTGCCGCCACTACCACCAGAGCCACGAGCACCAAGAAAGCGGCACCGGCCACAGCGAAAGAAACCACGGACCACAAAGACCAATCGAGGCCCGTCTTCTCACTGGAGGTGCCCGGAGCCGCGCTTGGCACACTTCCTCCAGTCGACCCGGAGCTCGGGGGCAGCGTGGTCGATTCTAGCATGGTGGTCTCGGTAGTGGGTCCGGACTCTCCCGGAAGCAGTTGTGTGAAAGGCACGAACTGCGGTGCGGGCTGGGTACCCAGACCCAGCCAAGATATGAAGACATCATCGCTCTTACTACCGGGATAGCAGTCGAGCACCTGGATGCGGATCCACTCGGCCGCGGCCACCAGGGGGAAGACCTGCACAGAGGCCTCATCTTCCAGGCCGAAGGTGGCGGTGGTGCCGTCAGAAAGGTCAACTCTTATGGTCTTCGGGCGACCATATTCGGCGAAGGAGGAGAGCGTCTGATTGAGGCCAGGCAAGATGCGTAACTCGCGTATTTCCTGGCTGCCACCGATGCGGAGCCGTGCCCACGCGGGCCCAGCCGTCGGGGTGCATTTCCAGGCGCTGGACGCCGAACCGTCCGCCAAAGCCCACAACGGGAAGTTCTCATCCTCCCTCAGGCCGGAGGAGCTTGTGTCGGGGAACAACATCGCACCTAGAGTGGCAGGGATCAGCTGTGGCTCCGGCTCAGCCGGGAAAGGAGCGGTAAGAGCAAGCACTATGTTGTCGTCTCGGGTGGGTTCGAAGTCTGCGAACTCCCACAGGAAAGTCCGCGGGTCGGGATTCGTGTAGGTCTCGGGCTTCGTGGTCCAGGGCCAACCTCCCTCCACCAGAGGGGATTCAGCCTTGACCTGCAGCCCGAAAGAGTCGAAGTCATCGGCCAGACAGAAGCGGACGGCAGCCTTACCGATAGTTCCTGCCCAGCCGGCTCCTGTGTGCAACCAGTAGTCATAACGACCGGCGAGGAAGCTGAAACCTCCGCGCTTGAGTTCCGACGGGGCAGTATAGGGAAAACGGTCGCCCGACGACCAAGTCGGTTCGCTCAAGTAGTAGACCGTGATCATCGTCTTCCCGGGCGGGAAGGTGGCGTCATGCAGGAAGTAACCGACTTCCTCTCCCTCGTAGCGCCCCCTGCCAAGGCGTACGGGCAGCGGGCGGCCATCCTGCCAGGCCCGAAAAGCCAGAGGAGGAGTGCCGTTGTCGTCAGCGCCGAGCAGGTAGTAAGGAAAGCCGAGCTGGAGCTGCTCGGGCTCGCCCATGTTCACGAACAAGAAGTCCACCTTGAACTCGGCGAAGCGGCGATAGAGGATGGCTTGCACTGTCTCCGCTTCCAGCCGGACCGTGGTACTTGCGAGGGGTTGGAGATTACCTGCCTCGCCGCCTACGGAAGTATCGTCAGCGCGAGCGACGGGGGCGGGTAAGATCACGAACAGCAAGCTGGCAAGCAGGGAGACGAAGCCGACGGTGAGCGGGGACAAGGCAGCGGTCAGCGCCGTCGCTCTACCCCCCTGGGCAGAGCGGACCGTGGGAACCCAGGTGGACGAAAGGGTGGAGAACAAAGTGGAGACGCGTCGAGCCCTCATCGGTCTGCCCCCCAACTGGCCCTTGAGCCTTGTCATGCGTTGGACCTCGTCGAGTATACCCCTGACTCTGGCGCTCACCGGCTGTCTCCGCGTCACTTGGAAAGAAAGCCGGTCTGTTCCAGCGCGCGCACGCGGATGGCTGCCTCGTTCGGCACGGGGCAACTGAACTGACACACACCGCAGCCGATGCAGCGTTCAGCAACCACGCGGGGCAGTCGTAATCCGGCTCGACCGCTTCCTCTGCCTTGTCCCTGCCCCTCGCCTTGTCCGGCCGATACGAGGATGATGGCTTTCTCGGGGACGGGACAAAGCTCCTGGCAGACGAGACAATCGCGTCCCTCGGACCACGGAATGCAGGTGTTGTGATCGATGTAGGCGCGGCCGATCACCTTGCGGCGCTTTTCCGCCAGGCTGAGCGATCGGATGGCTTGGGTCGGGCACACTTTGCCACACTCGTTGCAGGTCCAGTCACAGTAACCCCGCCGGTAATCCATCTGCGGGGTGAAGAACCCTTCCCATCCGGCATCCAGCACGGCCGGCTGGATGACATTGGTAGGACAGACCTTCATGCACTGGGCGCAACGAGCACAGGTAGCCATGAAGTCAAGCTCATTCCGCGACCCTGGTGGCCGGATCAAGAAGACATCGCGTTGGATGCGGCCGAGCCCCGTGAAGAGGAACAGACTCCCCACAAAGGCCACTCCTCCTGCTTTGAGGAGTGCCCGTCGACTCGGGTCGTGGACGTGCTGCTTGCGGGGCCGACGTCCCCAGCGGATGGCGCCATGGGGGCAGGTGTCAGCGCATTCCAGGCCTATCTGGCACCGCGAGCAATCGGTGGCAGCGCCGGCATCCCGTATGGCATCCATAGGGCAGACGTCGGTGCAAGCCTCGCAGCTTCGGCAGAGACTTTGGTCGACCACCCGCCCGTAGATGGCTTTGCGGCCGACGAGACCTAGAAGCGCACCCAGGGGGCAGAGGTGCCGACACCACAGGCGCCGCTCGATCCACGAGATGGCGAGGATGGCGACGAACATGGCGAAGATCACTAGCTGCAGTCTGTAGGCAAGACCGTTGGGGAAAAGAAGGCGGCCGGTGAGCGTCTCGGTCACTGTATCGACTGTCCCCCGCAGCGGTGGGGCGAGGTAGGCTATGTCGCCTACGAGGCGAAGCGCACGGTCCACTGCGGGGTAGAGCAGGGTAGTGGCAGAGCGGGTCAGGAGCGAAAGCGGATCGAAGACTAGGTAGACCGCACTGCCAAAAACTAGCAAAAAGAGTACTACTACCAGGCCGAAGAGGGGGATCTTGCGGAGAATCGTTCGGACCCTGGGACCGGCCTGACGTTCCTTACGCGGGCCGAACAGTTCGATGAGGAAACCGGTCGGGCAGACGTAGCCGCAGAACGCACGTCCTAGGAAGAGCGGACTGAGGAGCACAGGGATGGCAAGGAGCAGTTCCCATTTGAGCACCCCGTTGGCGAGCGAGGTGAGGGCCAGCAGGGGGTCCGCCAGCAAGAAGCCTCCCAAGAAGACGCTTCCAAGCGGCCAGAAAGTCAGGGTGAGCAGAGTGAAGAACGCAAGCAAGAAGAAGGTCTGAAAAACGCGTCGATAGCGGTGCAGGCCCCGGCGTCTGGTCGGGCGGCGCGGGCTTCGGCGTGCGCTGGTCGTTTGCTCCTCCATACCCCCGTGCCCGCTTGCTCGCTGGCGCTCTTCCATCTGCCTATCGTCAGGCATCAGGCTGTACCCTCGAAGATCGTGTACTTCGCCAGATCGAGGGTTCCCAGACCACGCCTCTCTGCCTCCACCAGGCTCGGCAGCTGGTCGGGCTGCCAGCCCATGATGGTGCAGCCGTAGGCATCGACAGCCACAGGGCTGGTCCCGGCGACGACCGTCTTGGGCATGGCCACATCTCTCAGGTTGCCCCCGGTGGGGCCGTTACGCACGAGGACCCGATAGGCATCCAAGACCACCAGATGCTGGACTACCCGGGTGTTGACGTCGGTGATCTTCACGGGGTAGTCGGTATGGATGCGGCCACGTGGGTCGCCCATGATGCCCATGAGGTTTTTCATGGCCAGGGTGAGTCCAGCGAGACCGTGGGTCTTCCCGATGGGCACGTTGATGAAGGTATCGGCCTCGAGAACGTCGGTCACCAGGGGCCAGGAATCGATGGCCACACCCCCGGGGATCTCTACCCGCTCGAAGTTACGGTTGGTCAGGTACTTCACCGTTCCTCCTGCTTGCGCGACCGCCTGGGCGATGCCCGACTCCTTGAAGGCTGCCCGGGGGCTCGAGGTCGGGTAGTCGAGCACCGTGACTCGGTCGGCCCCCGCTTCCAAGCACATGGTTACGATGGTGGCCACTACCAGGGGGTTGGTGGTCACTGCGTACTCGGGCAATCTACCGGTGAGTACGTTGGGCTTTACCACTACATTGGCTCCCGGCTCGACGAAACGCTCCATGCCTCCCAGCGCCGCCAGGGCTGCCCGCACGTTGCGGTCGGGAGCCTCGCCTCTGATGACCGCAAGATCGGGATAGGTAGGGTGCACCGTGTCCATGGTGGAAGTAGTCGTGGGAACCGGCTCGGAAGACGCCGGACCGGACGGGGGTGGGGTGGTCTGACTGGGGGAAGTGTTCTCGGGTCCCGTGACGACGAGTGTGGTCGTCGTCTCAGCGCCCCCGAAGGAACCCGTCCGGGTCTGGGATTCCGACCAGCGGAGAAGACGGGCGCATCCCGCGAGCGACGATGCCAAGGCCGCCGTGCCGGCGGCGAGCAGCCACCGGGCCCATAAGGTCAAGAACTCGCGTCTATCCATCGTGGTAACTGTCCCTCGTCTTGGTCTGTCTCCCCGCACCGGCTAGGCGCCTCAGGAGTTTCATTTCCCATATTGCGGGAAGGTATATCCACGGACAAGACCTAGTGCCCGGGAGCAAAGGAGTAAGAGCGAAGGCGGGACATGGCCGAACCGGCGGAGAAACCTATCGGAAGGCGCGCCTTCATCGGCCTGGTGGTGGCCGGTCTGGTGACCCTTTTCGTGGGCAAAGACACAATCGGGCGTATATCGGGAGGCGGCGACTGGCCCGCTGGTGTCTCTGCTTTTCGGATCAACACGGTCGGTCCGGGAGCGGCCTTCGTGGAGAGTTCCTGGCGGCTGGTCGTAGACGGCCTGGTGAGCAAGCCTCTGGAGCTGACCTTCGCAGAGGTCAAGGCCTTACCGCGTAGCCGGTTCACCCGCGATTTCTACTGCGTGGAGGGTTGGGGAGTCAAAGACGTGGAGTGGACGGGTGTCACGGCGGGAGAGCTCATGCGTACGGCTGGGCTCGACCCACGAGCTACCCACCTGGTCTTCTATTCGAGCGACGGGATCTATACTGACTCCTTGACCACAGAGGAGGCCTTACGGCCTGACACTCTGCTCGCCTACGAGCTCTTGGGCGAGCCTCTGCCCGAGAAGATGGGCCGGCCGCTTAGGCTGGTCCTGCCGGGCAGTTACGCCTACAAGAACGTCAAATGGGTGGTGCGGGTAGAAGCGATCGCCGCCGGTCCCGAGGGTTATAAGGGCTACTGGGAGCAGCGAGGTTATCCGGCTGATGCCAGCATCTGATTTCATGCTTCGCTTCCACCTGGCGGAGCGGCTCGCTCACTGGCTCTACGCCCTTTTTTTCCTGGGGGCGTTCCTCAGCGGCGTGTTGATGTGGGCCCCTGCCACCCGCGAGTGGATGGGTGGGGCTCGGGAGGCCGTCTCTCGTTACCACGCCTTCGTTGGCTTGGCCATGGTCTTGTTACCCCTGCTGTTGATGCTGGTCATGGACCGTCGCCGGCTGCGTGAGAACCTGCGGGAAGTCGACTGGTGGACCGGGGAGGACGGAAGGTGGCTTGTTCTTGCCCTGCGGGGCTACTTGCTACGGGGTAGGCCGATGCCGCCGCAAGGCCGCTTCAACGCGGGGCAGAAACTCAATGTGGTGCTAGTGGCAGCGATGGCAGTAGGCTTCGCTACCACCGGCGGCATACTGATGCACAAGGCCAGTTTTCCGGCTTGGTTGGTAACGCGGGCATTGTGGTTGCACGGTTTCTTGGCGGTATTGGCGTTCACTCTTTTCCTCGGCCACTTGGCCCATGTGTTCCTCACCCGACACGGTCGGCATTATCTCAATGGCATGGTGACCGGGCACGTCCCGGAGTGGCTGGCGCGAGAACGCCATCAGCGCTGGTGGGAGCAGTGTCGTGGTAAGGAGGCCGGTGAGGAGCCGATGCAGGGGCCCGAAGTGTAGTAAGCTTTTGTCCTCCAACGGAGCGGTCTGCGGACCCCAAGAGAAGGGAAGTTCCCTATGCAAGCCACACGCGGCGCAGTAGTCTCGCTAACCTACACCTTGCGAGACGACGACGGCAACATCATCGACACTAACACAGGCTGTGACCCTTTGGTCTACCTCCATGGTTATGACAATCTCATTTCCGGACTGGAGCGTGCGGTCGAAGGCATGTCCACGGGCGACACTTCTACCGTCGTTGTCGAGCCGGATGATGCTTACGGGGAATTCAACCCCGAGGCCGTGTTTGACATTCCCCGCGGCGAGTTCCCTGAAGGAATGCCGCTGGAGCCGGGTCTGCAACTGACCGCGGAGACCCCCAGTGGTGAGGTCTATATGGTGGTGGTCGAGGTCGGCGAGGAGTCGGTCACGGTCGACGCCAATCATCCGTTGGCTGGCAAGCGTCTCCACTTCGACATCGAGGTGGTGGATGTACGGCCCGCGTCGAACCAAGAGCTCATGCAGGGTTACCCGGACCGGATAGTCGACTGATCCATTGCCATGGGAGTGGTCCACACCTCCAGGATCACCATCGTCAGAGAACACGGGCCCATCCGCAAGGCTATCATTCAGGGCTTTTCCGAGCCCATCTACTACGGTGTGCACGGGGGTATCAAGAAGTTCTACAAGGTCGAGCCCGAGGTGGAACACGCTGCTACCCTCGATCACATCGTGGGAGCGGTGGGCGGTTGAATGATGGGTACGTTGGCCACGGCGTTGGCCACCAAGAAAATACCCACTCACAGCGACCGCTTTTGCGCCCAGGTGGAGGGCGACATCGAAGATGTCGATGGCGTTCTTCGCATCACGCGCATCCGGGTCGATTACCAGTTGAAGGTGCCGCCAGGCAAGACGGAACAGGCCCGGGAGGTTTTCGCCGAGTATCTCAAGCGTTGCCCGGCAGCCATGAGTGTGTGCGGCTGTATCGAGATCAGCGATAGTCTAGAAGTGACAGAGTTGGAGGGCTAGCGGGAAGGGAGTGCCATGGGTCGCGAGAGCGAGCCGGTAGAGCGCGTAGTGCTCACCCGACGCCGGACGGCGGGGAGGCTCACGCTTCGGCGGTTTTTCTGGGCGGTGGTGTTCCGTCGATCGTGTCTCGTGGCGGCCGGTCTTCTGCTTGCTGCTCTGGGCTTGGTGCTCGTCGCTGGGCTTGCGGCGGGATGCTCCGGCAGTGGTGGGTCCCTGCCCCAGGTCCAGCTGGACGGTGGACCCATCAAGGGTGTGCTAGAAGGGGGACTGCATGTCTTCAGAGGTATCCCCTATGCGGCGCCCCCGGTGGGGGAGCTCCGCTGGAAGCCTCCCCAGCCGGTGACTCCATGGAAGAAGGTCAGGGAGTGCACTCAGTTCGGCCCCTCTTGTCCACAGCCAAGTTCGGGAGAGGTCTTCTATCTTGACGTCGGTGCCACCGCAGAGGACTGCTTGTACCTCAACGTGTGGACTCCCGCCAAGAGCCAGACCGACGGTCTTCCGGTGATGGTGTGGATCCACGGTGGGAGCTTCGTCACTGGTGCGGGCTCCATGGCCGTGTACTCCGGGGCCAATCTGGCCACCAAGGGTGTGGTCGTCGTTACCATCAATTATCGACTGGGTCCCTTCGGTTTCCTCTCGCATCCCGCGCTGACGACAGAGTCTCCGGAGGGTACGTCGGGCAACTACGGTCTCCTCGACCAGATCGCTGCCCTGAAGTGGGTGAAGCGCAACATCGCTGCTTTTGGGGGCGATCCGGAAAGGGTCACCGTGTTCGGGGAGTCCGCCGGCGCTATCAGTATTCTCGACTTGTTGGTGAGCCCCCTCGCCGAGGGCTTGTTCGAGCGCGCCATAGTGCAGAGTGGCATTCTGCTGGATGCGGGCTTTGGGGTCTCGACTGCGGCCACCCTGGCCGAGGCGGAGGAGGCAGGGGCGAAGTTCGCCGAACGACTGGGCATAGCTCCGAGGGGCGATGTGCTCACAGAGCTGCGGGCGAAGAGTGCGGCCGACCTGCTGGCCGCTATGCCCGGCGAGGAGCTGATGGAGGGCGGACTGGTCTGGAAACCGGTCGCCGACGGCTACGTACTGCCTGACCTGCCCACCAGACTGTGGCTTCAGGCGAAGCAATGGCCCCTCCCTCTCCTCATCGGTTCGAACGCCGACGAGGGCAATGCCTTCCTCGCCGGTCTGACCACCTCGACCGAAGAGTTCCAGCGTCAACTTGCAGAGATCTTCGGGCCGCTGGTGACAGAAGCACGGTCGCTTTATCCAGTGAAGACGCCTGCTGACATAGTCCCCGCCTTCAGCCGAATGCTCACCGAGGTGGGTTTTGCGTCCACAGCTCGTTTTGCCGCCGGGGTGATGAGCGAGTCGGCGTCGGCCTATCTGTACCACTTTACGCGGGTTCCTTTCGGCAATCCTTTGGGCGCTTTCCACGGAGTCGAGATCCCGTATGTCTTCGGCAATCTGGACATGTTCTCGGCTCTGGGCCAGATCCAAGATCCCGATCGGCGGTTGTCCGAGACCATCATGGGTTATTGGACGCGGTTCGCAGCCACCGGAGACCCCAATGGGGGCGGAGCGGTGGAGTGGCCACGTTACAACGGTGCGGAAGACCTGCACCTTGAGCTGGGCGATGTCATCCAGGTAGGACGTGGCCTGTACAAAGAGGCCTGCGACCTTGCTGACCGCGTACGCCAGGCAGGACTTGGTGCTACTCCAGACTGAAGGGTGGGTAGCGGTCGGTGATCAGCAAGAAAGCGTAGGCCTCCACTCTCAGCGTCCAACGCACCACACCGACCACATAGTCGAACAGGCTCCGCGGGTATCGCCCGGTGAAAAGGATGGCGAACCAGGCGATGATCACGCACACGGCAGCTCCGATCCACAGGAACCAGAGCACAATCCAGTGGGGTACAGCCAGCAGCCACTTGACCAGGGGCAGCCCCCGGCTCAGCTGAGAAGCGTCCGGGTAAGCGAAGTCCAGGTGGATCGCCTGCTCTTCGTCGGTGGAGGGGTATTCGTCTCGCAAGAGGAGAGCGTAGGCGCCCACTCGGGCCAAGAAACGCGACAGCTCCAGGTTCCAGTCGAACCACCAACGGGGGTATTTCTTGCGGAAGAGAAGCATCAGGAGCACCGGGACGAACAAAATTCCGCCGGCTGCCCAGGACCAGGAGTAGTTCTGGCTTTCGATCGAAATCGTGCCCGAGGCCAAGAGTGAAGCGATGATGCCGATGGGGATGATCCAAAGGAAGCGGAGTCCCGTGCTCAACCGGTCGAGAGGCCGGTCAGGATAGTCGACCGAGAAGGTGAGCGGATAGGGAGTCGGGGTCGGATAGGGTGGGCTGGTGGTCGAGTAGGGGCTTGGCGGCTGTTCCATGTTGCACCTTCCCTCGTGTGGGTGTACTGGTCGGTCCTCCGGCGCCTACGCTCGGCAGTGGTCACCCTCGGAGCGGTTGCCTGGCAGGCTGTATGACCCATCATATACCCAGTCCCGTATAATGGGCGGACGCGTGAGCAGGTGCACGCCGGCAAGGTTGGACCAGCTGAGCGAATCGAGCGAGACAAGCGGATCGGACAAGACTACGGATGCAGGCTGCTCTGAGAACCAGTTCTTCTTTGCGTCGGGGGGCGTTGAACGGTCTGGTCTTCTTTGCCGGCACGGGCAGCATGGCCACCGAGATGTGTGCTTCGCGGCTGCTGGCGCCTTACTTCGGCTCGTCGACTATAATCTGGGCCAATATCATCGGTCTGATCCTGGTGGCCCTGTCTCTGGGTTACTTCTTGGGTGGGAAGTTGGCTGATAGGTGGCCGAGTCCTCGTTTGCTCGGGGGCGTGGTGCTAGCGGGCGCTGTTCTCACCGCAGTGGTCCCGTTTGTAGCTCGGCCTTTCCTCAACGTGACTATCGACGGCATCGACTCGGTCTCCGTTGGAGCGGTGTTGGGCTCGTTCTTTGCCTGCGTCGTGCTGTTCGTGCCTCCTGTACTGCTGTTGGGGACGGTGACCCCTTTCGCCGTACGTATCGGCATGAAAGAGGTACAGGAGGCGGGGGCGACGGCTGGGAGGGTGTTCGCGCTCTCGACCGCCGGCAGTCTGCTGGGCACTTTCCTACCGCCTTTGGTCACGATCCCGCTTATCGGTACGCAACGCACCCTCATCGGAGCCGCTGCGATCATCGCGGCAGGTGCGTGTCTGCTTTTGGGGTGGCGCTGGCTTGTCACGGCGGTGGCCCAGGCCGGTCTCACGATCATCCCTCCTGGAGCGGTGAAGGCCACTGAGGGTCTTCTCTACGAGAAGGAGTCACGCTACCAGTTCATACGGGTGGTAGAGGAACCGGACGGCAGTCGGGTACTCTACCTGAACGAAGGCTTTGCGGTCCACTCGGTGTGGCGGCCGAACGCGGTCCTGACTGG
>CAKZRW010000069.1 GCA_937148845.1 uncultured Actinomycetes bacterium | reverse complement strand
AGGAGCGGAGGTTTCGGTGGTCGCCACACACTTGACCCACGGCGGCGCCGGCGCAGTGGATCTGGCGAAGGCCGTTCTCAGGGCGGTGGAGAAGCCGAGCAACTTCAAGTTCCTCTACCCGCTCGACATCCCCATCAAAGAGAAGATCGAGATCATCTGCAAGGAGATCTACGGCGCTGACGGGGTCGAGTACCTGCCCGAGGCCGAGGCCAAGATCGACCTCTACACCCGGCTTGGTTTCGACAAGCTACCGATCAACATGGCCAAGACCCATCTCAGCCTGAGCCATGACCCCAACCTGAAAGGGGTGCCCAAAGGCTTCGTGGTCCCCATCCGGGACGTGCGCGCCTCGGTGGGCGCAGGCTTCCTCTACCCGCTGGTGGGGGAGATGAGGACCATGCCGGGGCTGCCGGCGCGGCCGGTGTTCTACGACGTGGACTTGGACTTGGAGACCGGACGGGTGGTCGGGCTGTTCTGAGTCGGCTGGACGGGTACCCGGGCTTCTAGCGGCCAAGAAGTCGACCGGTTCGAAGGGGCGCCGCTTTCGCGGCGCCCCTTCTTAGTGCCGGGCGCCGCAGAGCCGCCTGTTCAGTCACCCCACTTGGCCTCCGTCGACGAAATGATCACCGCCGCTGCCGACAAGGTGGTGTTCCGTGGGGAACCCGGTCAGCTTGGACTCGGCTCGCCTGGCCCGGTGCCGGAGATAGAGAAAGGTCGGAATACTGAGCACCAGTACCGCCAAGGCGATGATCTGCGCTTCCTTGAGTCCTATGACGATGATCTTGTTCACACGGAGGAACGAAATGAAGAACCGGCCCAGTGAGTACAGGCTGAGGTAGAGCAATATGGCGCTGCCTTCGATCCGGAGGCGCGGCAGCGCCCACCACACGATGCCAACCACCACCAAGAGCCACAGTTGTTCGTAGACGGGCGTCGGATGGGTCGGCACCCCCAGCAGGTCATCAGGTATGAAAGAGGTCGGGTTTACATACGTGAAAGCCCAAGGTAGAGAGGTCGGCTTGCCCCAGGTATCCCCGTTGATGATATTGGCGGTCTTGCCAACGATCTGGGCTACCGGGAAAGCCAAGGCAGTGCAATCGAGCACCCGCAACACCGGCAGCTTCTTCCACCGGCAGTAAACGAGCAGTCCGAGCATACCGCCAGTAAGCACCCCGTAGATCGCCAGTCCCGCCAGCTTCAGGCCGAAGATCTCGTCCGGGTGGTTCCAGAAGTAGCCGAAGTTCTCGAAGACGTGAAACAGCCGAGCCCCGACGACCCCGCATGGCACGGCTATCAGCGCGATGCCCCAAGCATGGCTGGGCGAGATCCCCCGGCGTGGAAGTTGGCGCCGGAAGATGAAGATGCCGACTAGGAGGGCCGCCACCATGATCAGGCCGTACCAACGGTACTCCAGCGGCCCCAGCCGACCGATAACCGGACTTATGTCGATAGTCATGAGGAAATAAAGGTTACAGCTTTGCGGGCACCTGCTCCGCTCTCGCCGCCGAGCCCTCTCGCCCGGAAGGCCAGGGCCTCACATTGACCTTGCGTACATGCTTGACGAAAGCGGCCGTCCCGCCGCCATTTTTGACCACCTGCAAGAGGGCAGGGCCATCGACTGCCGTGACTCCGGACAGCAGCGTCACCCCGAGCGGTCCGAAAGCCTCAGGCACCAAAGGGGTAGAAGCGCCTACAATGGCGATCTCGCGGCAACCAGCCGCGGCTTCCAGCAAGCGGTCGATCTCCCCGAAGACAAGGGCAGTGGCAGTGATGATAGCCACGGTGCAGCGCGGCAGCTCTGCGAAGGCCTGCTCGGCGGGGAGTACTTGCTCGGAATGACCGGCGTCGCGCTCGAAGATGAGGAGCTTCTGCGTGCGTTTGGTCAACGGCGCGATGAGGGGCCCGAAGTATCCCACCATACCCACACGGTCTAGGAAGCCTACCGCTAGGACATTGAGGACATCGCCTTCCTGTTGACCAGCACCCCGCCGGTTGGCGAGAGCGTTGACGACTGCCAGTCCCAGAGAACGCTCGAGCCCCTGATCGGACGACAGATAGGGAAGCGTTTCGGCGGTGGACTTACCTATAGGTAGACTGCGGTCCGGCAGCCCAGGCGGATCGGCCTCGGGCTTATCACGGAAAGTGTAGGCGAGACCCACGTTTCCATCTTCCAACCTGACGGCTGTGTAGCGCTGGCCGACAACGACATCGGTGATCCGCTGAGGCGGGCAAGTGGCGGCAAGGAACTCTTGTAGCTCTTCGACGATCATGGGCCCTCCCTTCTGCCGCTGTTTTCTATATGCAAGGAACATCTATGTAGTTATCGCACTCCAGACAGCGTGCACGACCCGATCAAGACAACTCCCCAGCGATTCTAGGCGTCGTCAGACGGAGAAGTGCTACTGCGGGCTTTCCTGGTCTTGGCTGCCACTTGACGAGCGCGATCGGCCAGACGCTGCATGGAAGCCGCCCGCTGCTCCAGGGCGTGAGCCATCAGCTCGAGGACTTCCAGACCTCGATCTGTGACCTTATAGACCCGACGGCTGGGGCCTGAGTCAGGCATCTCCCAAGACGAAGTCACTAGGCCGTCCTCTTCCATGACCCGGAGTAGCCGGTACATGCTGCCCGCATCTATGCAGACCAGGTCAGCAGCCAGAGCCTCCAACTGGTCTAAGAGGTCGTAGCCGTGGCTTGTGGTCTCGGCCAGGGACGAGAGGATGGCTACCTCGAGAATGGACCGGCGATAGCGGCCGCCGCCCTGGCCCAGGCGCCCCAAGGCCTCCTCAGCCGGGCCGAACCCTGGGCCCATCCGCGACGCTCCGCAAGGTCCCAGCCCGAAGCCTCGTCTCCCCCGGCCTTGAGGTCCAGCCGGCCCTCCTCTATTCGGACCTGCCATGCCTCGCATCCTTTCGTGTCGATCCTGCCAGTGCGTATCTTACCCGAGCCGCCACAGCCCTAGCGGTCGCACACATTCTCGCCGGTGACCAGCGTACCAGCCAGGTACTGCTCAACCAATATTCGAGGCGATGCGGCAGAAGCCCCGGTAACCACTTTCACGCCTTGTTCGGCGAAAAGCTGCTGGGCCCGCGCTCCCATGCCGCCTGCGATGATGACATGCGCTCCCTTGTCGGCAAGCCAGCTCGGAAGTAGCCCCGGTTCGTGCTCGGGTGCCGGTAGCTTGCTGACTCGGAGGATCTCCTTGGAGGTCCTGTCAACATCGATGAGCGTGAACTCTTCGCAGTGCCCGAAATGAGGAGAGAGAACCTCCCCGCTGGTAGGGATCGCGAATCGGGTGATGTTGTTGGGCTCTTCAGGGGTCGGGCTCACGGTCTCGTCTGCTTTCTTAGCTTCCTCCATGGCGAGGAGCGGTGCCAAAGCCTTGGTAAACTCCTGGGCAGCCGGGGTCTTGGACCGGTAGTAGATGAAATTAAGCCCGGCGTCAGCGGCCTCGACGATGCCCGGGTCCAAGGGCACACTGGCCAGCAGGGGAACTCCCGCCTTGGCTGCCATTGCCGCCCCTCCGCCCTTGCTGAAGATGTGGGTGACCTGGCCACAGTGGGGGCAGACAAAACCAGCCATGTTCTCGATGACGCCCAGCACTGGGACTCCCAACATGGAGCAGAACTTGACCGAGCGCCTCACGTTGCTGAGGGCTGTTTCTTGCGGAGTGGTGACGATGACCGCTGCGTCCAATCTACCTATAGTCTGACAGACGGCCAGGGGTTCATCCCCGGTCCCAGGGGGCGAATCTATGATCAGGTAGTCGAGCTCCCCCCACTCTACCTCACCCAGGAACTGCTCGATGGCCACCGCCTTCATAGGGCCACGCCACACCACTGCTTCCTCCTGGTCGCCCAACAGGAAGCCGATGGACATCACCTTCAGGTTCGCGCCTACCTCGACGGGTATGAGCGCCTCGCCGTCAAAGACGGGACGTTCATGGACCAAGCCCAGTAGTTGGGGCACAGTGGGTCCGTGAAGATCGATGTCAAGCAGCCCGACTACCTTGCCCTCCAGCGCCAGGGCGGTGGCGAGATTGACTGCCACCGTGCTCTTGCCAACTCCACCCTTGCCGGACAAGACCACTATCTTGTGCTTGACCTGGCCCATGCGCTCTTCGATTGCCCGGGTGCGTTCGTCCCTGGGCTGCGAACAGTCCGTCTTCATGCTTGGACTCCTTCTGATACGTGGGTGACAATATGGTTCCACATGGCTTCTATCTCCTGGGCGAGGCGCCCGCCTTTTTCCACCACGGTCTTGCCCTCGGTCTGGGCTGCGGTGGCCGCGTTGTCGTAGCTCAGCCGGCCGATTACAGGGATGCCCCTCTCTAAGCATGCCCTCTCAATCTCTGTGGTGAGCTCCGGATTGATATCGCACTTGTTGACGCACACTGCTAGCGGAATACGGAACCCTTCCACCAGGTCGACGGCCCGAAAGAGATCATGAGACCCGGAGACGGTGGGCTCAGTCACCAGCAGGACGAAGTCTGCTCCCGCGACAGACGCGATGGCCGGACAGCCGATACCCGGTGGTCCGTCTATCAAGAGCAGAGAGGCATTGCGAGCCTCAGCGAGGGAAAGGGCCTTTTCCCGGACCTGAGTGACCAGTTTGCCCGAGTTCTCCCCTCCTATACCCAGACGAGCGTGGACCAGAGGTCCGCAGCGGGTCTCGGAGACGAACCACTCGCCCCGTTCGGCTTCCTGCATCTCCACGGCACGGCAGGTGCACGCATATGAACAGAGAGCGCATCCTTCGCATACTAGCGGGTCCACTCGGTAGAGCGCGGGAGGGCTCTGCGTCGGCGCGACAGAAGACGGTACAGGCGCTATGGCCCCGAAGCGGCACTTCTCAGCGCAGGCCCCGCAGCCACTACAATGCTGGGGATCGATATAAGCGGTCCTCCCCGAGACGAACGTTCCCCGCTCGACCTCGACCGGGTCAAGAACGAGGTAGAGGTTGGCAGCGTCGACGTCGCAATCGGCCAGGACCACCTGCTCGGCCAGACTGGCGAACGCCGCTGTGATGGTGGTCTTGCCAGCGCCCCCCTTGCCGCTCAACACGACTAGCTGGATGGGTTGGTCCGAGCCGCGACCCTCTTCGGGTCCTGAGGAGGCGGCAGCGGCTGCCGAGGCGGGGGAAGCCGCCGCGAGGGCGGCCGGCGCGCCCGGCGCCAAGGCGGCGGCCGCGCGACCACCGGCGGCGGACCGGTTCTCCAGTATCAGGCTGACACTCTTCATCAGCTCGTGCATCAGACCAGCGAAACCGGCATCCTCCAAGGCGAAGATCTCCCCCCGAGAAGAAGCCAGAGCAAGACGCTCGTCGTACGGGATCTCCGGTACCACAGGTATCTCCTCGGCCAGACAGAACGCCTGTACCCTCTTGTCACCGAGATCAGCCCGGTTGACCACCACAGCAGCGGGGATACCAAGCCATCTAGTCACCCCCACGGCTGCGCGCAGGTCACTGAGCCCGAAAGGGGTGGGTTCGGTGACCAACAGGGCCAGATCAGCGTCGCGCATTGCTTCTACCGTGGGACAAGCGACTCCCGGCGGAGCGTCGACCACAACCAAGTCAGGGTCAAGCGAGGGTGGCAACTGCTTCACGGCACGGACCAGCGGAGCGCTGCGCGCCTCCCCGACCTTAAGGCTACCCCAGCGGAAATAGAGGCGACCTCCGAGCCCAATGTCCACTGAGCCTGAACCCAGGGCTCCTATAGCGCGCTCGCCCTCGGCTATGGCCTCTTCCGGACAGACGAACGCACAAGTGCCGCAGCTGTGGCAAAGCTCGGGCAAGAGCAAGGGGGTGCCGGGAAGAGCGACCAGCGCATTGAATTCACAGGCTCGCGCGCACAGCCCACAAGCAGAACAAGCTGCCTCCGCGATCTCCGGCACCATCACCATGACCGGCTCGCTGGCTGCGAACTGTGGCCGGAGGAACAGATGACAGTCGGGCTCCTCGACATCGCAGTCCAGGAGTCCGACTGTGCGTTCGTCCGCGAGCGCAGCGGCAAGATTGACCGCAAGCGTGGTCTTACCCGTTCCCCCCTTGCCGCTGGCGATGACCAGATTCATTCGCTTTGCAGATCCTGCAGGCGCTTGTCGATGTCATCGAGCATCGCCCGCAGCCTTTCGGCCTGCGCCTTGAGATAGGCGGCCTCTTGCTGGGGCTCGGGTGACGGCCTGCCTTCTACCCCGTAAGCCGAGAAGGGAATCCCGGTGGCGTAGAACCGATTACGGTAGCCACGACCCCGACCGGCCCAGCCTGGGGCCCAAGCGCCCACGCTATGCCCGAAGAACGGGCGCCACGCCCTCCGGCCCAGGAAGCCTGTGCAGTAACCGAAACCTCCTCCGGTCATAGGCCCCCGGCCCAATGGTCCTGTCTGATCAAATCCAGGCATGTGTCCTCCTTTTCTCACCAATGACCACCCACATTCGCCGCCGCAGATGGTTTCAGCTCACCCCGCTCGAACTTGTCCAAGACTTCGGTCAGAGAGCCCTCCTCGGCCAGGAAGACAGAAATCCCAGCTGCCTCCAGCGCTCGAAAAGCTTTCGGCCCACAGTTCCCGGTGATGAGCGCCGACGCCCCTCCGTCGATCACCGTTTGCGCAGCCTGAATGCCCGCGCCCTGGGCTGCACTCTTTCCCGCGCTGTTATCGACCGCTTCGACGCTGTGCGAGGAGGTGTCGACCAGCAGCAGATACCGCGCTCGTCCAAACCGCACATCCAAGCGGCCAGTGAGATCGGGGGTCGTTGCCGTGATGGCTATCTTCATTTGCCCCTCCTCAGGTCCGTCTTCTTCCCTAACGTCGTCCCCGGCCAGCACCAGAGCAAGAGCGACCACGGCCCCCGCCTCGGCCCGAACCACCGTCACGCCCCAGTCCGGCCGCCCGCCGCAAGCGCTGCCGCTGGTAGCGACCGCCCCTGCCTCCGCCCCGCAGAGTCTGATCATCGGGAGCAGCCAGCTTTGCCTCCCGCCGAGACCGCCCAGCCAGCCCCACGACGAAAGAAAGAAGTCTGCGAGCCAAGGCGACCCCGGCCTCAGCCGTCGGGGGTGAACTGAGAGAGTCAGAGGCTAGGGCCGGTGGGAAGGGTCGCTCCGTTGAACCCATAGACCTGGCGCTAGGGTGGGGAGCAAGCTCGACCGTCCTGGTTGAGTCTAGTGCGGCCCACGATTCTGGCGACCGTTCCGGGCCGGAAGTCGACTGCCCAGAGTCCGAGGCCGAGACCCCGGCGGTTATCAGTTCAGCCGCGCGGATGGCACCAACAGGGCAGGCAGCCAGACACCGGTTGCATCCAGTACAGGCACGAGAATCGATGACGGCCACCCCGTCCTGGAGAGCCAGGGCCTGTTGCTTGCAAGTCTCCACACAGAGACCGCAGCCGGTACATATGTCAGTGTCGATGTATAGCATTGTCGCTTCTATATGCGTCTTGCATCTATATGCAACACCTTCAGCGAGACCTTGTCAAGGCCCGACCCAACTGGGCACTGTTTGGCCCGCATCTGAACCCCTGCTCCCCCACGCCGTACGGAGCCTTTGGGGCAAAGCCGCAAGGACCGCGTGCGGGTTTCCAACGCGCAAACGGGGCTTCGCAATTGGTTTCGCGTTCTAACCCCGAGCTGCCAGGGTACTTCCTAGTCATCTGAATGGGGACCAGCTACTGCCGGGCGGGAGTCTCGTCTGAAGGAAGCGAACATGACTCACCGACAACTGGACTGCAAGCGTCGCCTCTGGCCATGCGGCGACCCACGTCTGTTGCCCCCACCCATGGGCTAACCACCACCCCGCCGGACATGACCGCCAAAGAAGATCGCACTGAGCGCACGACCACCGGGGTCACAACCGCCCAGCGCACGACTGCCCGGGTCACTCCCGCGCAGCTCACCCGACTCACCCGACGCCGCTACGACCGCAACGCTCCCCTCTACGACATGATGGAGCGGCTCGCCGAGACCGGGGCTTTCCGCCGCTGGCGGTCACGTCTCTGGCAGCTTGTGGAGGGAGAAGAGATCCTGGAAGTGGGTGTTGGCACCGGCCGGAACCTGGCCTACTACCCCAGCGGCAGCCGTGTCACCGCCATCGACCTGAGTCCC
>CAKZRW010000068.1 GCA_937148845.1 uncultured Actinomycetes bacterium | reverse complement strand
ACGGGGCTACGTAGTGCTGGTGACTCGGGAGCCGGGGGGGACCCCATTGGGCGAGGCCATTCGGGCCATACTTCTTGACCCGCGGCACCGGGGGATGTCACCGCGTGCCGAGGCTCTTCTCTACGCTGCCGCGCGGGCCCACCTGGTGGAACAAGTCATACGACCGGCGCTTGCCGACGGACAGGTGGTGTTATGTGACCGCTATCTCGACTCTTCGCTAGCCTATCAGGGCTATGGTCGGGGTCTTGGCGCCGATGACATCATCATGCTCAACGTATGGGCCACGCAGGGCTTGTTCCCCGACCTGACCCTTTTCCTCGATCTGGAGGAGCCAGCGCGGTCGTCACGGCTTGCCGCTGTGCCGGATCGGCTCGAGGCCGAGGACGAGGTTTTCCATCGGCGGGTCGAGGCGGGTTACCGGGAACTGATGTTGCAGCACCGCCACCGCATCCGTCGTATCGACGCCACCGGGGACGCTGCTGAGGTGCAGAGGAGGGTGCAAGCGGTGGTCGAGGAAGAACTGGAGCTGTTCAGCCATTGAACTTCTTGGCCTTCTTGCGGCAGACAGCAGGTGACCGACGCGGCAGGTGTGGCTAGGATGCAGAGTCCTCTTTTCTCCTCGATCGTCGGGCAAGGCCTGGCTGTGGCCATGCTCGACAAAGCGCTCGAGCGGGGCCCCGTCCATGCCTACCTCTTGGCAGGGCCTCCGGGAGTGGGCAAGACTGAGGCGGCTTTGGCCTTTGCGGCCGGACTGGTGTGTCCGCAGGGAGGATGTGGCCGGTGCAACACCTGCCGCCGCGTCCAAGAGGGTATACATCCGGACGTGGAATGGGTAGCGCCGGAGGGGAATCTCTACCGGCTGGAGGAAGTACAGGAGCGTATCTCCCGTCACGTGGCCTACCGCCCTTATGAGGCCGATTCCCGGGCCCGGGTCTATGTCATCACCGAGGCGGAGCGCCTGCGGGGAGCTCACGGGGAACCGGCCAATCACCTGCTCAAGACCATAGAAGAGCCCCCTCGACACGCATATTTCCTCCTTGTCACCGACCAGCCACAAGATATGTTGTCGACCATCGTCTCTCGCTGTCAGGTGATCGAGTTCCGCCCGGTCCCGGTGCCGGTCATCACCGCGGATCTGATGAACCGCTGGGGCCTTCCTCAGGCCGAAGCTGCCCTCTTTGCCCGGGTAGCTGAGGGCGACCTGGAGTACGCACGTGAGCTGGCGCGTGACGAGAAGGTGCGTCACTGGCGCGACCGGCTGCTTGATATGGCCCGGGACTTGCCCGGGGCCGGTCCGGTAATGACAGAGGCGGCCATCGACGAGGTGTTGGCCATGGCTGAGCAGGGAAGCGAGGAGCTGGCGGCCCAAATGAAAGAAGAGCTCGAGCGGCGGCTGGAATGGGCCTCTGATGCCCGGGATAGGAACCGGCTGGAGAAAGAGCATGAGAGGCTGCTCAAGCGGCGCCAGCGTCGCCTGCGGACGCAGCGCTTGGGCATGGTGACCCGAGTGTTCGCCGGCTGGTATCGCGACCTGGCTTTGGCCGCGGTGGGCGCGGAAGAAGCCGTGTTGAACCGGGATCGGCTGGCGGAGCTGCGCCTGGCGGCCCTGCCCGATGGCCTTCCCGCTTATCTTGACGCTGTCCTAGCGGCGCGAAGGACCCGGGAGCGCCTCCGCTATAATGTCGATGCCCGAGGTGCCATCGGGGACATGTTGCGAGCTATCAAGGAGGCCCTCACTCAGTGGCCGTTGTCGTAGGGGTGGTCTTCCCTCACGGGACCAAGACCTACTATTTTGATCCTGCCGGACTCGAGCTTTCACGCGGCGACAAGGTGGTGGTGCAGACGGCCAATGGGCCGGAGATAGGCCAGGTCGTCGATCCTCCGCACAGCATCGATGACGCCGAACTCCCCGCTCCTCTCAAGAAAGTCACGCGGCTGGCCACCGGCAAGGATCTGGAGATACAGGCAGCCTCTCTTAACGTGCGCAAAGAAGCGCTCGCTGTCTGTCGACAGCTCATCGCTGCCCACGGGCTCGACATGAAACTGGTGGGGGCAGAGGTCTCTTTTGGGGGTGACAAGATCACCTTCACCTTCACGGCAGAGGAGCGGGTGGACTTCCGTGCCCTGGTGGCCGATCTGGCCAAGACTCTCAAGACGCGTATCGAGCTGCGGCAAGTGGGGGCTCGCGAGGAGGCGCGATTGCTGGGGGGCTTGGGGCCCTGCGGCCGGCCCCTTTGTTGCACCTTGTTCCCGCCTGACGAGGAGCCTGTCTCCATTCGCATGGCCAAGGAACAGAATCTGCCCTTGAACCCCAGCAAGATCTCGGGTCTTTGCGGGCGCCTCATGTGTTGCCTCAAGTACGAGCAGGAGCAGTATGTGCAGTTTCGCAAAGAAGCGCCTCCCAAAGGCACGCCGGTATCGACGCCTGTGGGAGAGGGAGTGGTCTCTGGATATGACTATACGAAGGAATCGCTCCTTGTGAAGTTGGAAGACGGTACCACCACCGCTGTGCGTCTGGATACCTGTCACTATCGAGAAGATGGAGGCCTTCTGGTAGTGCCGGTGGAGCCCGAGCCGGTGACGCTGGCACCAGCCCTGACCGAAACCCTGGTCGCCGAGGAGTCAGAGTCAGAAGAGTCGCTGGCTGAAGTGGAAGGCGTCGCCGAGGAGCTGGCGGTGGTGGAAGCCGAACTAGTCGTCGGAGCTGACGGGCAGACTGTGGAGGTCATCGTCGAGGAGACGACGAGGCCGGAGGAATCGCGTCGCGGCCGCGGCCGCAGGCGCGGCCCCGGCCGCCGCAGCGCAGGCAGTCCGGTACGACCGGGTCCAGACAAAGGGGCTGCGACTGAAGGAGACATCCCCAAAGGAGAAGCGGCAAGCGAAAGCGCAGGCAGTGGCGGTCCAGGGAGCTCGGTGCCCGCAGACGGCGCGGCCAGAAAGGCCGAGGGCGGCGAGCGAGCCATGTCCCGCGCAAGACGAAAGCGCCGCGGTGATCAAGGCAGCAAACGACGGCGGGGTCGGAGCAGCAGTCCCGGGCAGGCTGAGTCGGGGGGCGCTAGCGGAGGCGCGGGCGCGGTAACCCCGGGCTCGGCGGTGGGTAGCAGTCCGGAAGATATGGGTACCAGCGGACGAGAGGCCCGGCCGACGCAAGGGGGGCGGGGTGCCCGGGGACCCCGGGAGCGTGGCATAGCCGGCACGCCCCGTCCTTCTTCGGACTCCCGCAATCAGCGGCGGGGGCGGCCCAGGCGGACCGGCAACGGTCAGGGCCGGGCGGGCGACGGCCAGGGCCGGGCGGGCGACGACGCCGGTTAAGTCGACCCCAGTGACCCTGGGGCGCTGCCGGGCCGGAGCGCGGAAGCGACTCAAAGCCCGGCGGAACCGGTCGTTCGGGGACATGACCTGGCTCACCCACCGGAGGGGCAGCTTTCAACCTCGCGGTTCTCGTAGACTGGCCGATAGAGGTCGTAAAGGGTCACATACAATGTGATCAAAGCCGCGAAGACGAGCGCTGGACCTAGGTTGTATTTCGGCGGAAGCACAGGTAAGAAGAGCTGGAACAGCAATACGAAGCTGAAATTGAGCAAGGCTGTCTGCGCCAAGTCCGCCCGCCTCGAACTGCGACTCCCCAAGCGCTTCACCACCCAGCGCAGTAGGAAATCGGCCAAGATGATCGCCACGGCGACGAAGAGCGCCGTCTGCACTCCATTGGCGGCAAGTCCAGGTAGGGTCTGCTGGAAGACTACGCATATCGCTGACACCAAGACTATCTTCTCCGCCAATGCGAAAGGACGTAGCGGAGCGCGAACTGTCGCCAGTGGCAAGCTAGGTCTGCGACGGGGACTCTCGGGCAACAAGCTCGTG
>CAKZRW010000067.1 GCA_937148845.1 uncultured Actinomycetes bacterium | reverse complement strand
CGGGGGAGCCGTAATCAACAAAAAAACGATCGACTGGAAGGCGGCGGGCAAATACCCAGAGATCACCGAGCCAGACCCGGCGTACCACGGGGTCAACTTCTGGGAAGCCTTCGGGTATCACGACAAGGCGGTCGTGCCTGGACTGGCCTACGTCCTCAAGATCAGGGCCGGTCTCTTGCGCGACCTGGGGGCGGCCCTTTCTCCGTTCAACGCCTGGCTCTTCATCCAGGGTCTGGAGACCTTGCCGCTACGGGCACGCAAACACGCTGAAAACGCGCTGGCAGTGGCCAAGTTCTTGGCGGCCCATCCCGCAGTCAGCTGGGTAGATTACGCCGGCCTTCCCAGTCATCCCGACTATGAGCGGGCGCAGAAATACCTACCGCTCGGGCCGGGAGCCATCCTCAGCTTTGGGGTGAAAGGTGGTTTGGAAGCGGGTAAGAGGTTCGTCAACTCGGTCAAGCTGGCCTCCCATCTGGCGAACGTCCTTGACGCCAAGACCTTGGTCATTCACCCCGCCAGCACCACCCATCAGCAACTCACCCCCGAAGAGCAACTACGGGCAGGAGTGACGCCCGATCTTATCCGTATCTCGGTAGGGCTCGAAGATATCGACGACATCCTTGCTGACCTGGACCAGGCTCTAGCCGTGTCACAGCGGGCCGCAAGCGAAGGAGAACAGCATGACTACAGTATTTAGCGACAATTCCTTGTCGATCGGGCGCACTCCGTTGGTGCGTTTGAACCGGGTGGGAGGTGCCGAAGCCGCCAAGAACGGGGTCACGCTGATCGGGAAGATCGAGGGTCGCAACCCCTCCTACTCGGTCAAGTGCCGCATCGGTGCCTCCATGATCTGGGATGCCGAAGAGCAGGGCATCATCAAGCCGCACACCGAGATCGTGGAGCCGACCAGCGGCAACACGGGTATCGCCCTGGCCTTCGTGTGCGCAGCCCGCGGTTACAGATTGACTCTGACCATGCCTGACACTATGAGCCTGGAGCGGCGCAGAGTGCTGGCCTTCTTGGGGGCCAACCTGCTACTCACACCGGGAGCCGAGGGGATGAAGGGTGCCATCCGGGCGGCGGAAGAACTAGTGGCGAGCGATCCCGAGCGCTACTTCATGCCTCAGCAGTTCGACAACCCGGCCAATCCCGCCATCCATGAGCGGACCACCGGCCCAGAGATATGGACCGATACCGACGGCCAGGTAGACATTTTCGTGGCCGGTGTGGGAACGGGGGGGACCCTTACGGGTGTGTCGCGTTACTTCGAGAAAGTCAGGGGACGTCCGCTCTACTCGGTGGCGGTGGAGCCGGCCGCCAGTCCGGTGATAACCCAGACCCTGAATGGCCAAGAGGTCAAGCCGGGGCCCCATAAGATTCAGGGTATCGGCGCTGGGTTCATCCCTAAGAACCTCGATCTTTCCTTGGTGGACCGGGTGGAGACGGTGGAGAACGAAGAAGCTATCGAGATGGCGCGCAGACTGGCTCGCGAAGAGGGCATCCTGTGCGGCATTTCGAGTGGGGCGGCGGCAGCGGTAGCAGTGCGCTTGGCCAAGCGTCCGGAGTTCGCGGGGAAGACCATGGTGGTTATCCTGCCCGATGCAGGGGAAAGGTATCTGTCGACCGCGCTGTTCGCGGACGTGTGATTCGGCCTAGGTGCGGGGCGCACGGGCGGCGCCGCTGGCGGCGCCGCCCCGCCCGACGATCCGAGGAGGGGGTGCGTGGAAGAGATCGACCGTTACTCGCGGCAGACCATCTTCCCCGGCATCGGTCGTGAAGGGCAGCGGCGGCTGGGGGAAGGGTTCGCTGTAGTGGTGGGCTGCGGCGCCTTGGGGACGGTCATCGCCGCGGCTCTGGTGCGGGCCGGAGTGGGACGGGTGCGCATCATCGACCGTGACTTCATCGAATACCACAACCTGCAACGACAAGTCATCTTCACCGAGCGCGACATCGAGGAGAACCTTCCCAAGGCTGAGGCGGCCGCACGCCACCTGCGCGAGGCTAACTCGGCGGTCGAGGTGGAAGGAGTGGTGGCCGACTTCAGCCCCGCGAACGCCGAGGAACTGGTGGAAGGGGCCGACGTCATCGTTGATGGTCTGGATAACTTCGAGGCACGCTTTCTTATCAACGATGTGGCCCTCAAGAAAGGCATCCCTTGGGTCTATGGCGGCGCAATCGGCTCCACAGGGATGACCGCTACTTTCCTGCCCGGCGAGCGGCCTTGCTTCCGCTGCCTGGTGAGCGGGCCACCCAGCGGCGGTACTCTCACTTGCGACACCGCAGGGGTGGTGAATGCCGCCCCGTGGGTCATCGGCTCTTTAGAGGCGGCTGAAGCTCTCAAGATCCTCATCGCCGACCCTGACAAGGCCCCCGTCAGTCGAGAACTGGTGCTCATCGATCTGTGGCGCCGCTCGTTCGAGGTCATGCCGCTCAGCAGTTTCGCCTGGGCCGACTGTCCCGCCTGCGCCGGCAAGTATGAGTTCCTCGAAGGCGTGCCGCGCACGCGGGTCACCAGCCTCTGCGGCCAGAATGCCGTGCAGATATGGAACATGGCGACTGGCCCCATGTCCCTCGCTGAACTGCGGCAGCGATTAAGTGCCTTGGGGCCGGTAGAGGGGAGCGAGCACATGCTGCGTTTCCCCGTGGGAGAGCAGGAGCTCGTGGTCTTCTACGATGGTCGCACCATCGTGCGCGGAACCCGCGACCAGAAGCTGGCTCGAGCGCTCTATGCGAAGTACGTGGGGGCTTGAGGAACCACCTGGGTCGTAGAACACCGAGGTTCGCCCGGACACCGGCCGGATCGCCCAGAAGCTTTTCTTCCGAGTCCGAGCGCTCCACTGCGGTATTGGTGGTTTGCGTCTGAGAAAAACTAGACTTTGGTCTAGGGACACGAGACTCGGGGCAAGGTAGAATCCGACTCAGGTCGGCCCTGACGTAACACAAGGGGCCGGACCGCGACCCACGAAAAGGGCAAACCCGCCGCAAGGCGGGGACGCAAAGTCACGGACCCAGGTCGGGTTCACTATGACAGGGGTGGCCGGGCTGCCGGGGTTACGGCATCCGGCCGCCCCTGTATGCGTGTGTGGCCACGCGCAGGGTGCCCAATCGTATCGGGGCCTGGTTCCCACTGAGGAGGGTGACAACGAGGACTAGGGGCTTTGGAGGTACTAAACGCTTCTTATTCTGTTCTTAGGGGTGCTTGCTCTCATGTTACTGCTGACAGCTCCAGTCAGCGCGGCTCTTTTCGAAGAGAACTCCCCTGACACGTCAGCTACGGAGGGGACTAGCGCGACAGGACCGGAGACTTCCCTGGCTACCACGGAGTCTCCCGTACCGACTATTGTCAGCGACCAGCCCGACTACCCTCCGGGGGGTAGAGTCACCCTCACCGGTGAGAACTGGCAGGGCGACACCACCGTGCACGTGGTGGTGAACGACACCCTTGGCATGACCTGGTCGTACGAGACCGACGCCGAGGTTCAGGAGGACGGGACGATCAGCGTAGAGCTGTGGATCGCCTACTACTTCATCTCCGACTACGACGTGGTAGCCACAGGAAACGAGACCGGCCGGGTGGCGAGGACGACGTTCACCGACACCCGGAGATACACGGGTACTGTGTTCCACGACGCTGACGGTGACGGGACCCAGGACCCCGGCGAGGTGGGCATATCTGGCATCGGCGTGAGGGTCTACCTGGATAGCGGGTCCATCGGCACCTTGGACGCTAGCGATTCCCTCCGCTGGAGCGGGACGACCAACACCAGCGGCTTCTACGACACCGGGAACAACGTTGCTGGTAACAACGACCGGGTGATCGTCGCGATTGTCAAGCCTTTGGTAGACCCGAGTGCGTTCACGCAGACTCTTCCGATTAACGCCACAAGCGGGCGGGCTGACTGTGCTTACGATTCGTCGCTGTTCCAGTGGGGATACTACTTCCAGCAGTCGGGAAACACCGACTACACGCGGAATTTCGGCCTGAGGGGCTCTATACCCATCACGGTGACCGCCCACGCCAAGACCAAGGTCTACGGTGCCGATGACCCGGCCTTCACCTACACGTATACCGGGGCTCTGCAGAGCGGGGACAGCTTCAGTGGCGCGTTGAGCCGGGTGGCCGGAGAGGCCGCGGGAGTCTACCCGATCAACCAGGGCACGCTGTCCTTGAGGCCTTACTACACAATCAGCTACACTGGTGCCGATCTCACCATCACAAAGGCCACGCTGAGCGTGAACGCCACCGCCCAATCCAAGACCTACGGTGATCCCGATCCCACGCTCACCTACACATTCAGCGGTTCAAGTTCGACGACCACGCGACGAATTCGAATATCACTGGCACGGCATCTATCAGCCGCGGTCCCGGGGAGGCGGTCGCCGGTAGTCCCTACACTATCAGTGTCACCGACGTGAGCGGCCTGAGCGCTCCCAACTATCAGTTCGCCATAGGCAGCACGGCCAACTTCACCATAACCAGGGCGCCTCTGACCGTATCCGCCACGAGCGACACCAAGGTGTACGATGGGACTACTGATTCCTCGGCTGTCCCGATTGTCAGCGGGCTGAAGGGCAGCGACTCAGTGACTGGCCTGAGCCAGGCTTTCCAGTCGAAGGACGTGCTTGGCCCGAACGGCAGCACCCTGGTGGTCACGGGCTACACGGTCAACGACGGGGCCTCAGGGAATAACTACGCGGTGTCCTTGAACACAGCCACCGGGACTATCACGCCGAAACCAGTCACCGGGTGGTTCACAGCGGCGGACAAGCCGTATGACGGCACCACCAGCGCTACCATCGTTGATCGTGGCCTCATCGGATTGATTCCGGGCGATGTGGTCAACCTCGGCGGGGGCAACGCTACCTTCGCCAGTGCCGATCCGGGGACATGGACCGTCACCCTGAACGGTGCCGCGCTGTCCGGTACGGACAGAGACAACTACTCCCTCGTGTTGCCCGTCACGACGACCGCTACCATCTACCGGATCAATGTCACCATCACCGGAGCGGTGGCCCAAGACAAGGTCTATGACGGCACTACTGCAGCCACTGTGGACTTCAGCGGTGCGACCCTGGTGGGCGTAGTCTCAGGCCATGATGTCACGATCGACGCATCCACCTATTCCGCTTCTTTTGATACGAAAGACGTGGGCAGCGACAAGCCGGTGACCGTGAGCGGAGTCAAGCTGGCGGGGGCGAACGCCGGCATGTACACGCTGACTCAGCCTAGCGGTCTGACCGCTGACATCACCCCGGCCCCGCTCACCGTGGCCTTCGTGGCTGAGGACAAGGTCTACGACGGCACCACCGAGGCGGTCATCCACAGCCCCAGCATCACCGCTGGCATCGTGGATGCCGAGGAGGTGACCGTGGAGGTGGCGGCGGGAGCCAAGGGCACCTTCGCCAGCAAGAACGTGGGCACCTGGACCGTCACCGCCGAGCCCAGTGACTTCGTCTTGGGCGGCGCGGATGCCGGTAACTACGAGATCAGCACGGTGACCGCCACCCAGGCTGACATCACCCCGGCCCCGCTCACCGTGGCCTTCGTGGCTGAGGACAAGGTCTACGACGGCACCACCGAGGCGGTCATCCACAGCCCCAGCATCACCGCTGGCATCGTGGATGCCGAGGAGGTGACCGTGGAGGTGGCGGCGGGAGCCAAGGGCACCTTCGCCAGCAAGAACGTGGGCACCTGGACCGTCACCGCCGAGCCCAGTGACTTCGTCTTGGGCGGCGCGGATGCCGGTAACTACGAGATCAGCACGGTGACCGCCACCACCGCCCGCATCTTGTACGGCATGTCTGATAGCTTCTTCCTGCCGCCGATCAACACGCCTGGTCACGGCATTCCGGTGAGCGTGTTCAAGGCGGGTAGCACCATCCCCGTGAAGTTCCAGGTGTTCGACGCATTTGGGACACCAATCGATTTTGCGGTGGCCACCATTAGTTTCTGGAAGTATTCGGCCGTGGTGCCGTCCGGCGAAGAGGAGATGACGGTAGCGTCACAGGCTAACACAGGGATCTTGTTCCGCTACGACCCTATTTCGCAGCAGTACATTTTCAACTTGTCGACGAAAGGGTTCCCGAAAGGTAATTACTTCATCAGAGTCACGTTGGACTCCGGGCAGCAGCCACAGGTGAACATTGGTCTGAAGTAGGTGATCGGATCGCTACTCACGTTGGAGAAGGGCCGCCCTCCGGGGCGGCCCTTTTTGGGCTTCGTCGGGCCGGGATGTCCCGAGGTTTGTGCGTCGGACCTGGTGTTGGCGACTCTGGCGACTCGTGCTGTCGCCACTCGCCGCTAGTGAGGCACAGCAGCGGGGAACCGTGCCACCGGGGTTGTTGACACTCGCTGCAGGGGGGACAGCTTGCCCTTTGGCTAGCCTCGCTTCCGCAGATAGGCCAGCCCTTCCCGGAGCGGCGTGGCTCGGAACTCGGGGAAGCGCTCGGCCAGGAAGGCGCGGTCGGCCTCGCTGATGGCTCCGGCTTGCGCCACGAAATCGACCGCGGTCGGAGTCAGAGGCCGACTGGGGAGGAACTGAAGGATAGCTCCCTGTAGCTTGCCCACCGATCTGGGTATGTGTAGGATCAACCGCCGCCGCCCCATGGCCTGGAGGGCCAGCTCCAGGAACTGATCGAGCCTGACCAGGTCAGGACCCCCGAATCGGAAGGTGGTGTCTCTGGCCCGTTCCGGATGGTCGACAAGCAGCCGGAAGAAGCGGCCGATGTCCTCGACGAACACCGGGGTCAAAGGCTGCTTGCCGTTGCCGAACACTGGCACCAAGGGCAGATGATCTGAATAGCCGAGGAGGCGGTTCAAAGCCTTATCCTCGGGTCCGTAGGCCCAGCAGGAGCGCACGATGGTCCAGTCCAAGCCACTGCCGCGGATGGCTTCTTCCGCCTGCCACTTGGCCTGGTCCCACGTGAAAGGACTGTCTGGTGCTACCGAGATGCCGCTCATATAGAGGAAGGGCGGAGCGCCTTCTGGGTAGCGAGCGAGCGCGGGGTCAGCGGTCGGTCGCTGATACACCTGGGCGAGGGCACTCAGAAGATTGAGCGTGCCGTCGCGGTCTACGGCCATGTAGGTGAGACCGTGGGCGGGATTCTCCACGGGGGCCCCGGTGAATTGCGCCGCCTGGATGACCACGTCCACTCCGCGCACGGCTTCCCGCAAGGTGTCGGGTCTGGTCACGTCGCCGCTGGTGAAGGTCAGCCGGTTCTCGGCCAAAGCGCGACGGCCGACCTCGTGCGAGGCGTACAGTTTGAGGGCTCTGGCGGTCGAACGGGTGAGGGCACGGACCTGGTGTCCGGCATCCAGCAGGTGCCGGGTGATAGCTCCTCCCACGAAGCCAGTGGCGCCCGATACCAGGATGATCATGATGCCTCCTTGGTCTACGAACCTAAAGTGGCGGCGGATACGATCCCATCCGCTCTTCCGGCGAGCGGTGCCCACAAGTCGCCGGTCTGGGTGAGCCGGGCAGGCACGGTGAGCACGGTGAAAGCGAGCCCATCCTGCACGTGGGCAAGCTCTTCCCACGTAACGGGAGTGGACACGGTCGCTTCGGGGGTGGGACGGGTCACGTACGGAGGGACGATGGTCGCCCCCGGGGACATGCGCAGCGCGTCCAGGTAGACGCGTCCGCCCCGCTTGGCTTTGCGGATGTCGGTGGTGAGCAGGCGGGGATGCTTCTTGACGAGGCCGGCGAACAGCTCCTTGAGCTGGGCTCGGGCTTGACTGTAGTCGAGGTCTCCAGTCAGGGGGAAGGCCAAGTGCACGCCGCGCTTGCCCGAGGTCTTCACCAAGGGGTCGAAGCCTGCCTCCCTTAAGGCGTCGCGCAGGAGAAAGGCGACCTCGGCAGCCCGCTGGAAAGAAGTAGGAACGGAGTCGCCAAAGGACGCGCCGGAAAGGGCCGCGCTCCCGGCCGGGAGTTCGGGGGGGTCGATGTCGAGCACCATGATATCCGGATGCTCGGGGTCGTCGATGCGGGCCATCTGGGTGTGAAAGGTGAGAGTCCCCAGGTTCACGAGATAAAGGAGGTCAGCGGCGTCGTCCACCAGCGGATAATGGACGATCTTCTGGCGGTCTTTGCGCTCCACGGGAAAAGTGCGCAACCAAGGCGGAAAGTAGGGAGAAGCGTCCTTCTGGAAGAAAGAGCCGTCCTCCACACCTTCAGGCCAGCGCTCGAGGGTAAGAGGCCGCCGGCGCAGATGAGGGAGCAGATAGGGAGAAACCGTCAGGTAGTAGTTAAGCAGGTCACCTTTTGTCAAGCCGGCCTGCGGATAGTAGAGGCGGTCCAGGTGGGTGAGTCGCACCTCCTTCTCGCCTAGGCGGAAGACCTGACTCGAGGCACGTACCTGCGGGGATTCACGGACCACTGGAATCGGGCCCTCCCCCCACCGCCGCTTCATCCTGCCGGGGTCGCGGGGGCGCGCCGGCAGCTATCTCTTGCAGGCTGCGCCCGCTGAGTGCGGAGTCAGGGGCTGCCGCGGTGATGTCAACTCCCGACTGGGCGTACCCGTCTTTGTGCTTGATGAGCAACCAGTTCTTGGCTCCGCGGCCTTTCATCTGCACGAGAGCCCAACTTCCCTGCAGCTTCTGCCCGTGCAAGATGAACTTGAGGTCCCCCTTGGCTAGAGCCTCCTCGGGCGCAAGGACCTGGTGGCCCTTGGACTCTTTCATCCAGGCCTCATCGGGCTCCCACCAGCCCATATCCCAGACCATGACGGTCCCCGCCCCGTACTCGCCCTCGGGGATGGTCCCTTCGAAAGAGGCGTATTCGAGGGGGTGGTCTTCCACTTGCACAGCTAATCGCCGCTCGCTTGGGTCGAGAGACGGCCCTTTGGGAACGGCCCACGATCTGAGCGTCCCGCCAAGCTCGAGCCTCAAGTCGTAGTGGAGCTGGGACGCATCATGCTTGTGGATGACGTAGATGCGGCCCCGCGCGCCGTCGGTAGCGTCCAGGCTTGGCGCGCTGGCCGCGGGCGTCGCAGCCGCCGAGCCTAGCGCCCGAGCGGTCGGCGCCGGCGCGGCGGCTGCCGGCTCCGGCGTGCGGGTGAAGTCGCGCTTGCGCCGGTATTCGGCCAGACTGTCTTCGGCAGGGCGGGCGTCTTGTGGTCTAGGGTCTTCGTCGGTCATAGCCATGTCCTCCCTACGTCGGCGGCGACGAACACCACCTCCAGTCTAAGTTCCCACGGGACTCCCGAGCTACGCCTGTAGGCTGGCTCGGCCTGTGGCCGTCTGCCTCGCCTGTCCTCGCGAGGGCTCGGCGCGCTATAGTTGAGCCAAGCTTCTGAGGGGCGCAACCGGTTCGGGGTCGCTGTTCGGCCTGAGTGGGCATGTGGGTGCGAGCATGAGCTTCTGGCAACAGAACAAAGATTACTTCTTCGACGCCATCGTGGTAGTGGTCGTGCTGGCGGGCGCCTGGCTTGTGTACAAGCTCGTCAAGCGCGCCATCAACCGCTTCTCCAAGAGCCGGAATCTCGCCGAGACCGATCCTGGCGCCTACACCCGCTTCCGCATGATCCAGAGGTTGTCGGCGGTGGTGCTCTTTTTCGTGGCTCTGGGGGTGATCTTCTGGCTCATCAAGTCCACCCGGCTGAACCAACTGGCGACGGCCATGTTCGCCACCGGCGGCGTGGTGGGCATCGCTGTCGCCTTCGCCGCGCAGACCACCATCGCCAACCTGGTCTCAGGGGTCATCATCGCCTTCGCCCAGCCCATCCGTCTTGGCGATCATGTGCTCATCGAGGACGAGTTCGGAACGGTGGAGTCTATCGGCCTCTTCTACACCCGTATCCGCGTGTGGGACAACCGGCGCTTGGTGATCCCCAACAAGGTGCTCTCTGACCGCACCATCCGCAATTACAGTGTGGTTGATCCCCGGATGCCCGCGCTGGTGGCCCTGCGCTTGGAGTACGGGTCTGAAATCGAGGCGGTGCGCCAGCTCCTTCTGGAGCTGGCGCGGGCCCATCCGCTGTTCATCCCGGAGCCGGAACCCGTCGTGCAGGTCATCGATGCCGACGACCGCGGGGTGACCGTGCGCCTGGTGGCCTGGGCGGCCGACCAGCCGAAGGCCTGGACCATGTCGGTCGATCTCCGGGAGGCGGCTCTGGCGAGATTGCCAGGCATAGCCACTCCGGTGGGTCTGCGCTGGGTGCAGGCACTGGCTGAGCGCCGGTTCGAACCGGAGGGGTAGCCGGAAGGCTACCTGACCTGCCGCCCAAGAAAGGGGGCCGCCCTTGCGGACGGCCCCGGGGGTGGGGAGAAGAGGAGATGGGTCTACAACCAATCCTCGGAGAGGACGTCTCCCTGCAGACTTACCACCACGGCCTTGATGGGCACTTTGCGCGAGGAGCGCGAGGCGGCTTCCTCGGCGAGGGCCACCAGGCCCCGGCAACAGGGCACCTGCATGATCACGGTGGTGAGAGTGTTGATCTTGGCCTCGTCGATCAGGTCGCGGATCTTCTCCACGTACTCTTCCTGCCCTTCGTCCAGTTTGGGGCAGGCGATAGCTAGCGACTTGCCCTTGAGGAAGTCATTGTGGAAGCCGCCCACCGCGAATGCGGTGCAGTCGGCCGCAAGCAGGACGTCGGCTCCCTGGAAGTAGGGAGCGGCCGGTGACACCAAGTGCAGCTGGATGGGCCACTGTCTGAGCTGCGAAGGCGTCACCGCTCCCGTGGCGTACTCCTCCGTAGTCTCTGGTTTGCGTAAGTCCATGATCCGGGAACCTGGGCAACCTTCGAAAGGGCTCATACTCCACCTTCGCTTTCTTCACGTCGAGCAACGAACTCTTCGATGTCTGCGATCAACTGGGTACATCGTTGCGTGAACCGACTCCCGGGAAGCCCCTGGCCCTCGTGGGACGGTGCCGCCTCTGGAGAGTCGGCTGCGTCTTGACGGACGGACACGCCTTGCAATCCGACCGTGTGGGTTGTGCCTGCGTCTGCCGTACTATCCACCTCCGCGAATCGCCTGAACATCTCACCTACTTGGCCCGTGCTCAGCTGCCGGTCCATCCACGGGTAGAGGATGTCGTCCTCTTTGCTGATGTGTTCAGCGAGCAGCTCCGCGTAGGCCTGGAGATGGTCGGTGACCCCTTGCAGATCACCAGCGGTCAGGGCGGCTTCTGCTGCTCGCACGTGTGCCCGCGCCGTCTCGTGCTCGCTCAACATCACCTGGATGATGTCCTTGCCCTCATCGAAGTAATTGAAAAGGATGTCTTCCTCCTTGGCATGGTGGAAGTGGTCGGCGTAGGAACGGATGAAGTCGATGCCTTGCCGGATCCAACCACGGTGCTCGCACTCGGCGAGGTCTATCACCCGCAGCAGGCGCGGCACCAGGTTCACCCAGCGCATGATGAGCACGTGTTCCTGGACCAGCTGCCTGACAGGTGGTGAGTAGCTTGGGGTCGCAGCCTGGCCTCCGCTCTGTTTCGGGCGGACGGCGGCTCCCGGTTCGCCGGTCCTTGCCGAAGACGTTATACGAAGCGGTCGGCCAGGGGAGAGGATGACCGACAGGCGCTCGAGGAGCGCCTCTTCGTCCTCAGTCGAAAGATCATGAATGGAGACAATGTCGCGCAGGAGACAGGACCCCACAGTGCAGTCGACGCAGCCTACCCCGAACGTGCTGAGGACATTCCCCACCTCTGGATAGCGCTCGATGATTTCCTTGATGGGAAGGTCAAGCCAAACTGGGCCTGTGACTGGCTCAGTTTCTGGCTGCCCCGCCGCGTACTGCTCCGGAGCGGGCTGCCGTGCTACCGAAGATTCTGCTGTCGCTCGTTTCACTGCAGCTGGCTCCACCGCCGATGGCCCCACCACCGACGACTCCACTGTCGATGAGTCCACTCGCGCTCCCTTGCCTCTGCCTCCGCTTGCCGTCGGGCGCGCTTCCCCTCAGGCTTGTGGTGGTCTTCAATCCGTTACGCTCTCACTCGCCTATATTATACTAAGCTTATTGAGTTACTAAACATTCCTGCCGAACCCAGGACGTTTCCCCGTGAACCTAGCCCCCTGCGCTAAACCTGGCGCCTTGCCCCCGAACCTAGGACCTTGCCCGCAGACCAGGGTCCCGTCGCGCCAACTGCAGTTTCTCCGGGTCTGCGAACGGGGCCGGGAGCTATCTCTTTTCTAGGCGCAGTAACAGCTCGGGCAGCTCCCTATGATGGCCGATGACGAAATCGGCCGGCGGCGGTTCTTGGTGGTCGTTCACTCCTGTGTAGCGCACGGCGATCATCCCTACGGCTTGGGCGCCGGCGATGTCCGTGCGGGGAGTATCGCCTATGTGAGCAGCTTCGCCGGGAGCCACTGCCGGGTCCTCTTCGCAGCCGAGGCTGGCGAGAGTGAGCCGGAACATCCGGGGATCGGGTTTGGGGAAACCGGTCTCATCCGAGAAGGTAAGCGCCGTGAAGTGCTCGGCCAGACCGTCCTTTTCAAGAAACTCCCGAAGGACGCGTCCTGGAGTGAGACTGGTGTCGGAGATGAGGCCCAAGCGGTAACCAGCTGCAGCGAGGGCTGGGATCACCTCGCGAACGCCCGGTAGAAGCGTCGGCGGGCAAAGACGGGCTGTCTCCTCGATAGCTTGAGCGGTCTCCTTTATCACTTCTTGGTCATGGGCCGCCTCAGGCAGCTCAAAGTAGCTCAGAATGTGAAGGACCTGTTCGCGGGCGCCGAAATGACGGCCGCTGGTCCAGGCTGCCATATAGGCATCGTAACCGCTGCGATACGCGGCCTCCACCTCCGGCTCGCCCGGCTGGAGACCATGTTGAGCGAGAGCCTGCTTCACCAGTCTCATGCGGGCCGAACGCACCACTGCCCCTGTCGGTCCATCGGCGGAGTAGATGGTGTTCCAGAGGTCGAAAGTGATGGTGACCAGCCGTCGTGGTCGCGCTTCGGCTCGAGAACGCTGCGAGAGGTTCAGCGAAAGGTCCATGGAGCCACTCCTTCATCCCCGCGTGGCCCGCCCGTCGCCATCGATAGGAAGGGGCGGGCCCAGGTAGGTAGGTTCCGGCTTGGTCAGGTGCAACTCAAGGAAAGCCTTCATCCGGGCGGGCCACTCCCTGAGAGAGAAGCGGGTCTCGTCGAAATAGGGGCGAAGGTCGGCTTCCACTCCCGTGGCCTCCAGACCCAGGCAGCGGGCCGTGTACACAGCCCGGGCAAGATGGAAACGCTGAGTGACCACCAGGGCCTGAGTGACCTGGAACACGTCCCGGGCCCGGTACATCGTCTCGTAGGTGCTGAATCCGGCGTGATCGGTGAACACGTCTGGAGAGGGCACTCCGCTCGCGAGTACGTACTGCAGCATGGCGTTCACTTCATCGTAGGTCTTCTGGCCGTGGTCCCCAGAGAGGAGAAGCTTGCGCACTTTTCCCTGTTTGTACAAGGCGACGGCGGTTTCGAGGCGGTCGGCCAACATGGGCGAGGGAGAGCCGTCGGGGTAGACCTTGGCCCCCAGCACGATGGCGACCTGGGCTGAAGGGGCCGCCTCGGGGTCGGGCACTACGTGCGAAGCCGCCAATCCCATGATGACCAGGTTGGGGAGCAGCCCGCCGATCACGATGGCGAAGAGGATGACTACCCCGACCAGAGCCAGGATCCGTCCTCGTCTTCCGGAGCTGAGTGGGTTCATGGCGGTAGGGTAGCACGCGAGCCGGACCGCTCAGGGGTATCGCTGCCCGCCGGGCTCACACGCCTGGCGAGTATACTTGTAATGATGTCTCGGTCTAGCTCGGCACCCCGGCTTTCGCTGGCCAGAGGGCTGGCGCCAGCGTTGCTTGCGGCCCTACTTGGGGTTGGTTGGTGGGTCATGGCGTGCCGTGAGTCCCCAGCCGAGCACTCTGCAGGGACGGAGACCTCCGTAAGCGAACCGGCGAGCGCCGACCTCTACCTCGAGGCGCGGCGAGCCATGGTCAAATACCAGATCGCGATCAGGGGGATTGAAAACCCGGAAGTCTTGGCGGCCATGGAGCAAGTGCCACGCCATGAGTTCGTCCCCCCCGAAGAGGTCGAGCAGGCCTATGACGACCATCCCCTGCCTATCGGCTACGGCCAGACCATCAGTCAACCCTACATCGTGGCGCTCATGACGGAGCTGCTTGCCGTCGAGCGGGGAGACAAGGTGCTCGAGATCGGGACCGGCTCCGGCTACCAGGCGGCAGTGCTAGCCCAGTTGACCGACGAGGTCTATACGGTAGAGATCATCCCTGAGCTGGCGGCCAGCGCAGCGGAGCGTCTCCAGCGTCTGGGATACACCCAGATCCACACCAAGACCGCCGACGGCTACTACGGCTGGCCGGATCATGCTCCCTTCGATGCCATCATCGTCACCGCAGCTCCTGACCACGTGCCGCCCCCGCTGATCGAGCAGTTGAAGGACGGGGGACGTCTGGTCATCCCGGTGGGGCCCCCAGGCGGCTATCAGACTCTGTGGCGGATCACCAAGAGCGGTGGGGAGGTGGTCTCCGAGAACATCACCGGCGTCATCTTCGTGCCCCTGGTGCGGGGCGGGCGTTGACCTTTTCAGCGACGGCGCGGGGAAGAGAGCGGGACCAGGCTCAAGGCGCAAAGGTACGCGAGAGCGCCAGCCAGCAGCACCCACCGGAACCCAAAGGAGAGCGCGATCAAGGTGGCCAGAATGGCGGAAAGGGTGGAGGTGAATCCGTTCACCCCCCAAGCCAGAGGGATGTAGGCGTGGGCTCTTGCATGCAGAAGAGCGATGCCGCGGGGAAAGGGGATGCCGAGCAACAGACCGAGCGGGGCAAGAAGGACCGGTGCCACGCCCAGACGGAGGGCCAGAGGATAGGGCAGCAGCCACGAGACCACCCGGTCGAGCAGCAAGGCATAGGCTACTATGAGGCCAGCTAGCAAAAGAAGGGCTGCGCGCCACGGCACCCGCTCAGCGAGCAGACTGCCCACCCCTGAGAAGACGAGCAGCCCGAACAGCACCATTGTGAAGGCGTGCACGGGGAAGTCGAGCAAGAGCACGAAGCGCTGGATGAGGGGGATCTCCACCAGGAGGAACCCTAACCCGACAGCAGAGAAGTAAGCTACGAGGCGCCAGCGGGACAGGCGGGTGGCTGAAGAGGGGCCTTCCCCCTGGCTCGCTGCGGTCGCCAGCCGGTCCCGTTTGGCGAGGACCAGGACCGGCAACAAGATCAAGAATAAGGCCATGACCACCACCGCTCCCAGCAGTCCTAGCAGGAGGAGGTAGCCCGTCCCCCCGAAGGGCTGCCAAGTCTTGCCTAGGAGGCCGATGAGCGTGGGGAGTTGCCGCCACTTGAAGAAGTGAAAGAAGAAGGGGCGGTCGTCACGGGGAGGTCTGACGTCGTAGTCATAGTCGGCGAAAAGCTGACCAGGAGAGTCGAGCAACTTGCTAAAGGACTCGTAGTAGACGTCGGACTGCAGTCGCTGGAAGCGGTTGGTTTCCTCGGGCTTGAGGCCGGGACAATGGACCAAGTCGAACTGGCGGCTCGTCGCGAATTCTCTGACCTGGTCAATCTCCTCCGCGGTCCATGGTTCCGTCTTCGCCAACAGGAGCATGGTATTGAAGGAACGCAGCGCCACCAGGTGCTCGTCCGCTCGGCTCACGCCCGTTTGGTAAAGCGCCTCGACGAGGAGAGCCCCGGCCTGCAGTTCTTCCGAAGGTGGAAGCTGCAGCCAGCGCTGCACCACGAGGATCCCTCGAGGGGTGAGTCGGTCCAGGTAGGCGCGAAAGGCCTCCACCGTGTAGGCATAGTCTTCGGAAAGGGTGAAGGCTCCTGCGGTCACTGGGCGGAAGTTGGTACTCAGGGCGAGGTCGATGAGGTCGTAGCGGGTGGCGGTGCGGGCCAGGAAACCGCGGGGGTCTGTGGTCACAACTCGCACGCCCGGCTCCGCATAGGGATTACCTGGTTGCTGCCGGATGGTCTCCACCAAAGCCGGGTTCTTGTCGACTACGGTGATAGAACGAGCCCTGCCGGCGAGGGCCGCCCAGACATCCAAGCCCCCTCCCGGCTCGATGATCAGTACCTGGCTATCAGGTCGCAGGGCGAAGGGTAGGGCCACGGGAAGGGCGTCGAGCAGCTGCCGGGACACCTGATCCCGGGGTGTCAAGGTGTAGAGGTTGTCGGCATCTACCACCAGCCCGATCTGCTCTGGGAATGCTCCCTGAAAACCAAGGCTGAGCCCGGGTGCCGAGCGCAGACTGGTACTCTTGATGACGTCTATGCGCGCGAAAGCATCGGAACGCTGGTCGACCACTTGTGCGTCCGGGTAGCGCAGGATCTGGGCGAGGGTCTTGTAAGGGGAGAGACGCAGGTCGAACCAGGAGGGAGCCTGCCAGAGGGCGAGACCCGCAGCTATCACCAGGCTGCCCGCGATCGCTACGGTCGGCCCTCCCCGCCAGCTACGGAGCGGGCAGAGCGGCGGTCTGGCCAGAGCGAAGGCGAGCGTGGCGCCAGTGCCAAGCAGAGCGATGACGAGCAAGGACCGTTCGGCGGTGACGCCGCTCAAGACCCCAAGGGCCGCTCCACAGCCGAAGGCCGAGCCGGCAAGGCTGGCCGCGTAGATCCGGGTCGCGCTTCTACTCCATAACGAAAGAGCCAAGCCTTGGACAGTACCGGCCAGGAAGAAAGGGACGGCCAGGGCGAGGAGATACCCGGCCAACCAAAAGGACTGTCCCAGGCTCCAGGCCAAGCGGTAGGGATCCACCGGTAGGTAGTCGGCCACCAGGTAGGCGAGGGGGAAAGAAGCAGCGAGAAAGGCGGAAAGAAGCGGGAGACTGCTCGGGGAAAGCGGTCGCGTATCTCGGCCCACTAGGGCCAGAGCAGTCCCACTGGCGCCAAAGCCCAGGAGAGCGAGGCTCACCACCAAGAAAGCGAAGTGATAGCCCTGAGCGATGGCGAAGAGGCGGGTGAGGACGATCTCATAAGCTGGAGCGGAGCCCGAGGCGAGACCTACCCCGAGGTAAACGAGCTTTGTGGCCGCAGGCGCGTCAGGCCTGAGCGGCCAGACCTCATGAGTAGATGCGCGGCGGATGAGTCTCATGCGACCGGACGCGTGGCGGACAAGTCTCCTGGTCCTCTGCTGGCCTGCCGAGCGAGGCCACCAGTCAACGGGCTCCGACTTCGCAGTCAGTGGTATGAGCCAGCCTCCGCTGACTATACCACCGGGGTCCGCGTACCACCGGGGTCCGTATACCACCGAAGTCCGCGTACCTCAGCCGGGCGGTACTGTGGGTGGGGGCGAAGCCGGGGTCAGTGCGGTTGTCGCGCCAGGTCCGCGTGGACTACAATGACTGGCCCGCTTGCTTTGGCTGCCGCGCTCTCGGGCGGGTGACGGGCGGCTTCTAATCGCTTCTGGGTATCGACGATCGGAGGTACTGCGCATGGGCATGACCATGACGGAGAAGATACTGGCCCGAGCGGCTGGCAAGGAGAGGGTGGCTCCGGGAGACCTGGTCATGGCCAAAGTGGATCTCTGCCTCGGTAACGACGTGACTGCGCCGGTCGCCATCGATGAATTCGAGAAAGCCGGATTCGAGAGGGTCTTCGACCCCGAGAAGATCGCCCTTATACCCGATCATTTCACGCCTAACAAGGACATCAAGTCAGCCGGCCTGGTCAAGCAGATGCGGCAATTTGCCGCCAAGCACGGCATCACCCATTTCTACGATGTGGGCCGGGTAGGCATCGAACACGCCTTCCTGCCCGAGCAGGGTTTGGTGGGCCCGGGTGACGTGGTGGTGGGGGCTGACTCTCACACCTGTACCTACGGTGCCCTGGGAGCCTTTGCCACCGGGGTGGGCTCCACCGACCTGGCCGGGGCCATGGCAACGGGAGAAGCTTGGTTTCGCGTGCCGGAGACGCATTGTTACACCGTAGAGGGCAGTCTGGGGCCCTTCGTGACCGGGAAGGACGTCATCCTTTTCATCATCGGGCAGATAGGGGTGGATGGCGCCCTCTACAAGGCCATGGAGTTCGCAGGCTCGGCTATTCGCGGCTTGTCCATGGACTCGCGCTTCACCATCTGCAACATGGCCATCGAGGCCGGGGGGAAGAGCGGGATCATCGCGCCCGACGAGGTGACCAGGGCTTACGTGGAGGGTCGTTTCCGCAGGGAACCGCGTTATTACACCTCCGACCCCGACTGCTGGTACGAGAAGACCTATTTCTGGAGGGCCGAAGAGATACCGCTCATGGTGGCCAAGCCGCATCTTCCCTCCAACACCGAGCCAGCGGCGGAACTCGACTCCGTCAAGATCGACCAGGTGGTCATCGGCAGCTGTACCAACGGGCGGATCGAGGACTTGCGCCAGGCGGCAGAGGTACTGCGCGGACGCAAGGTACACAAGGATGTACGGCTGATAGTCATCCCGGCCACGCAGGCCATTTGGCAACAGGCCAATGACGAAGGCCTGCTCGACGTGTTCGTGGAAGCGGAAGGGGTGGTGTCGGCTCCCACCTGTGGGCCCTGTCTGGGCGGGCATATGGGCATCCTGGCGGAAGGGGAGCGGGCAGTGGCCACCACCAACCGCAACTTCGTGGGACGCATGGGCCACCCGGGCTCGGAGGTCTACCTGGCCGGCCCTTACGTGGCGGCGGCGAGTGCGGTGGCAGGACATATCGCCACCCCGGAGCAGATCGGGGTGGCGGCGCCGGCGACCCCCGCAGGCGGTCCCGGCGTCGCGGGAGAAAGGGGGCAGGCATGACGGCGCTGCGGGGTAGGGCTTGGACCTTTGGGCGGGATATCGACACTGACCTCATCATCCCCGCCCGTTACCTCAACATGAAGACGGCCGAGGAGCTGGCCGCTCACGTCATGGAAGACGCCGACCCGACTTTCGCTAGCAAGGTCCAGCCCGGTGACATCGTGGTGGCGCAGGAGAACTTCGGCTGCGGGTCCAGCCGCGAGCACGCCCCCCTGGCTCTCAAAGGCGCTGGCGTCTCGGTGGTGATTGCGAAGAGCTTCGCCCGGATCTTCTACCGCAATGCCTTCAACACCGGGCTGCCCATCCTGGTGGCCCCGGAGGCTGTGGATGGTACCAACCGGGGCGACGAGCTCTCCGTGGACCTTGCCACCGGGGAGATCGTCAACCTGACTACCGGCAAGACCTACCAAGCCCAGCCGCTTCCGCCTTTCATGCGGGAGCTGGTGGAGGTGGGGGGGTTGCTTCCCTATCTCAAGAAACGCGCCGCGGCCGGTTGAGCCGGCCGCGGCGCCTCCCAACGACGAAAGGACAGGAAGTGGACTATCGGATCGCGGTGATACCGGGCGACGGCACTGGCCCGGAAGTGGTGGCGGAAGGTCTCAAGGTTCTGGCAGCAGCGGCGGCTCGGGCCGGCTTCACTTACCAGCTCACCCACTATGATTTCGGCGGCGCACGTTACTTGCGGACGGGTGAGACTCTGCCCGACTCGGCGGTAGCCGAACTGGCTGACCACGACGCCATCTTCTTGGGAGCCATCGGTCATCCCGAGGTCAAGCCCGGCATCCTGGAGCAAGGCATCCTGCTCAAGGCCCGGTTCGCTCTCGACCTCTACGTCAACCTGCGTCCGGTCAAGCTGCTTCCCGGAGTGGAGACGCCCATCAAGGACAAGGAGCCCGAAGACATCGACTTCGTGGTGGTACGCGAGAACACGGAGGGTCTTTACGCCAACACGGGGGGCTTCCTCAAGAAGGGCACGCCGGACGAGATCTCCACTCAGGTGAGCGTCAACACTCGACTGGGGGTGGAGCGTTGCCTGCGCTACGCCTTCGAGTACGCTCGCCGTCCCGACCGCCGGCGGCAGCTCACCCTGGTGGGCAAGACCAACGTACTTACCTACGCCTGGGACCTCTGGTGGCGGGCCTTCAACGAGGTCGGCGACGCCGACTACCCTGACATCAAGCGGGAGTACGCCCACGTCGATGCTACCTGCATGTGGTTCGTCAAGAACCCGGAATGGTTTGATGTGATCGTCACCGACAACATGTTCGGCGACATCATCACCGACCTGGGGGCCATGATCCAGGGCGGGATGGGAGTGGCTGCCGGTGGTAACATCCATCCGGGCAAGATCGGGATGTTCGAGCCTATCGGTGGCTCTGCGCCCAAGTACACAGGGAAGAATGTCATCAATCCCTTGGCAGCCATCGGGGCGGTGCAGATGATGCTGGACTTCCTGGGACAGTCTGAAGCAGCCGGCTGGGTCGAGCAGGGCATCATCCACGCTATCAGCAAGATGAAGTCGCTGAACGCCGGGCGGATGGGCATGGGCACCACTGACGTAGGCGACCTGGTGGCCCGGTTCGTGGCTGCAGGTTGAGCCGCCGATCTCAAGCCGCCGATCCCCAAGGACTGATGCATCCAAGGGCCGGGTACCTGAAGCAGTAATGGAACGAATACTGGCTCGACAGTGCCCTCGAGTGGCGCGAGGAGGTGCTTCCCATGAAGACCATCGTAGTGGGGACGGACGGCTCTGCAGGAGCTAATGCGGCCGTGGAGTTCGCAGCCCGGGAGGCTGTCGCCCACAAAGCCAAGCTACGGGTGGTGGCCAGCTGGGAGGTGCCGCCTGTGGTGATGGTGAGTCCGGAGATGGCGGCCGACCTTTTCACAGCCATCCAGGAGGAGGCCCAGGCCATCGCCGCGGAGAGTGTGAACGCAGCCAAGGCCGTGGAGCCCGGCCTAGTCGTGGAAGAGGTGGTGAGCGAGGGTCACGCGGGCCAAGTCTTGGTAGAGGAGTCCCGACACGCCGACCTGGTGGTGGTGGGCCGGCGGGGCCGGGGTGGTTTCGCCGAACTGCTGCTCGGTTCCGTCAGTCAGCACGTGATGCATCATGCCGCTTGCCCGGTGGTTATCGTGCCTCCGGTAAAGAAGGACTGAGTTCTCCCAGTTCGCCGGGTCTTCTGAGCAGCCGGTTTTCGCTTCGGCTTTCGGCCGCTATAGTGAAAGTGTCGCTGGAGGCTGGTCTGACAAGGGGGATCGATGGAGACTGTCGCCGTCTTTATCAACGGCACCGAGGAGGCGGCGGCCTCGCTTGAGTTCGGGGCGCATGAGGCGGCCCTGCGCAAAGCCACGCTTCGCCTGATCGCGGCGTGGGACGTGCCTGCGTCTATCTTGAGTGGCGGCGTGGCTGGACAAGAGGTGTACGACGAGTTTCGTGAAACCGCCGAAGCCTTGCTGGCCGAGGCAGTGGCCAAGGTCGCCGAGCTGGAGCCGGAGGTGGTTTGCGAGACCCGATTGGTGCGCGGACAGCCGGGGCCGGTGTTCTTGGAGGAGTCTCGCGATGCCACTTTGATCGTGGCTGCTCGTAAGAGGCAGGCGGGCATCAAAGAGCTGGTATTAGGCTCGATAAGCCGCCACATCCTCAACCACGCCGAACGGCCGGTGGTGGTGATCCCCATTCTGCCGCGGTAGTACGGCGGCCCCCCGGCCCTTATTTCTAGCGGCCTCTTCTCAACCGCAGCATCGCCTCTAAAGGGCGACCCCGGTTCCTGCCGATATTGCAAACGACGGGTCGTCTGCCCGACTTTGTCAAAGGAGAACAGTTGAAGGATGCGGGAAAGAGTGGTCGCATACGGGGAGGAAGCGCTGGCTGAGGCGCTTCTACCGAGTCTGCCTTTGGGTCTGGCCGTCTTTTCGCCTGACGGCCATTGCCTCTGGGTCAATACCAGGGCCGCCGAGCTGGCAGGAACCAGCCAGGAGGAGTTGCGGGGCCGTCCTCTGGCTGAGTGCACCGTCTGGGGGCCGTGGCTTGACGAGGACGCTCGCCGGGCCCTGGAGGAAGGAGAGCCCGTCCGTCGGGAGATGAAGGTGGAGACTGCGCCCTCTTCCGGCTTCTGGCTGGAGCGCGTAGTCTTTGGAGTGGAGCTCGAGGGCAGACCTTGCCCTGCGCTCGCCTTGGAGGACATCTCTGCCCGCAAAGAGACCGAGGAGTCTCTGCGCCTTACGCAGTTCTCCGTCGACCGTTGCGGAGAAGGCATCTTCTGGCTCACCCCGGAGCGTCGTTTCGTCTATGTGAACGAGGCTGCTTGCCTACAGACCGGCTATTCGCGGGAAGAGCTTCTCTCGATGGCCATCTGGGACATCGATCCCCATGTATCGCGATCTCCCACTTTCTGGGACGAGATACGGAAGCGGAAGTCGTTCCGGTTCGAAGCCGTGCATCGGCGTAAAGACGGGACCACCTACCCGGTAGAGGTGTCGGTCAACTACATGACCTACGGGGGCAAGGAGTTCAACTGCACCTATGTCAGAGACATCTCCGAGCGGAAAGAGCTGGAAGATAGGCTCAAGCTGGTGCAGTTTTCGCTGGACAGGGGTAACGACAATGTCTTCTGGGTGAGTCCCGATGCCCGCTTCCTGTACGCCAGCGACTCCACCTGTAGGCGGCTAGGCTACACCCTAGAGGAGCTTCTCCAGCTTACTGTCTACGACATCGATCCCACGGCCCCTGTGCCCTGGGAAGACCACTGGGAAGAGATCCGGACTAGAGGTTCGTTCACCTTTGAGACCCACCACCGCACCAAATCCGGAGAGATCTTTCCTGTAGAGGTCAATGTCAACTATGTCAACTACAACGGTAGTGAATACAACTTCGTGTTCGCTCGGGACATAACCGAGCGCAAGAAGGCCGAGGCAGAGCTCCGGCGGGCTAAAGAGGCCGCCGAGACCATGAACCGCCAACTCGAACACGCCATCAAGGTGGCCAACCAGCTCGCGCTGGAAGCGGATCGAGCTAATCGGGCCAAGAGCATGTTCCTCGCCAACATGAGCCATGAGATCCGTACGCCTATGAACGGCGTCATCGGGATGCTCGACCTGTTGCTGGAGACAGACCTCACACCTGAGCAGCGGGATTTCGCCGAGACCGCTCGCACGAGCGCGGAGGCTTTACTCGGGGTGATCGGGGACATTCTCGATTTCTCGAAGATCGAAGCCCAGGCCGTCACGCTGGAGTCGGTGGACTTCAACCTGCGGGAGTTGGTGGAAGATGTCCTCATGGTAGCGGCGGTCAAGGCCGCGGAGAAGGGTGTAGAGCTGGCCGGTCTGGTCGAGCCGGAAGTCCCGACTGTGCTCAAGGGGGATCCCAGCCGTCTGCGGCAGGTGCTAGTCAACCTGGTGGGTAATGCCGTCAAGTTCACCGAGCGCGGAGAGGTGAGCGTCAGGGTCACCCGCGAGAGCGAGGACGGCCAACGGGTGACTCTGCGCGTAGAGGTGGTCGACACCGGGGTGGGAATAAGCCCGGAAGCCTTGAGCGAACTCTTCAAGCCCTTCGTGCAGGCCGATGCGTCTACTACCCGCAAGCACGGGGGGACTGGTCTTGGTCTCTCCATAGCCAAAGGGTTGGTGGAGGCCATGGGGGGCCGTATAGGCGCGCTGAGTATGTTGGGCCAGGGCTCTACTTTCTGGTTCACCGTGCCGCTTGCGAAGGGTGAGCCGTCTGCTCTGCCCACGCCCGCCTCCCTGCCCACCACACCGGCCGACGTCCGGGTCCTGGGGGTCGATGACAGCGACATCAACCGCAAGGTCCTGGCGGGCATGTTGAGCTCCTGGGGTTGCCGCCACACCGAGGTGGCGAGCGCGGCGGAGGCTCTTAGGGAGCTGCGGAAAGCGGCCGAGGAGGGCGACCCCTATCAGGTGGCCGTTCTTGACATGTGCATGCCGGAGAAGGACGGGGCCGACCTGGCCCGGGAGATCAAGGCCGACCCGCTGATCGCCGGCACTCGTCTGGTGCTGATGACCTCGGTGGGAGACCAGGGTACCGCGGCCAAGCTCAAAGAGGTCGGCTTCGAGTGCTGCCTCATCAAGCCGGTACGGCAGTCACAGTTCTTTGACTGCCTCGCCACAGTGGTGGCCAGCGAGCGGGTGAAGGCCGGTGAATCCCCAGGAAGCGCCTTGGATGCCGCGGCAGACCGGGGGGCCAAGGGCAGCAGCGTGCGCCAGGATGTATGGGTCCTCTTGGCCGAAGACAATCCGGTCAACCAGCAGGTGGCGGTCAAAGCCCTGGAAAAACTGGGTCTGCACGCCGACGTGGTTGCTACAGGAACCGAGGCTCTCGCGGCCATGAGGGAGACCCCATATGACCTGGTGCTGATGGACGTGCAGATGCCCGAACTCGACGGGATCGAAGCCACCAAACAGATACGCTCCTTGGGGTCGGGAGTTCTGAATCCTTTGGTGCCTATCGTGGCTCTGACGGCGCACGCTTTGGCCGACGACAGGGAGAAGTGCCTGCGCGCAGGCATGAACGACTATCTGTCCAAGCCGGTCAGACTCCAGGCGCTGAAAGAGGTGGTCGACCGCTGGTTGCCTGCTCCTCCGAAGCAACACCCGGCGGAGCAAAAGACAGAGCAGCAACGCCCTGGAGAGCAAGAGGACTCCGCTGTCGCTGAACCCACAGTTTTCGATCCCAGCTTACTCTTGGGGCTCCTGGAAGGGGACAAAGAGGCAGCCGCGGAGATACTCAGCCAGTTCTTGGCGGATGTGCCTCTCCAGGTGGAAGAGCTTTGCCGCGTGCTTGAGGCGGGCGACACCAGTGTGGTCGAGCGGCAGGCACACCGGGTCAAAGGGGCGGCTGCCAGCGTGGGCGCGGAAGCTTTGCGGGCCCTAGCCGCCGAGATAGAGGCCAAGGCGCGTGACGGCGGCTTGCGGGAACCTTCCCGGTCGGCAGCAGCGCTCCGCACTCAGCTCGCCCGGCTGCTAGAGGTGACCGGGCGGCCCGGCAGTCCCTTCGCAGAGGAAGGAAAGACCGGAGCATGAGCGCCACCACGAAAGTGCTGATCGCTGACGACGACGCCTCTTCTCGGCTTCTCTTGCAGAAGGTTCTCGAGAGGTGGGGCTACCAGGTAGTGGCCGTGGTGGATGGACAGGAGGCTTGGAAAGTCCTCACCCAGGACGAGGCGCCCGCGCTAGCCATACTCGACTGGATGATGCCAGGGTTGGACGGGGTGGAGGTGTGTCGCCGTCTGCGCGCGCTCGGCTTGGACGATCCGCCCTATGTCATTCTGTTGACCTCCCGGGCCGACAAGCAGGACTTAGCCACGGCTCTTGAAGCGGGCGCTGACGACTACATACTCAAGCCCTTTGACCGGGACGAGCTGCGGGCTCGGCTTCTGGTAGGCAAGCGCTTCGTGGAGCTGAACCGCAATCTGTTGGAGGCCAAGACTGCGCTGGAGCGGCTTGCCGTGACCGACCCCCTCACTGGCGTCCTCAACCGGAGAGGTATTCTGGCCGGACTGGAAGAAGAGCTGTCTCGGGCGGAGCGGGAGGGACGGGCGCTCAGCGTCGGCCTACTGGACATCGACCACTTCAAGCGCATAAACGACCTTCATGGCCACGTCGTAGGTGACATCGTTCTCCGGGTGGTGGTGGAACGAGTCCAGGCAGCTTTGCGCTCGTACGACTCGCTGGGGCGATTCGGAGGGGAAGAGTTCCTGATCGTACTGCCTGGTCTCCCCGCAGAACGGATCTTCCCGGTGTTGGAGCGGATCCGGACTAGAGTCGGCCAGACCCCGGTTTCGGTAGAGGCTCAGCAGGTGGCGGTGACTGTAAGCATAGGGGGCGCTATTTACCGTGGAGGTACCGTGGACGCTCTGATACAAGCCGCCGATGAGGCACTCTACCGAGCCAAGGCCCAAGGCCGCAACCAGACGGTCGTGGCGGGCGTTGCCGTCGAGCCCCAGTCCGTGGCCGTGTAGCGGTTCGCTCGAGCGCCAAGAAGGTCACCCGCCTGCCGAGAAGGTCGTCTGTCTACCAGGAAGGTCGTTTGTCCGCCAAGTAGGTCGTTCGTCCGCCAAGAAAGCCTTTCGCGTTCTTTCTTGCGTCCCCCCCCTTGCTTTGTTAGGCTTCGCACACTAAAATAGGCATACCTAACTGCCTACATGAAAGTGCTAGCGAGGGAAGGGGCTCACATGCCGGGCGAGGTACAGGCGCTGCCACCATCTCAAGCCGAGCCGCTCAGCGCCAGCTTGGAAGACTACCTGGAGGCCATCCTTCAGGTCGAGCGGTCCTCGCGGGTCGCACGGGTGAGTGAGATCGCCGACCAGTTAGGGGTGTCGCGGCCCTCGGTCACGGGCGCACTCAAGCTGCTGGCCGGGCGCGGTCTGGTGACCCACGCCCGCTACGGACATGTCACCCTCACCGAGGAAGGCTTCCGCATCGCGCTGGAAGTGGAGCGTAGACATCTTGCCATCAAGGACTTTCTGACCGGTGTGCTGGGCATTCCCGAAGAACGAGCCGAGAGTACTGCGTGCAAACTCGAGCACGTGCTGGAGCCTGACACTCTGGCCTACTTCGTCTCTTACGCCAAGGGCAGGAGACGATGAGCACACTGGCACATCTTCCGGAGAGGGCGTTCGCCAAAGTGGTGGCCTTGCCGTGCGGGCGGGGTCTGGCTGCCCGGCTGATTGCGTTGGGCCTTACTCCTGGATGCGAGGTCTGCGTGCTTCAGAACCGAGGCCGGGGCCCGGTCATCGTGGAGGTCCACGGAGCCCGGGTGGCGCTTGGACGAGGACAAGCTGAGAAAGTCCTGGTGGAGCCGAAACCGGGGGCCGAGGAGCCGGATCCCGGCCACAAACAGAGTGGGAATGGCAGAGAGTAGAGGCCCAAGTCCGGTCAGGTCGCCCCGGCCTCTCCGCATAGCTCTTGCCGGTCAGCCGAATGTGGGCAAGAGCACTGTCTTCAACGCCCTGACCGGACTCAACCAGCATGTCGGCAACTGGCCGGGGAAGACGGTGGAGCGCAAGGTCGGGTACTTCGAGTACCGGCCCAGAGGCCCGAGGTCTGGGAGTGCGGGCGGCGGCCCTCGAGGTCTAAGAGCTCTCCCCGGGCCGGCCCGCCCGGGTCATGCGCGACCGGGAGGTCCCCACCGGTTACCGAGGCCCCACCATACCCTCCGCCTCACTGAAGCGCGACCTCTGCGCATCGAGCTGGTCGATCTCCCTGGCACCTACACTCTTACTTCCGGCTCGGAGGAGGAGCGCATCGCCCGGGACTACCTTCTAAAGGAGCGGCCCGACGTGGTCATCGCCATCGTCAACGCGGCTTCCCTGGAACGGAACCTCTATCTGGTAGCGGAGCTCCTGATGCTGCCCGTCCCGGTAGTGGTAGGGGTGAACATGGTCGATGTAGCGGAGGCCCATGGGGTGCATGTGGAGGTACCTGTGCTGGCCGTCGCTCTGGGTCTGCCGGTGGTGGAGCTCGTGGCGAGCAAGCGTAGAGGTCTTGAGGACCTCGTCGAAGCGGCAGTCTCAGTGGTCGAGGAGCCTCGTCGCTTCCGGCCCAATCGGCCAAGCATCCGAGCCAAACACGAGCCGGTATTGGCTGAGCTCGAGAGGCTGCTGGAGGGGCGGCTTCCGCCTGAGTATCCGGTCTCGTATGTGGCTCTCAAACTGCTGGAGGGGGATGTCGACGCTGCCAACCTGGTCCGGGAGCGAGTCCCGGAAGTGTGGGAAGCCGTACATCCCCTGTTAGCTCAACATGAGGACGCTTATCTCGACATCGCTGGAGGCCGTTACGACTGGGTGGCGAGGATGGTGCGCGCGGCCGTAGTACGGCCGCGCCGCGGTGTAGCTGGGATCACCGATCGGGTAGACCGGGTAGCCACTCACCCCTTGTGGGGGCTAGGGTTGTTACTGGCGGCGCTGGCTATACTTTTCTGGATCACCTACCAGGTGGCGGGACCAGCCTCGCGGGCGCTGGGCGGGCTCATCTCGGGGCCGTTCTCAGACCCGCTGCGCCAAGCTCTGGCGTGGGGTCCCGAGTGGCTGGAGGGGTTGATCGTCAATGGGGCTCTTGCGGGAGCGGGCACTGTGGTCTCCTTCATCCCCATCCTCATCGTCTTCTTTGCAGCGCTCGGTTTGTTGGAGGATGTAGGGTACATGGCTCGCATCGCTTATGTGATGGACCGCTACATGCACTGGATGGGTCTGCATGGCAAGTCGTGCATGCCCTTGTTGCTCGGTTTCGGCTGTAACATCCCGGCCATCCTGGGCACGCGTATCATCGAAGAGAAGCGGGCCCGGATGCTCACCATGATGCTTACCCCCTTTGTGCCCTGCACCGGTCGTCTAGCGGTCCTTGCCTTTCTCACCCCGGCCTTCTTTGGAGCTGCTGCCCCTTGGGCTCTGGTGGGTCTGGTAGGAGGGAACCTGGTGGTGTTGGCTATCGTGGGAGTGGCGGTCAACAGGCTGGTGTTCAAGGGGGAGCGCAGCGCTTTCATCATGGAGATGCCGCTCTATCATCTTCCCAACGCGCGCACCATTGGCCTGTACGTGTGGCGGAATATCATCGCCTTCTTGAAGAAAGCGGGCACGGTCATCGTGCTGGTATCGGCCGTGGTATGGGTGCTCTCCAATTTCCCGGGCGGCACTCCCGAGCAGAGTGTCCTGGGGGTGATCGGGCGGGGGCTTGCCCCCTTCTTCTCGCTGCTCGGGATGGGAGACTGGCGGCTGATCGTGGCCCTTCTTTCCAGTTTCGTGGCTAAAGAGAACAGCGTGGCCACGCTGGGAGTTCTTTTCGGGAGCGAGAGCGGGGTGGCGGGTCCGGGGCTGGCAGAGGCTTTGGCAGGACTCTTGGTGCCCGCTGCGGCAGTCGCTTTCCTCGTGGTGCAGATGACCTTCGTACCCTGCGTGGCCACGGTAGCAGCCATCCGGCAGGAGTCCCACTCCTGGCGCTGGACGGGCGTCCAACTGGGGCTGATGCTGGTGCTGGCTCTGCTGCTGGGCATCATCGTCTTCCAAGTAGGGAGGCTTGTGACCTGAGCATCGAGGGGGCGCGGGGGGCCTCTCTTCGTGCAGGAATCCTTGCTGCAATCTGCCCATGGGGCGCAGTCAGCCCGGAAAAGGGGCAGATTTTGTATACTGCGTTATTCGTGTCGAAACCTCCGGGGTTCTCAGAAACTTGAGTAAGCGGGCGGAGAGGCGAAAGGGACGCAGGGAGGGCCACATGCAGATCTACATCGACGGCGAGTTCTACAGCAAGGAGGACGCCAAGATCAGCGTCTTCGACCACGGTCTGCTCTACGGTGACGGCGTGTTCGAAGGCATCCGCACCTATGGGGGGCGGGTCTTCGAGCTTGACGCCCACATCGACCGGCTGTATGCGTCGGCTAAGATCATCGCCCTCGAGATCCCGCTCTCTCGCGACGAACTGATAGCAGCGATGATGGAGACCATCCGCCGTAATGACGCCAGGGACGGCTACATTCGGCTGGTAGTGACAAGGGGAGTGGGAGATCTGGGTCTTAATCCTGCCAAGTGCCCCCGACCCACCGTATTCTGCATCGCCGGCGGCATCACCCTCTATCCCCCCGAGGTCTATGAGCGTGGCTTCAAGGTCGTCACCCTCTCGACCCGCCGTAACGATCCGCAAGCTCTCAACCCGGCTGTCAAGAGTCTCAACTACCTCAACAACGTCATGGGCGCCTTGGAGCTACGCGGCTGCGAAGTGAACGAAGGTCTGTTTCTCACTACTTCGGGCTACGTGTGTGAGTGCACGGCGGACAACTTCTTCATGGTCAAGGGACGCAAGTTGCTCACCCCCCATCCGGCCACCGGGGCTCTCAAAGGGATCACCCGGGCGGTGGTCATGCGCTTGGCGGCGGGCATGGGACTCGAGGTGGAGGAAGGCTTCTACACCCTGTACGATGTCTACACGGCCGACGAGGCTTTCCTCACCGGTACCGCGGCTGAGGTGGGTCCGGTGGTGGAGGTGGACAAGCGGCCTATCGGGGCCGGGGTGCCGGGACCCGTGACCAAGGAGATCATCGCCCGTTTCCGCGAGTACACTCGTAACACCGGCACGGCCGTTGACGCCGTTTAGCCAGCCAAGGAAGTCTCATGCAGATGCGGCGCCCACTACTGCTCTACGACACCACTCTCCGCGACGGCATGCAGCGGGAGGGCCTGAGCGTATCCGTCGACGAAAAGGTGCGCATCGCTGTGCGGTTGGCGGAGCTGGGAGTCCACCTCCTCGAAGGAGGTTTTCCTAGCTCCAACCCCAAAGATGCCGAGTTCTTCCGTCGTCTTGAGCAGGTGGACCTGGGGGACATGGTGGTGGCGGCGTTCGGCATGACCAGGCCGGCTAAGGTCAGGGCGGATGAGGACGCTGGGCTGGTCGCACTGGCCGCAGGTTGGACGCCTCTGGTGACCCTGGTGGGCAAGACCTGGGAACTCCACGTCAAGAAGGTGTTGCGGGTCGGCCGGGAGGAGAACCTCCACATGATCTACGAGTCGGTGGACTTCCTTCGCCGGCAGGGCAAGCGCGTCTTCTACGATGCTGAGCACTTCTTCGACGCCTACTTGCACGATCCGGAGTATGCGATGGAGTGTCTGCGAACGGCGGTGGAGGCAGGGGCGGAGGCAGTGTGTCTTTGCGACACCAACGGGGCGGCGTTGCCCTTCCAGGTGAGCGAGGTAGTCGCGGAGGTGGTCAAAGCCTTGGGGGAAGCCTGTCGCGTGGGCATCCACACCCACAACGATGCCGGTTGCGCGGTGGCCAACTCGCTGGTGGCGGTAGCGCAAGGGGCGGATGTGGTGCAGGGGACCATCAACGGCTACGGTGAACGTTGCGGAAACGCCGACCTGTGCTCCATCATCCCTGCGTTGAAGCTCAAGATGGGCATAGACTGCATCTCCTTGGAGAATCTTGAGCGGCTGACCGACACTGCTCGTTTCGTGGCCGAGCTCTGCAACGTGGCTCCCGACCCCCATCAGCCCTACGTAGGGCGTAACGCGTTCGCACACAAAGGGGGGATGCACGTGGCCGCGGTGGAGCGGGATCCGTCGACCTTCGAGCACATCGACCCCCGCTTGGTGGGCAACACTCCCCATGTCCTGGTGTCGGAGCTTTCGGGCCGGGCCACCATCAAGCAGCGTATCCGTGAGCTCGGCTATCCCGGGCACGACGAGAAAGAGCTGATCGAGCGGATCCTGGCCCGGGTCAAGGAGAAAGAGTACGAAGGCTACCACTACGAAGCCGCCGATGCTTCCTTCGAATTGTTGCTGCGGGCGGAGATGGGGCTGCAGGTCGAGCTCTTCCGGCTGGAGAGCTTCCGCATCATCGTGGAGAAACGGGCAGACGGCGAGACCACTAGTGAAGCCACGGTCAAGGTCCACGTCGGCGGGGAGCGTCTGATCGAGACGGCGGAGGGCAACGGACCGGTCAACGCGCTGGATAAAGCCCTGCGTCTTGCCATCCAACGCAAGTATCCGCGGGTGCACGACATACACCTGGTCAACTACAGCGTGCGCATCTTGGATGAGGACAAGGGCACCGCGGCCAAGACCCGTGTTCTGCTCGATTCCTCGGACGGCCATGAGAACTGGGGAAGCGTAGGCGTGAGTGTCAACGTAGTGGAGGCCTCTTGGCAGGCTCTGGTCGACTCCATCTGTTACGGCCTGCTGAAGGCTGGTGAGGACGCGCAGACGCCGGGACCGGCAGAGGCCGGCGACGAAGGGCGCGGCTACCGCGCGCCCGGCGACAGCGAATCCGGTAGAGGTGTCCAAGGCGGCGCGGGAGCGGCGGGGGTGTGAGCCCGTGAAGATCGCGCGCATCCTGTGGCAGGGCATGGAGTGCCGGGCGCGGGTCACCTGTGCCGGGTATCTGGTCGAGGCTCCGGAACCCTTGGCCGGCCGGAGCGTGCGGGAAGAGGAGGTGGAGCTGCTGCCCCCGGTGGCGCCGGGCAAGATCTTAGCTGTAGGCTGGAACTTCCCGGACCACATCAAAGAGATGGCCGAGCGCACGGCTCAAGGTCAGCAGGTGACGGCTCCCCCTGCGGGAGAGATGCCGCCGCCTCTACTCTTCCTCAAGCCTTCTTCGAGTCTCATAGGGCATGGCGAGGTCATCGTCTATCCGCGGGACGCCACCCGGGTGGAATACGAAGGTGAGCTTGCGGTGGTCATAAGCCGTGATATCCGTCGGGTCACTCCAGAGGAAGCAAGAGGGGCAGTCTGGGGATGGACGTGCGCCAACGATGTCACCGAACGTGACCTGCAGGCCAAAGACAAGCAGTGGTGGCGAGCCAAAGGCTACGACACTTTCGCCGTGGCGGGGCCGTTCCTGGAGACCGAAGAACCCTCGCCCGAAGCCTGGATACGCACCCGGGTCAACGGTCGTCTACGACAAGAAGGGCAGGTCAAGGATATGATCCGCGACCCCTACACCATCATCGCCTTGATAAGCCAAGCTATGACCCTGAAACGCGGCGACCTCATCATGCTGGGGACCCCGCCGGGCGTCGGGGAACTGCGGCCGGGCGACGAGGTCGAGGTGGAGATCGATGGGGTGGGATATCTACGCAACCCCGTCCAGGTCGAAGAATAGCGCGCCCGGCGGCGCCGAGCTGACAAACGGCGCTCCGAGGAGCAGCGAGGAAGTTGTCGCGGCTCTGGGGTTGCGGCCGCACCAGGAGGGCGGCTATTTCCGCGAGACCTACCGTTCGCCGGTGCTGGTACCCACTCCAGTCGGCCCCCGGTCTTTGGTCACTTCCATCCTCTATCTCCTCACCAGCGAATCGCCCAGTCGCTTCCATCGACTGCGGTTTGACGAGGTATGGTTCTACCATGCCGGGCTCCCGACCGAGCTGTTTCTCTTGGCCCCAGAGCAGATGCCGCCCGAGGTTGGTCGCGGGTCCTATGAGCGGCTGCGGCTCGGGCCGGGCTCGCCGCAGGCGCTGGTTCCCGGGGGGCGCTGGGTGGCGGCGAGAGTGGCCCCGGCGGAGTCGGGGGCTGTAAACGGTTGGTCGCTGGTGGGCTGCGTGGTGAGTCCCGGCTTCGAGTACGAGGACTTCGAGCTGGGGGTCCGGGAGAAACTGGAGTCCTTGTTCCCCGCGGCAGCGGAGCTGATCGCAGTCCTTACCTAAAACCCGCTCCTAGCGGATTTTGTCCGCTGGTAGTCATCCTAGTTCCTTGAGGGCGAAGGGGCCTTTGGGTAGAATCAGGTCTAAGCGAAGCGTTTGTCCAAGTCCGTATTCCTAGGGAAGCCTCGTGCAATCACCGGCATCTTTCGACGCAGAATCTGTTGACGCAACTGAGGCCGTCGGCCAGCAAAACGCCGGCGACGCAGAGGGAGCCGTCTCCACCATGGGGGACTCCGTCTCTGTCAGCGAGCGAGAGGAACCTCGCGATCGGGTCGCCAAAGAGGCGGACTTCTGTCATCTGCATGTGCACACCCACTACTCCGCCCTGGATGGAGCCTGCAAGGTGGAGGACCTTGTCACCCGGGCGGCCGAGCTCGGTATGACGGCGCTGGCCATCACCGATCACGGGGTACTTTCGGGCGTCATCCAGTTCTATCTAGCCTGCCGTAAGGCCGGCATCAAGCCCATTATCGGGCTGGAGGCGTATGTGGTGGAGGACCGCTTCCGTAAGGAGGCCCAGAACGAGCAGCGCTGGCACCTCACCCTCCTTGCCCGCGATCAGGTCGGCTATCGCAATCTACTCCGCTTGGGTAGCTTGGCCTTCCTGGAGGGCTACTACTACAAGCCGCGGGTGGACTATCAGGTCCTGAAAGCGCATGCTGAGGGACTCATCTGTCTTTCCGGCTGTCCGAGTGGGCGTCTCTCCAAGTCACTGGAAAACGGACAGCTGGGGGCTGCCAAAGCCGAGGTCGAACGGCTGGTCGACATCTTCGGGGAAAGCAATGTCTATCTCGAGATGCAATCGACCGGTATACCCGAGCTGGCCGAGGTCAATCCTCGCCTGGCTGAGCTAGCTGCGGAGACCGGTCTGAAGCTGGCGGCCACCAACGATGTCCATTATCTGCGGGCAGAGGATGCGCCGGCGCACGATGTGCTGCTCTGCATCCAGACCGGGGCCCGGTTGGCCGATGAAGACCGTTTGCGGCTGAGTTCGGAAGAGTTCTACCTGAAGAGTCCGGAAGAGATGCGCCGCGCCTTCCGCGACTTCCCCGAGGCTCTCCCCACTACGCTCGAGATCGCCCAGCGCTGCAACGTAGACATCGAGTTGGGAGGGATGCTGCTCCCCAACTTCCCGGTGCCGCCGGGCCACGATGAAGCCTCGTGCCTGCGGGAACTCTGCGAGCAAGGTTTGAGGCGCCGCTACGGAGAAGCCGTCACCCCTGAGATCCGGGAACGGCTCGAGAACGAACTCGCCGTGATCGAGAAGATGGGCTTCCCGCCCTACTTCTTGATTGTATGGGACTTTGTCAGCTACGCGAAACGAGCGGGCATTCCGGTGGGGCCCGGACGGGGTTCGGCAGCGGGTTCGCTGGTCTCCTACCTCTTGGGCATCACCGACTTAGACCCCATCCGTTACAACCTGCTCTTCGAGCGGTTCCTCAACCCCGACCGCATCAGCATGCCCGACATCGACATCGACTTCTCGGTCAGCGGGCGCGACAAGGTGATCGAGTACGTGGCCAACAAGTACGGGCGCGACCGCGTGGCCCAGATCGCTACCTTCGGCACCATCAAAGCGCGGCAGGCCATTCGCGATGCTGCTCGGGTGATGGATGTGCCCTACAGCCAGGCCGACCGTATCGCCAAACTGGTGCCGGAAGTGCTGAACATCACCTTGGCGGATTGCTTGGCCGATTCCCGGGGGGAGCTGCGCCAGGCCTATGACAGTGATGAGCTGGTGCGCAAAGTAGTCGATATCGCCCGACCTCTGGAGGGGTTGATCCGCCAGGATTCCATCCATGCCGCTGGCGTGGTCATATCCAAAGGTCCGCTTACCGAGCACCTGCCTCTCATGCAGAAAGGCGAGGCCGAGGTGGTCACTCAGGTCTCTATGACCGACGTGGAGCGCCTGGGGCTGCTCAAGATTGACTTCCTTGGCCTGCGCAACCTCGACGTCATCGACAGTGCGGTCAAGATAATCCGCTCTGGGATCGATCCCGAGTTCGACATCGGAACCATCCCGCTGGATGACCCGGCCACGTTCCGCATGTTGGCCCGGGGCGACTCGGAAGGGGTGTTCCAGTTCGAATCGAGCGGGATGAGGGAAGCTCTACGCGAGATCCAGCCCACTAAGCTAGACGACCTTATCGCCCTGGTCGCTCTCTACCGGCCGGGACCCATGGATTTCATACCGCAATACGCGCGCAACAAGCGGGATCCCGAGAGCATCGTCTACCCCGATGAGCGGTTACGCACCATCCTGAGCCCCACCTACGGGGTGGCCATATATCAAGAGCAGTTGATGGAGATCTCGAAAGTCATCGGCGGTTTCACCCCGGCCCGGGCTGACGACCTCCGCAAAGCTATCGGCAAGAAGATCAAGTCCAAGCTTGACGAGCTCGAACCCAAGTTCCGCGCCGGGGCTGCCGCTACTGGCACGGCACCCGAGGTCATCGACTATCTGTGGTCGCTCATGGAGCGTGCGGGGGACTACTCGTTCAACAAGTCCCATGCCGCCTGTTACGCACTCATCTCCTACCGCACCGCCTATCTCAAGGCCAACTATCCCGTCCAATACATGGCGGCGCTCATTTCGAGCGTCATGGACACCAAGGACAAGGTCCCCTTCTACGTCAACGTGGCCAACGAGATGGGCATCGAGGTCTTGCCGCCCGACATCAACGAGTCGGTGCTGGACTTCCGCGATGTGGAAGGGCGCATCCGCTTCGGGCTGAACGCGGTTAAGAACGTGGGCGAGACAGCCATCCGCAACATCTTGGAAGCGCGCGAGAAGGGCGGTCCCTTCACCGACCTGTTCGACTTCTGCGAGCGGGTGGATCTCACTGTCGTAAACCAGAGGGCCGTCGAGAGTCTGATCAAGTCCGGAGCTATGGATTCCATCGGCCCCTCACGCCGGGGCATGCTATCCGTCCTGCCCCAGGCCATGGCCTATGGCAAGAAGACCAAGGCTGACGCGGATCGAGGTCAAGCTTCCATCTTCGATCTGTTCGTCGACGAGGAAGCCAGCGGGAACGGGGCCGGCGACCGGCCCAAGAAGAACGGCAACGGGGTCCTGCCCGTACCTATTCCCACCGCAGATTTCAGCCGAGAAGAGCTGCTTGCTTTGGAGAAAGAGACTCTGGGTCTCTACGTGACCGCCCATCCCCTGCATGACCTGCGTAACCACATCCGCCGGGAAGCCGGCCACAGCATCGCCCAGCTGGCTGACCTGCCCGACGGCACCGTGACCACCATCATCGGCATGGTGAGCCAAGTGAAGCGCATCACCACCAAGAAGACCGGGGAGACCATGGCCTTCGTGACCCTGGAAGGCCTGGAGGGCACGGTGGAGGTGCTCTGCTTCCCCAGTGTTTACCAGGAGAGCAAGGATCTCTTGGTGGAGGACAGGGTGGTCAAGGTCAAAGGCCGAGTCGACCACAAAGACGAGACGGAGACCAAGTTCATCCCCCTCGCCATCGAAGCCTTCTCGCCCAAGACCGGGTTGGAACCAGTCGCACTCACCGTGGACGGAGAGGCCTTCCCCCACACCGTGATAGAGGACCTCAAGCACATCCTGTCTCGTTTCCCCGGTCCCTGCTGGGTCGACATGTATGTGCGGCATCGCCAGGGGGTGCATCGGCTGCGGTTCGGTGACGGTTTCCGTGTCGAGCCGCAGGCGGGCCTCTTCGCTGAGCTCAAGGCTCTACTGGGCGATGACTGTGTGTGTCAGGGACGTCCCGTCCGTGGCCAGCGTAGCCGGGGGGTCTGATGCAGATACACGCGCTTCGGCGAGACCAGGTCGAGGCTGAGGTCGCCGCTCTGCGTCCGGCCGAGAGCAAAGACAGGGAGGTGGCAGAGGTCGTGGCTGGACTGCTCGCCGCAGTACGCGCTCGCGGCGACCAGGCCCTGGTGGAGATCACTGCTCGTCTCGACTGGCCGGGAGCAACCGCCGAGGGCCTGGAGGTGCCTCGGGCGGAGCTGGAAGCCGCCGCTGGCGGGATCGATCCCTCTCTGCTCTCTGCTCTCGAGACGGCCAGGGACAACCTGGTCTTCTTCCACACTCACGAGCGTCGAGCTGACTGGGAGGCGGTAGGTCCCCAGGGGCAGGTCCTGGGTCTGCGCTATCGCCCGGTCGAGCGGGCCGGACTCTACGTGCCTGGTGGCCACGGGGCTTATGCCTCTACGGTTCTGATGAACGCGGTCCCTGCGCGGGTGGCCGGGGTGGAAGAACTCATCATCTGCACGCCACCCGGTGGAGATGGCAGTGTCGACCGGGCGGTGCTGGCCGCTGCTCACTTAGTGGGGGTGACCAGGGTGTTCCGGGTGGGAGGAGCCCAGGCAGTCGCCGCCATGGCCTATGGCACCGAGACCGTGCCGCGGGTGGATGTGATATGCGGTCCTGGCAACGCCTTCGTCATGGAGGCCAAGCGGCAGGTGTACGGAGCGGTCGGTATAGACAGTCTGGCTGGGCCGAGCGAGGTGTTGGTGATCGCCGACCACACTGCCTGTCCGGACTGGGTGGCGGTGGACCTGCTCGCCCAAGAGGAACACGGCAGCGGCGCGCAAGCCGTGCTGCTGGCGGAAAGCGAGGAATTGTGCCTGGCGGTGGCTCGAGCAGTGGAGGCTCTTCGGCAGTCGGTAGGGACGGCGGCCAAGGCGCTCGAGGTGACCGACGAGGGGCAGGGAGTAGCCGACGCGGTGGCGCCCCGACCTACGGTTTCCCCTGCCGAGCATCTCCACGCCTTCTTCCCGGCGCCGGGTGAGGACTTCGAGGCTTTGGCCGTGGCTCTGGTGGCGGCCTATGCTCCCGAGCATCTTGAACTGCAGGTGGCCGAGCCGCGCCGACTCTTCGCGCGGGTCGGCCCGGCGGGAGCGGTGTTCCTGGGTCACCACGCACCGACTGCTTATGGGGACTACGTCGCTGGCAGCAACCATGTCCTTCCCACCGGTGGCTCCGCTCGCTTCTCCTGGCCTCTCTCGGTAGATGTGTTCCTGCGTCGGTCCTCCTACGTGGAGCTCAGCCAAGAGTCGGCGGCCAAACTGAGCGGGCCTCTCGCCACTATCGCCGAATGCGAAGGTTTCGTATTCCACCGGCGGTCGGCGGAGATGCGGGCCCAGTCCACAGAATGAGGTAACTAGCTGTCTACCGACCGAATGCCGAGAAGCCTTCGCGGTCTGTCCTGGCTTGGTATCTGTTGCTCACTCTTCTCGGTCGACTGCGCTCGTAATCGTGGCCGCGGGCCTCTGTGCTATTCTCCTCTCCGTGACTACTTGATCGGCATCTCATGAGGGAGGCATCTTTGCAGGCCGACACCCCCTCGCAGCAAACCGGATCTCTCTCCCGGATGGCGACCCTGGAACGCAAGACCCGGGAGACGGCCGTGGCGGTGCGTCTCAACTTGGATGGCGGCGGCCATGCCGTCGTCTCTACTGGCCTAGGCTTCTTCGACCACATGCTGGAGCTACTGGCAGGCCACGGGCTGTTCGACCTGCAAGTGGAAGCCCACGGTGACCTGCACACGGGAGGACATCACACGGTAGAGGATGTCGGTATCTGTCTGGGCCAAGCGCTGGCCCAGGCTGTAGGCGACAAGAGCGGACTGACCCGCTATGGCCACGCGCTTGTACCCATGGACGAGGCCTTGGCTCTGGTGGCGGTGGACCTGAGCGGACGACCTTACTTCGCCTACGAAGGCGGCCCGGTGGGGGATAACATCGCTGGTTTTGACTCGGCGTTGGTGGCGGAGTTCTTCCGGGCCGTGGTGAACAATGCCAAGCTGACCCTGCACGTGCGGGTGTTGGCCGGAGGTGATGTCCATCACTCCATCGAGGCGGTGTTCAAGGCTTTTGCTCGGGCGCTGCGGCAGGCGGTCAGCCCTGACCCGCGACTCTCCGGAATACCCTCCACCAAGGGAGTCCTGTGAGTTCTGCTCCTCGGGCCGGGTCCCCTAGTGCTAAGGAGCAGTGAAACGTGGGCGATCGTTTCCTCTACATCGTCGATTACGGTTCGGGCAACCTTCGCTCGGTGCAGAAAGCCTTTGAGCACGTGGGAGTGGAAGCGTTGGTGGGCGCCGATCCGGAGCTGATGGCTGAGGCGGCAGGATTAGTTCTGCCCGGGGTGGGTGCTTTCGGTGCGGCCATGGCCCAGCTGACCGCCAAGGGTTTGGTGGAACCGCTACGAGAGCGGATCGAAGCGGGGGTGCCTTTTTTGGGGGTGTGCCTAGGCCTGCAGCTCCTCTTTGAAGGGAGCGAGGAGGATCCCGGCGTCCAGGGCCTCGGGCTCCTGCCGGGGGACGTCCGGGCCCTACCGCCCCGGGTCAAAGTGCCTCACATCGGCTGGAACCAGGTGGAGCTGTGCGCCGATTCCGACCTGTTCGAAGGCATACCCGACGGCTCGGCCTTCTACTTTGTGCACAGCTACGCGGTAGTGCCGCGCTCGCCGGCCCCTGTGCTCGCGATGACCGAGTATGACGGAGTGCGCTTCGTCTCGGCTGTGGCGAGTGGGAACCTGGCCGCTGTGCAGTTCCATCCCGAGAAGTCGAGTAGCTTGGGGCTGCGTTTCTATCTCAACTTCGCCAGGCGGGCTGGGCTAGGGACGGGGGAACGCTCGGCGGATTGAGCAAGACGAAGTCTGCACGGAGGTCTTTGTGGTGAGGTTGATTCCAGCCATCGATATCCAGGGCGGCCGTTGCGTGCGCCTGCGGCGCGGCGATTTTGCCGACGAGACCGTGTTCGGAGACGACCCGGTGGCCATGGCTCGCCACTGGGTGGCCGAGGGCGCTCGCTATCTCCATGTGGTCGACCTGGATGGGGCGAGAGAGGGCCTGCCGCGCAACCTCCCTGTGGTCGAGGCCATCGCCGAGGCCGTACCCGTGCCGGTGCAGACCGGGGGTGGTCTGCGTACCGAGGAGGTCTTGCTTCGCTTGGGGGGCAGTCGGGTGGCCAAAGTAGTGCTGGGCACCCAGGCGGTGGAGAGCGAGGGCTTTGTCGAGCGGGCGCTGGAGCTCTTGGGGTCCTCCCGGCTGGTGGTGGCCGTGGACGCCGAGGAGGGCTACGTGAAGACTCGCGGCTGGGTCTCCCGCAGCGCGGTACGAGCGGTCGACCTCGTTCTCCAGCTGGCCGAAGTGGGGGTGCGGGAGATTCTTTTCACCGACATCAGCCGCGACGGCATGCTGCAGAGCGTGAACCTCGCCGGAATCCGCGAGTTAGCCGCGGCTCTCCGACGGGCGGGCAAAGAGGGGGTGGAGCTCATCGCTTCGGGAGGAGTGGCTAGCCTGGAGGATCTGCGCTTGTTGCGCGAGCTGGAACCCCTGGGGGTGACCGGAGTGATCGTGGGCCGGGCCCTCTACGAGCAGAGGTTCACGGTAGCGCAGGCACATGCCGTCCTGGCCGGCCAGGCCGGGCCGCCGGAGGGGCTTGCCCGCCGGGGCGAGGGCGCAATCAGCCTGGAAACGAACTAGCGAGCGGGCAAGATGTTGCTCAAGCGGATCATTCCCTGTCTTGACGTCGACCGGGGCCGGGTCGTAAAGGGCACGAACTTCGTGGACATCCGCGACGCCGGGGATCCGGTGGAACTGGCAGCGCGCTACGACCGTGAAGGGGCCGACGAGGTGGTCTTCCTCGACATCACGGCCTCGCATGAAAAGCGCGACACCATGGTGGAATTGGCGCGTCATTGTGCGGAGGAGCTTTTCATCCCCTTTACCATCGGGGGAGGCATCCGTAGCGAAGACGACGTACGGGCTCTACTCAGCGCCGGGGCCGACAAGGTCTCATTGAACTCAGCGGCCATCCGCGACCCCAGTTTGATCACCCAATGTGCTCGCCGCTTCGGCTCCCAGTGCGTGGTCATAGCCATCGACGCAAAGCGGGTGGAGGTCCGGGAGGCAGGACGAGCCAGAGCCGGGGCGGGTGGTCCTCGTTGGGAAGCCTATGTGAACGGGGGCCGTATCCCCACCGGTCTGGACGCTGTGGAATGGGCCAAACGGGCGGTGGCGCTGGGGGCAGGTGAGATCCTGCTTACGTCCATGGACCGGGACGGTACCAAGGACGGCTACGACCTGGAGCTCACCCGGGCGGTGGCCGAGGCAGTGAACGTCCCCGTGATCGCGAGCGGCGGAGCCGGGACCCTCGACCACTTGGTCGAAGTCATCCGGGACGCCGGGGCCGATGCGGTGCTGGCGGCTTCCATCTTCCACTACGGGGAGTACACCATCCGGCAGGCCAAGCTGCATCTGGCCGCGGCCGGGATCCCGGTCAGACTCTAGGCTGTCCTTGGTGGGCCTGGCCTGATCCCCGTCACGGGTGACAGGCTTGGCGATCCCTGCTTCAGGGCCTGGGTCAAGCCCGCCCTTCGACCTTCTTGGGCTTGAGGATGACGCCCCGCTGCTGACGGCCGTCGATGCTCACCAAGAGTGGCTGGTCGAAGCGCAGGTGGCAGACGTAGCCAAGGGCTTTCCGGGTCGGCTGCCTGGCCAGCCAGCCCCAGTCGATGCGGTCCTCCCCGCCCTCGGGGTTCACCGTGAAATAGCCGACGCGGAACGAGGTCAGATTCTGAAAAAAGTGGCTACCCTGGGAAGGCGTGACCTTTATGTCTTTGAGCCCTGATTCCACGATCACGCGGGCCCCCGAGATCTGCTCCCAGGTGACCGGGATGCCCAGCCAGGGATCGGCTGAGCCCCAACGTCCCAGTCCCAGGAGTAGATACCGCCGCCCCTCCTCGACTAGCTCCGTGTTCAGACTGGCTACCTGGGCGGCCACCTCCCTGGTCTGGGCTCTATCGAAGCGCTCGTAGTCCACAGTCACCACGTCATGGAGGTCGTAGAGGCGCCCGTTCCCAAGCACGTTGGTCGAGTAGACAAGCACCTCTTCGGGCGCGAACTCTTCCAGCTCGAATTCGCCGCTCTCTCGGCCTAGGGCGAGCGGCCGCATCTGCAGGAAGGCGAACCAAGCTTTCTTGGCTGTAGCGCCGGGTTTGGAGCCTTCCCCCCGTCCGAGGGCCTGCGGTCCTCCCTCGTGGTAAGCTCCCAGCTGGACGGCGAACTCTATCTCCACCTCGGTGTTCATCCCCCAGCGTCCCAGCTCGAGGAGACGCAAGAGCAGGGCTGAGAGAGGCACGGATCTGTCTTTGAGCAGGGGAGCAAGGGTCACCAGACGGATGCCTCTACGAGAGAGGCCGTCGTAGACTGCATCGCTGCTAGGGTCGTACGTTGAAGCCAAAGGGCGCAAGGTGCCGTCCCTCTCCGCAACAGAGAGCGGGTAGCGACGCTCGCTCACTTCGGCCTCGTTCGCCTCGAGCTCCAGAGCCACGAACTCCCGTTGTGAGTTGGCGAGCAACTCAGCTGGGGTCGAGGGTAGGAGAGGATGCCGGGGATAGCGCGGGCAGAAGAGGTGGGAAAGCCCCCCTTCTACGACCGTGCGGCCGAGCCCCAGGGCCACCGCCACCACTCCGTCCTCGGGTCGTGCGGGGGGAGCCGGGTAGAAGTTGTAGGAACGGGCGACACCGGCGAAGCTGGGGTAGAACCTGCTGCCGTGGGCTGTTCCCACCAGTTTCTGGATGATGACGGCCATCTTCTCTTCCTCGAGCCGATAGGGCGTCACTTTGAAGTAGTTCTTGGCCGAGCTCGAGAAGGTGTAGGCATAGACGCGCTTGACGGCTCGCAGCAGTTGTTCGAGGCGCACTGCCGGATCAGGATGGTTGTTGGGCAGCATATAGGTGCGGTAGACGCCGGCCAGGGGCTGGTACTGCGAGTCCTCCAAGAGGCTGGAGGAGCGGACGGCCAACGGATAGCGGGCCAGATCCAGGTAGGAAGCCAGGCGTTGTTCTATCTCGGCTGGAAGGCGGGCCGCAAGGAAGCGGGCTTCCATCTCTTTGTCGTCAGCGGAGCTGAGGGCGAACTGGCGCAGGTCGTTGTCATCGAGGAAGCGGTCGAAGGTGTCGGTACCTAGGACTGCGCATGCCGGCACCGCGATGTCCAGCGAGGGGAATTCGTCCTCCAGCTCGGAGTCACGCAGCAGATGACGCGCAAAGGCCAGGGCTCTCGCCTTACCACCCAGGGAACCCTCGCTCAAACGGGCGAAGCTGTTCTCGGGGTCGAAGGTGGTGGGGTCGAAGTCGGTGATCGAGGCTTGGGCTTGCTCGCGACGGTAGTTGTGGATCTGCTCGATGAGGTAGGCCCGGCGGTCCTCCACCGTGGAGTAGTCGGCCGCGGTACGGGGTCGCAGCAGGTGAGCGAGGCGGAACTCGGTGCGGGCTTTCAGCCAGCGGGAGAAGTGGTTGCGCTCCGCGTGGTAAGCGATCGACTCGGCTGGTACCGTGCGTAGCATCTCGAGCAAGGTCTTGAGATCAGGGGCCCGTCCCACCGGGGTGCCATCGGGCAGCCGGAAGATGAAATCGCCGAAGAAGAAGTTCTCCACGATGAATCGTCGCAGGTCTTGCAGCAGAGTGGGGGACCCCTTCAGCAAGAAGGCGGCGCCCACTTCTCGGGCCTGAGCCTCGCTCTCGGGGCGGCTCGATTGGAGGAGCACAGGGATGTCGGAGTAGGCCTCGTTCACTTTCTGGGCGAATTTGGCCCCGGCCTGGGGGTTGAGCTGGCCTTCCACCGGGAACTCGATGTCGGAGATGACCCCGAGCACCTCCTCCTTGTAAAGAGAGAAGTACTCCCAAGCTTCTTCGAAAGTGGTGCAGAGCAAGATCTTGGGTCGCGCCCGCATACGCAGGATCTTGTGGGGTAGGTTCACCCCTTCGCTGATCAAGCGCTGGGAGTGGCTGATGATCTCTGTATAGATAAGAGGGAGGAAGGAAGAGTAGTAGCGGATGTTGTCCTCAATCAAGAGGATGACCTGCACTCCGGCCACCCCCACGTCGTAGGCGACGTTCAGCTTGTCCTCCATGTACTTGGTGATGGCAAGCAAGATGCGGGGGTCGCCTTGCCACAGGAAGATGCGTTCCAAAGGCGAGGTGTCGTGGTGGGCCATGAAGTCTGCCAATTCTCCTCCGTCGAAGGCGAGTAGGATGACCGGGACATCCAGTCCTGCCTCTTTCACCCGTGCGGCCAGCTCGGCGGCATCCATATCGGCCAGCGTGCAGGCGGTCACGATGAGATTGAAACGGCTCTCGCAGGCGGCCAGCGACAGGGCTTCAGCCCCGCTCGTGACGTGGCGGACACCCGTAGTGTGATGCAGGTTGAGGTCCAGGAACTCGCTCAACAGTAGTTCGTTGAGGCGCCCGTCTTCTTCCAGGATGAAAGTGTCGTAGACGCTGGACGCCAGGATGATGTTCTCCACCCTTCTCGCCATGAGGTGCTGAAAGTCATAGGGGGGCCCGCAGGCCGTCTGCGGTTCAGCGGCAGTCGTGCGGGGAGGGTTGCTCATGGTCTATACCACGCCCTGATCGAGCATGGCGTCCGCCACCTTGATGAAAGCGGCGATGTTGGCCCCATTGACGTAATTGCCTGGCGTTCCGTAAGCAGCGGCAGCGTCCATGCAGGCGGCGTGGATACTTCTCATGATGGTGCGCAGCCGGTCGTCTACTTCTTCGGGCAGCCAGCAAACCCGCATAGCGTTCTGGCTCATCTCCAGGCCTGATGTGGCCACTCCTCCCGCGTTGGCGGCTTTTCCTGGCGCAAAGAGGATCCCTGCGTCGAGGAAGGTCTTGACGGCCTCGCTGGTGCAGGGCATGTTCGCGCCCTCTACCACGCAGGTGACCCCGTTTGCAAGCAGATGACGGGCGTCTTCTTCGTTGATCTCGTTCTGGGTGGCACAGGGGAAGGCGCACTGAGCGCGGACGTCCCATTGAGGGGAAGAGGACGCGCCCGGGACGAAGGCTGTGTACGAAGCTTGGGGGTAGCGCTCCGTGTACTCTTGGACTCGCCCTCTTCTCACGTTCTTGATTTCCCTGAGCCAGGCTAACTTCTGGGCGTCGATGCCTTGCTCATCGTAGATGAAACCGGTGGAGTCAGAGCAGGTCACGGGCTTGGCGCCCAACTGGATCAGTTTCTCGAGAGTGTGGAGAGCCACGTTCCCCGCCCCGGACACCAGACAGGTCTTGCCTTGCAGGGTGTCGCTCCGAGTGGCGAGCATCTCGGCGGCGAAATACACGCATCCGTAGCCAGTAGCTTCAGGGCGCACGTGCGAGCCTCCCCAATTGATGCCCTTCCCGGTTATCACGCCCGAGAACTCGTTGCGGAGACGCTTGTAGGCGCCAAAAAGGAAGCCGATCTCTCTGCCGCCCACCCCGATGTCCCCGGCAGGCACGTCGGTGTGAGGACCGATGTGCCGGTACAGCTCGCTCATGAAGCTATGGCAGAAGCGCATCACCTCGCCTTCACTCTTGCCCTTGGGGTCGAAGTCAGCTCCCCCTTTTCCCGCCCCCAAGGGGAGGGTGGTCAAGGCGTTCTTGAACACCTGCTCGAAAGCCAGGAACTTGAGGATGCCCAGATTGACCGAGGGGTGGAAGCGCAGGCCACCCTTGTAGGGGCCTATGGCCGAGTTCATCTGCACCCGGAAGCCGCGGTTCACCTGGATCTCGCCCTGGTCATCCACCCACGGCACTCGGAAGATGATCACTCTTTCCGGCTCCACCATGCGTTCCAGGATCTTAGCGGCGCGGTACTCCGGGTGACGTTCGATGACGCGCTCCACCGACTCCACTACTTCCCTCACTGCTTGGTGGAACTCTGGCTCGGCGGGATTCTTGGCCTGGACTAAGGCCAGAACCTCCTCGGCGTAGTCGTGCATAGTCGCCTCTCTCTGTGTCGCCTGATGTCTGCCTGGCCCGACACGTCGTACTGACGGGACTGAAGCGTTCCTGTATATAGCGGCCGGGAACGCGCTTGCTTCCATCATAAGCTGGTGATCCCTGCCCTACAACGAGGCGGTGAGTCACCCCTGCCCTGCAACGAGGCGGCGACCGGTCTGCGCCGCCGTCTGCCGGAGGAGCCCACCAGGAGGGCGGCGCTCCCGCCAGGCAAGACCCTCAGCTGGGGGAGAATAAGACGGCGGCAAGTGAGCCCAGTACCACAACCGCCTGCACCGCGATACCGGACCGCGGGCCGGCCTGCCCGTGGGGGAACCGCTCCCAGTGGCTGGGGAACAGTCGCCGACGTGCTGGTCCGCGGTGCGCAGACGCGTCGCCGGCAGCCTGGCGGCGACCACACCCGGTCAGAAGGGAGTCCAGCACGTCGAGATCGGGTAGGGCCGAGACCACCGCGGCAAGCACGGCCGGCAACTTTAAGTCGAGGAGGAGGGCCAGGGTTACCACGCTCGCGACGGAGAGGACGAGGTCGCCGAGCGCCCAAAGATGCCGCCGGCGGTGGCGGGTGTAATCCCAATGGGGCACAAGGTCGAGCAGGAGATGGAGGAGGAGGGAAGTCAGCAAGAGAGCTGCCAAACCTAGCGGCGCCCAAACGCCCCAGGCCAGACCGGAAAACGCGTGTGCGATCACCCACATGGGGGCATTGTAGTGGAACCGAGCGAACTGGATTGTGGAAACAGCGGAATGGGAAATCTAGACGGCACAGGGCAAGCGAGGAACGGTCACGCTCGCTGAACGACGTGTCGTTCCCCTGTGGGGTTAGGGCCGGTGACTTACGTTGGGAGCGGATGGCCTTGAGGCTGGTCAGGGTAGGAGCGGATAAGGTCGGGGCTCTGCGGGCTGAGCGGCAGAGCACGGTAGGTACAAGTTTCGAGCCAGGCTTCTACCTGCGGCTGGTGAAAGACGCCCAGCCCTTCGTGGTCTTGGGTGAAGATGAAGACGGGCTCGGTCACGTCTTGCTGGTGGAGCACAGCCATGGCGGGCATTCTCATCGCACTGTGGTCGAGCTCTACCTCAAGCCTGGTCTGGCCCGGTGGTACGAAGACTTGCTCGATCTGTTGCGAGACAAACTAAGCCCGACCGCCTACCTGACGGTGACCGATGACTGCTCGTTGAACGTGGCCCTCTTGGCACGAGGTCTCCAGGTGGAGCCGGTGGCGCTGGTGATGACGCCGGAAGAAGGGGCCGAGCCGGGAGACCAACGGGTAGCTGGGTTGCCTGCTGGCCTGGAACTTACCACTTTCTTGGTGGCGCACTTGGCTCAGGCCAACGAGTTGGTGCACCAGGTGCGGGACCGGGAGACCGCGGCTATAAGCCCGGCCCCGAAATCTGGTCGAGCGGCGGAGGAAGTCTTTTCCCAGCTCAAGGAGCTGGCCGAGTCGGGAAGGAGCTGGCTGCTCGTCAAACATGGTAAGCCGGTGGCCGTACTGGCCCGTTCGGACACCCCCGATGACGGCCGTACCTTGTTGGACTACGCGGTGGGCACGGCTGCCGAAGCGGAGTTGGCTGCGGCTCTGCGTGAGGTGACCGTTCACCTGCAGAGCGAAGGCCGGCATCCGCTAGCCGTGATCGACGCCTCCGAGCCTGGCCGCAGGCGGATCTTTCGGGGAGCCGGGTATCACACTACGTCGGCATACGTGGTCTACTATGATCCCGGGGCTGGTCGGCCAAGCGTGGGGGTGATCGGCCTAGCCGAGTTGCAGGCCATGACAGGACGGGGAGAACAGTTCCGCCTGGTCGACGTCCTGGGAGAAGAGCACTGGAAGCAGGGCCACCTGCCGGGCGCGGAGTGGATCGATTTCCGAGCCCTCGCTCGCGAGGCACGCAAGCGCTTCCAGCCCGAGGAGACCATTGTGGTCTACTGTAATGGGTTCAGGTGTGAGGCCGGCGGCATCGCCGCCGACAAGCTGAGGCAACTGGGTTTCAGTAAGGTTCTGGATTTCGCCGGGGGTCTGGAGGAGTGGGTGGCTGCTGGCCTGCCGCTGGAGAAAGGCTGAAGCTGGTCGGCGCGGCCGGCTGTGGCTGCCCCTGACCGGGGAGAGGACATGACGTTCGAGAGGTCTCTGATCGACAGGGTGCAGATCGAGCGGTTCCTGCTGTTAGCGGGAGCTCTGGCCGCTGGGTTGATCGATGCCTTGGCCCGTGAAGAACCCGCCTCGGCAGCCGCAGTGGCTGCGGCCGCCGAGGCGGATCCTCGTGCCACCTACCTTGTGCTGGAAGCGCTGGTGGCCGAAGGGCTGGTGGAGCGGGTCGAGGAGGAGAAGGCAGGCGGGCGGCCGGACCTACCCGGGTCAGGGCTCTACCGCCTGACCGCCACGGCCAAAGAACATCTCCTCCCGCAGGGAGCGCGCGTCGAGCGGTACAGCATCCTCCACCAGGCACGGAAGGTGAGGGGTTGGCTCGAACTCCCGGCAGTCATCAAGAGTGGGCGACCCGCTCCCCGGGATCCTGCGCATAAGGACCGCACGGTCATGGTCAAGGCCATGGGGGAGCGTGCCCCGGAGATTGTGAGTGAGATTGTCGAGCGCTGCCTGGAATACGCCGGTCCTATACGCACCATGGTGGATATCGGGGGTGCCGTAGGGCATGTGGCCCGCGAGTTTGCGCTGCACGGGGTGCAGGCGACTCTTTTCGACCGCGTGGAAGTCCTGCCGCACGCACGAGAGTATCTGGGCTCTGACGCTGAGCGCATCAGGCTGGTCGGTGGGGACTTCACCGAGGCCCTTCCGGCAGGTGTCTTCGACCTGGTCTACTTCGGTAATGTCCATCACATCTACAGTCCGCTGGTGGCGGCTCGGATCACGCGCGAAGCCTTCGCTATCACTGCGCCCGGAGGCACGATCGCCATCCAGGAATATGTCTGGGGTCGCAGCCCGCGGGCGGCTATCTTCGCGGTGAACATGCTTCAATCCACTGAGGACGGCGGAGTCTGGACGGAGGAGCAGTTTCGGACCTGGCTGGTAGAAGCTGGCTTCGAGGAGGTGGTGGTACTCGACCTGGAGACCAATCAGACCCAACTCATTCTGGGCCGTAAACCTTGAGGGAAGGTCGTTTCTAGTCGACGAACCCGAAAGATGTGGAGGAGGCGGACATGGGAAAGGTGGCTGATACTCCGGAGAATATGGGCAAATGTATCTGCGGGGAGTGTCCCTCCAAGAACCACGATGACATGGGTTTCTACTGTGCCAAAGGCAAGAGCCCGCTCACGGTGCGTCGACGGGGGTGCGTATGCGACGACTGCGCCTTGTGGCGCGAGTACCACTTGACGACGGGCTACTACTGTGCTGAAGGCGTGACGGAGTAGCTGGGGCTGAAGGCGTGACGGAGGCCCCGGCTGGCCGACAAGAAAGGCGAGGGTGAGGAAGGGAAACGGATGGGTGAGGGAGTCGACCGAGACCGCGCAGATAACGTTATGTCACCGATAACCATCCTGGGTCTGGCTGGTAGTGCTCGTCGAGGAGGCAACACCGAGACTCTGCTCGACTGGTGCCTGGCAGCGGCAGCTGATGGCGGCGCCCGAGTGACCAAGCTGAGTCTATGCGACCTTGACCTACGGGGTTGCCGAGCCTGCGATGCCTGTCTGAAAGACGGCCACTGCATCCAACAGGACGACATGCAGAGGTTGTATCCACTTCTGCGCTCGGTCGACTCCATAGTCTTGGCGGCGCCGGTCTATGCCATGGGAATGCCGGGGGTGCCGAAAATAATGATCGACCGCTGTCAGCCGTTTTGGGGCCTCAAGTACGTCCTGCGGCAGCCCCTGTTGGAGCCCGGCCGGAGGCCGCGGCGGGGGGCCTTCTTGAGCTGTGCCGGCACGGACTTGCCCCAAGTCTTCGAAGGGAGTCGCCGCACAGTGCGATATCTGTGGCACGTGCTCGAAGTAAGTCCGGTGGGGGAAGCTCTCTATCCCTTGACCGACCGCAAAGGTGACATCCTTAAGTATCCGGAGGCCCGAGACTTGGCACTGGAGATCGGGAGACGCCTGGCAGAACCGCGGTGAAGGAAGAGAGGGGGAGGCCGAAGCTTGGTATGGCAAGGAGGACCAAGATGAGCGACCAGGTGAAGACTTGCATCAACTGCGGGAAGCCTCTGCAGGACCGCGTGGAAGAGGAAGAGCGCACTGGCACCGGGGTCAGTCGCTCGAACGGGGAATGCAGCACCTACCGGGTCTGGTTCTGTATCAATCCCGATTGCGTGATGTACAAGACCGATCTCTACAAGGAGCCGATCGCCGACCAGCCTGAGAGCTGACTGCCCCCCGTGAAGGCCACGGTGGGCCCGAAGACCACGTCTATCCAGGGCGACTGCTCGCCCGGCAGCTGTGGGAGGTAGGCGGAGCAAACCGGTAAGGCAGCTCCAGATCGTGCATGGCTAGAAGCCGTTCGTCTAGGAGGATCTGCTCTGTGGGGCCGTCGGCCACGATGCGACCCCCATCCAGTATCACGGTGCGCTCGCAAAGCTCGAAGGCGAGGGGGAGGTCGTGGGTCACCACGATCTTGGTGACCGGAAGAGCGGCGAGGATCTGGACGAGGCGCCGGCGGGACTTGGGGTCTAGGTTGGAGGTGGGCTCATCTAGAGCGAGTAGGTCCGGCCGCATGGAAAGAACCGTGGCTACAGCTACCCTCTTCTTCTGCCCGAAACTGAGGTGGTGGCTGCACTTCTCCTCGCTTCCTAGCATCCCCACTGCTTCGAGCGCTTCCTCCACCCGAAGAGAGACCTCTTCTTCGTTCAGCCCCAGGTTGGCAGGTCCGAAAGCCACGTCCTGTCCCACAGTGCCCAAGAAGAGCTGGTCTTCGGGGTCTTGGAACACCAAGCCCACGCGCCTGCGGACCTCGCGCAGGTTCTTGGTCTCGACGGCGAGCCCGAAGATAGAGATCCGACCGCTGCCCTGCAGTATCCCGTTGAGGTGGAGCAGAAAAGTGCTCTTCCCGGCCCCGTTGGGACCGACCAGAGCGACCGACTCGCCTCGTTGCACCACCAGGTCGATGCCGCGCAGCACCTCCGTGCCGTCGGGATAGGCGAAGGTCAGGCCCTGCACCAGGACTGCAGGGACATCCGTGTCGGCTGACACCGCGTGCAGGGTCGCCACGGGACCTGAAGATACTGCTCGGGACATCAGAAGCCTCCCGCGGCTACCACGATCCTGATGACGGCCGCAGCTCCCAAGATAAAGACCGCGAAGGCGAGGTCAGTAGCCCGGAGCCTTCGCCTGCCGTTGAGCGCAAAAGTGCCCTCGTAACCTCGGCTCACCATGGCCACATAGACTCTTTCGCCCCGGCTGTAGCTACGCAAGAAAAGGGCGCCCAACATCTTCCCCAAGGCTGGGACCTGGCCCAGCCAGCGGGGGTTGTAATTGCGGGAGGCCATGGCTCGGCGCATGCTTTGGGACTCTTCCAGGAACAGGCGGCTGTACCGGTGCATAAAACTCAGCGTGAGCACGAAGACGCGCGGCATCCGCAGATCGCTCAGACCGTTCACCAGCTCGGGGAAGCTGGTGGTAAGGCCCAGGATTATCATCCCCCAAGTGGAGAGTACAGCTTTGGCTGCAGTATTCCAAAAGATCAGAGCTCCGCGGTCGGTCACGCGGAGCGGCCCCCATTCCACAAGAACCCGGCCTTCCGGATGGAAGAAGGGAAGAAAGATGGCTACCACGACCACGAAAGGCACGATTACAAGAAGCCGCTTTCCGACGGCGAGCGGAGAGAGGCGGGCCAAAGCCGCGAGAAAGACGAGAGTAAGAGCGTAGAGAACGAAGGCCCAGGCAGCCTGGGGGGGCGTGGTCACTACCACTACGGCGAACCCGACGAGACCCACGATCTTGACGCGGGCGTCAAGCCGGTGCAACAGGTTCAGGCCACCGACTGCCGAGCCTGGAACGGTCATCTCCGCTTATCCAGCCTTATCCAGCCTGCTGCCCGGTGCGACGACGCCCTAAGGCGCGACCGGCCAGTACGACCACGGCGAACAGGGCGGCCGTGCCGATCAATCCAGCCAGGGCTGTGGACAGAGTCTCGCTCTCGATGCCGGGTAGCTGGTAGTCAGGCAGAGGAGAGAAACGCCAGACCGGAGTCTCCGCCGCCATCTGCTCGGCTCCGTGCTTGATAGCTACACTCTCCAGACCGTCGGGGGCGCTCGAGGCGAAGGGGGAGATGAAAACGGCCAGAGCCAAAGCCACCACGAATAGGCTCACCACGAAAGACCAGAAACGGACTCGACGTTGGGTCCGAGGGGCGCCTGTGCGAGCCAGGCTTTCGCGGGGCAGGTCGTAGCTGCGGACCAGGTCCGGCCGCGCCGCGAGCACTGCCGAGGCGACCGCCACGGTGATCAGAGCCTCACCCAGGCCGATGACCATGTGGACCGAGACCATAGCGGGAAGTGCGTTACGCAGAGGGATCGTACCTGACACGGCGAGCTCCGCTGCACAGGCAGCTGCGGCGAGCGCGATGGAGAACCAGGAGCCCACGGCCAAGGCCACAAGATAGCTGATGAGGTTGCGGGGCAGTGCTTTCTTGAGCAGCACGAGGAGCCCGTAGCCCGCCCAAACGCCGATGATGGCCATGTTGAGTACGTTCGCTCCCAGGGCGGTTATGCCTCCGTCGGCCATGGCTAGGGCCTGCACCGCCACCACGATGGTTATGGCTAAGCTCCCTATCCATGGCCCGAGCAGCGCAGCGGCCAGCACCCCCCCCAAGAAGTGGCCGCTAGTGCCCGCTGCGATGGGGAAATTGAGCATCTGCGCCGCGAATATGAAAGCTGCGGTGACGCCTAGGAGCGGGATGGTACGGTCGCCCGACTCCTTGCTACTCTTGCGCACCGCCCAGGCTACTGCTCCCAGAGAGAGCGCTCCCGTCACCGCGGCAGTGGGGATGTCGACGAAGCCGTCAGGGATGTGCATGGTCACCTCCACAGTCCAAGCAGTGGCCGAAAACGGTGAGCTCCTCAGCGACGAAGCCTTGCTCTCTTTCCAGCAGTCGGGGCAGGTTCCCCAAGTCTTCGTCGTGGATGTGGACGATCTTTCCGCAGTGTTCACATACCAGGTGGTGATGGGGTACTTCTTCTTCTACCTCGTAGTAACGGCGGGAAGGCCCCAGGCAGGTCTCTTTGACCAGATTGAGCTCCACCAGGAGCTCCAGTGTCCGGTACACGGTGGACATGTTGACGTGGGGGAACTGCTCCTGTACCCGGGCGCAGATCTGCTCGGCGGTGAGATGCTCCCCGCTTTGGCGAAGGACATCCCAGACCAGCGTGCGCTGGGGGGTCATCCGGTAACCCAGTTCGAGTAGGGTCTGAGTCGCATGGTGAGTCATTGCAGTTGCAACATTATTGCAATAGCGAGGAGAAGTCAATAGCCTGGACGTCGGTTCGACCTGGTCCCAGCGCCCAGTCCAGGAGCGGCATACGTTCGTCGGGGGCCGGCATCTGCTAGTGTAGTCGCGTGAGGAGCCGCGGGTGTGTGAAGAGCTGCTCGCCGCTAAGGCAATCCGCCGCGGAGCAGCTTGGGCGCCTCGCCAGGAAGGAGGTGAGACTCGGTGAGTGACGTTCCCCGCCTGACCACTCTGTCGCACGGCTCTGGTTGAGCCTGCAAGCTCGGCCCCAAGGTCTTGGGGCAAGTGATGGAATGTCTCCCTCGGGTCGAAGATCCTCGTCTTCTCGTGGGCTCCGACACTCTGGATGACGCCGCGGTCTACCAGCTCACAGAGGAGCTTGCGCTGGTACAGACGGTGGACTTCTTCACGCCGGTGGTGGACGATCCCTACGATTTCGGCCGTATCGCTGCCGCCAACGCCTTCTCCGACCTCTACGCCATGGGAGCCACCCCGGTAACGGCCCTCAACATCGTCTGCTTTCCGTCGGAGGTGCTCCCCCTGGAGTACCTAACGGAAATCCTACGCGGAGGAGCCGAGATGGCGGCTCGGGCAGGGGCCACCATCGTCGGTGGTCACACCATCGACGACCCTGAGCCTAAGTACGGGCTGGCAGTGACCGGCCTCTTACGACCAGGCGAGGAGATGACCAATGCCGCTGCTCGCCCTGGCGATCACCTGGTGCTGACCAAGCCACTGGGCACGGGAATCATCGCCACCGCCATCAAGCAGGAAAAAGCGGCTCCAGAGATCATAGCGGCAGCCACTGCGTGCATGGCCGAGCTCAACCGGGCGGCGGCAGAGGTGGCTCGCCAGTTTGGCCTCAAGGCGGTGACCGACATCACCGGCTTCGGTCTGCTTGGGCATCTTAGTGAGCTGTGTCGAGCCAGCCGGGTGGGGATCGAGCTATGGTTCGATCAGTTGCCGGTTCTCCCGGGGGCTCGCGAACTAGCTCAAGCCGGAATCATCCCGGGCGGCACCAGGCGCAATCTGGAGTTCGTCGCCGGCTGGACTGCCTTCGCCGACGGCCTGAGTGAGTGGGAGCGTGTGCTGTGCGCCGACGCCCAGACCTCGGGTGGGCTTGTTCTCGCCGTTCCTCCGGAACGGACGGCTGCCCTGGTGGAGGCCCTGCAGTCTCGCCGCACCCCGGCGGCTGCCCTCATCGGGCGCGTGCGGGTCTGGGAAGAAGGCCGTTCGGACGAATCCGGGGTCATGATGCGCGTCTTGGCTGGCCGTGAGGGCGAGGGGAACGGTGGCACGGGGTGAAGAGAAGGCGGCCGCTTGGGCCCGCGACCAGCAGCTGACTAGGACAAGGCGTCTGCTTCTTCGCTCACAGCGAGAGCGTGGCGTCTTTGTCCAGGAATACAGACAGACTCACCTGGGTGCCTCCCCCGGGGGTCCGGGCAAAACTGACCTCGTCCATCAGCGCAACCATCAGGGGTAGGCCCATGCCGCGGTTAGGACATTCTCGGCGTTCGGCAGAGGGCGGTTTGAATAGACCTCTGTCAGTGATGATGAACGTGAGCCGGTGGCCCTCACAGCGGGCGCAGACCTCCAGCCAACCTGACTCACATCCCGCGTGTTCAAGGGCGTTCGCGCAAGCCTCCGATACGGCGACTTTCAAATCGAAGATGCGTTCCACGTCCAGGGCTACTTCCAGGGCGATCTGCTCCACGAACCTGCGGATGGCGGCGAGCTCTGACGTGTCGGCTCTGGCCCGGAAGACCTTCTCGAACTCGCGGTGGGCTGCAGAAGCTATCATCACCCGGCCGCCTTGGCGAGGTAGGCCTTGGCCTCGTCGCGATCAGCAAACACTCGGAAGTGGGGATCCACCAACAGCCCCACGATTTCCAGGAGGCGTGTGACATTGCCGTTCGGCGCGATCGCACCGAGCCAGCCTCTCCCGCGCAACTGGCGCAGGGTGGCAAGGATGACGGACAGGCCGCCGCTGTCTATGTAGTCCACGCTCTCCAGGTCAAGGAGAACTGCTTGCGTCTGGGGATCTATGACCTCTTCGAGGGCCTTTTCCAGAGTGCCACAATTGCTGTGGTCGATGTCGCCGTCCAGCTTGAGAAGAGGCGTCTCCTCCAAGTTGCTGATTCCCACTTTCATGGCCACCCCGCCGCTTGCCGCCAGCTCTTCCGTCTGGTCTACCTGATTCTATCCTGAGGTTACCCGCTACTAATACCCGGCAGCTTAGGGAGTAAACCTTGAGCAGCGTCGTCGACGGTCAGCCCACCCTCGACACCCGTTCGCTAGAGGCAGAGGCCATGCGCCGCAGTCCCCGGTGACGGCGGCGGGCATTCTCACCCCCGACCCGGGTTTGCCCACTCGATCAAGTCCTCGGGCGCACCCTTCGTCCTGAGGTCGGCCCGGATCTCCTCCTAGTCCAGGCCTGTGTAAGCAGCTAGAATGGCCCAACCGCCGGTCTCATCGCTCAGAAGGACCAAGTACACGTTCTTATCGGCGGCCAGAGCGTAGGCGGCAGCGTGGTGGCCGAAGACTTTGTAGTCGTAGACCTGTGTCTGCCGCGGCTGCCTCATGCCCCGTGACCGCATGGCGCTCTCAAGCTCATCTGGCGTGAGAGAGCTTGCCGACCCGGGCAAGATGGTCGGTGACCCGCCGGGGGTAAGTCCCGAGGCTTCAGAAGATCCGCACGCTGCAATGGTGGGCGGGAAGGTGACTCCGGCCGCAGTCGTGGGGGCAGAGTGCGTTGTGGCTGCAGTCGAGGTCGGCACCGTGGGGACGTCCTCCGCGGATCCCGCCCCCCTACCCTCATTACCTCCGGCGGCTGGAGACGTGCTGGAAACGGGGGTGTCCTAGCAGCCGGTGATCAGGACCACGGCTAACGAGGCCACCAGGGCGAAGACCAGGAGAAGCAAGTACGAGCGTCGCATGGCCACCTCCCGGCCTCCTTTGCTCCCGGTCTCGTTTGCTGCGGCGTGCTTGCACCGTATTGCAGGTCCACGCGACGACTCAATGGTGAGTCGGTTGGCGCTGCGAAATGGTGAACAGCAAGGCCCTTGATGTTAGAGGGTGGGGCACCGATGCCGCAGTGAGCGAGCGCAACAATCATGTCATCGGCAAGAAGGTCAATCGCGGTCAACGTTGTGGCCATCAGTGCCTCCTGGGGAAGCAAGAGCAGCTATGACCCTGTGTTGGAAGCCGTCAGCAAGTCGCCGGCGAAGCTGGAGTCATTAACTTCACCTTGTGAGCGTCGACCCTGGGGAATCGGTCGCCGAAAGGAAGACCCACACACTTTCCACGGTCGACCAGAGCTCGTGCTTCAGGTGAACGTGCGGTCCACCGGGACGCTTCCCCATGGTCCCCACGTAGTCAAGATTGTGCGCAGTAACAGCAGCGCCACTGGCAAGTATGTGACCCTGGACGCGGTGGATGTGTGGGGGGCGGTGACTACGCGGCCCTAAATCGGGCCAACGCTTCACATTTTCCTTACATGAGAGGTTCATAATCTCGCATAGTCTCGCAGGCCGGGGTCAGGGCCCACCCGAGCGTGGTGCCGGCCCGACTGGAAGCCTTCGAGTGAGGTCGAAAAATCACGGAGGTGCAGTAGGTGAGAGCACTCTGGAAACGCAAATGGCTGGTCGCACTGATAGCGGCGGTCGTAGTGATAGGGGCTGGCGCGGGAGCCTGGGCGGCCACGACGGCTGGCTCCGATTCTGACGATTGGGCGTTTCTCCCGCCGCAGATGGCTTTGCTTGGCGGCGGGGCGGGGAGTGGCAACCCAGGGGGGGCCCAGCCCGGTGCTTGGCCGCCGGCCTGGGGACGGGGGATGATGTGGAGCGACCAGGAACGGCTGCGCGACATGTGTGACCGGTGGATGGACCGCACCGGTCGCTGGCAAGATCGCGCCGAACGTTGGCGAGACCGCGCGGAACAGTGGCAGAAGCAAATGAAGCAGTGGCAGAAACGCGCCGATGACTGGCAGTCGTTCTTGCAGCAGCTGCGGGAGAAGATGACGCCGACCGACCAGGCCCAACTGGACCAATTGCTGGAGCAGCTCAAGAGTCAACGCGAGACTCTGACCAAGGCTCGGCAGGATCTGACTGAAACACTCAAGAAGCTGCGCGATTTGGTAGAAAAGTACCTTGAGCAGGTGCCCTCGGGCTCGACAACGGGCTAGAACATTAAGCTACCACCGCGGCTAAGATAGAGGCAGCGGTGGGCGGGGCGGGCCGCGGCCAGGTGGCGCGGCCTGCCCCGCCCCTGGTCATCCTGGCGTGGGATGACAGTGGGAACGGCGACGAAGGGAAGGCCTCTTTCATGCCTGCCCGTCAGCATCCGTCCAAACAGACTATCGTGGTGGTCGAGGACGACTCCTCGATCCGGGAACTCCTGGAGCTCTATCTAGCCCACGAGGGCTACGCTGCGCGGTCCGCAGGGACAGCAAGCGAGGCGCTGCTAGTCATTGCGCAAAGCGCGCCTTCCCTTGTCGTGCTCGATCTCATGCTGCCTGACGAGTCGGGCTTCGAGGTTCTGAGGAGACTGCGGAAGGGTTCCCAGGTTCCGGTCATCATTCTGACTGCCCGCGACGCCGAAAACGACAAGATACTCGGCCTTGAACTGGGAGCTGATGATTATGTGGTGAAACCGTTCAGCCCGGGCGAGCTCCTGGCGCGCATCCGCGCTGTTCTTCGTCGTAGCGGGGCGCTTGACCCCGGGTCCGATACACAGGTCCTCGGAGAGGTGGTGCTGAGCCCGGCTGAACGTACGGTGAAGGTGGACGGTGTCATGGTCGATCTTACGCCGAAAGAGTTCGACCTACTTCACTATCTTCTCCTCAACCGGGGGCTCGCCCTCACCCGCGAGCGACTCCTGGAGCAAGTCTGGGGCTACAATCTCTACGGTGACGTCCGCACGGTGGACGTACACATCGGGCAAGTGCGCAAGAAGTTGGGACGCTGGGGCAAGATCATCAAGACCGTCTGGGGAGTGGGCTACCGAGCAGACCCCGACGAGGCCCCAGCGGAAGAGCCATCGCTAGACAACGAACGGGCCGACAGCGAGTTATCGACCGACGGCCAACAGGCCCCCGGCGAGTTCTTGGTCGACGACGTGAGCGGAGCTGGCGGATGAAGGGCCGGCGCTCTCTCCGCCCCCGTTTCATGGGGGCCCTGGTTGGGGTAGCTCTCTTCGCTGTGTGCGTGGTGGGCGCCGTCTATTACCTGTTCTTGGGCGACTACGTGCTCGACCGGCAGGAAGCGGCTCTGCTTGAGGAGGCGGTAGCCACAGCCGAGCAGATCGAGAACGTTCCTGAGCTTCTCACCGGCGGCGGCATGCGGTCGCACATGCTTTCCATGTTCCTTCGCGCCCGTGTGCAGGCCCTGCCCAGTGGTGCTGGCATCGTCCTCTTCGGGGAAGACGAGGTATTGGCCGGGGCTGGTCGCATACCCGTGCGCAAGGAGCCCCTGGAGAGGCTCAAAGAGATAGCGCAGCTGGCCGCGCGGGAACGTCCAGGCAGCGGAAGGTTGCTCGCGGAACTGGAAGGCGCGAGCAGGGCCACGGCCGTGATTTTCGCCTCGGTACCTCTACGGATGCCGGACGGGAGCGTGGGTCTGGCTGTGGTCACCCTGCCTCGCAGTGCGGCGCTTAGTCTGAGGACGGACGTTTTCAAGGTCCTGGGCATCTCCGCCGCAGCAGCGGCCGCGGTCGCTGCGCTAGTGGGGTGGGGGCTGGCCGCCTGGCTTGCTCGCCCTCTTCGGCGCCTCTCGGCTGCGGCCCATGACCTGGCCCAGGGACGTTATGACCGGGCTATCACAGGCACCTACCCGGGAGAGCTGCAGGAACTCGCGGACAGTCTGGAACATGGTCGCAATGAGATCAAGCACAGCCAGGACTCTTTGCGCGCTTTTGTGGCGACCGCTGCTCATGAGCTGCGCACGCCTCTGACCTCCATCCAGGGCTTCTCCCAAGCTCTTCTGGATGGTACAGCGAGTGATCAGGAACTCAGGCAGAAGGCGGCCGTGGCTATCAACAAAGAGTCTCTTCGCCTGCAACGGCTTATCGACGCTCTGCTGACCCTGTCCCGTTACGACTCCCGGGAGTTCCGACCCCGCCTGGCGCCGGTAGCTCTGGACGCTTTGATCGGAGAGGAGGTGGGTGCCCTGGTTCGGGCGGGTTGGACAGAGACCGAGCGGGTCACGGTGAAAGTGGACAAGGGGTTGCAGGTGACGACCGATGGCGACATGCTGCGCCAGGCGCTGGCCAATCTCTTGCGCAACGCGGTCCAGTATGGTCCGCAGGGCAAGGACGGTCCCGTGGGGATCGAAGCCTACTCCCGGACTGAGCGCATTTTCATAGAGGTCTGGAACCAGGGGCCACCCCCGCCTTGGCCGGAGCGGGGCCGCCTGTTCGAACGGTTCTACCGGGGGAGTGCCAGCAAACAGGTGGAGGGGTTGGGTCTAGGTCTGGCACTGACCAAGGAGATATGCAGGCTCCTCGGCGGAACGGTGGAACTGCTGGACACGGAGACAGAGACCCGGTTCCGCATAACGTTGCCGCTGGTGGCGCCGGGGATCGCGACCACGGAACAAGGTGTAGGTCCGGTAAGTCCGTCCGCGGGGTGATTTTGCGGTACCTGAGTGCTCTCCAGATGGCTGGATGGTGCCCTGACGACTGGTCGTCTGTGGGAAGCCGTGTGCTACCATACCTGTCGCGTCGTTGAACGCCAAATGGTGAGTGTACAGTGCGCATAATCTTCATCGAACCTGCCGCCCCCGGCTTTCATGTGTACAGTTTTGTAAGGCAGTTACGCCTCGGGCTACCTCTGCTGGGGGCGATGATGGCCCAGCGTGGACACGAGGTCCGGATCTACGCCGAAAGCCTGAGCGACGTGGATTGGGACGACGTGCTCTCTGCCGACCTGGTCGGCATTTCCACCACCACTTCCACAGCCATCCGGGCCTATCGCTACGCGCAGCGGGTGCGTGATGCCGGCATTCCTGTGGTCATGGGCGGGCCACATGTGACCTTCCTCGCCGAGGAGGCCATGGATTTCTGCGATTACGTCGTGCGGGGTGAAGGTGAAGAGACCCTGGTGGAGTTGGTCGAGTATCTCCAGGGCCGCGGCTCCTTGGAGAGCATCAAAGGTCTCACCTATCGGGCTGCTGACGGTACGGTGGTGAACAACCCCGACCGACCGCTGCTGGCCTCCCTCACCGAGCTGCCCTGGCCCGACCTGAGCCTGGTGGTCAACGGCGACAAGGTATACCCGACTCCGATGCTTTCCTCGCGGGGCTGTCCCTACGGGTGCGAGTTCTGCTCGGTGGTGCTCATGTTCGGGCGCCGAGTGCGGGTGGCCGACCCGGCGGAAGTGGTCAAACAGCTCAAACGCATGAAGCACGACAAGGTCTTCTTCTACGACGACAACTTCTTCATCAGCAAGCGCCGGGGCAAGGAGCTGCTAGCGGAGATGATCCGGGCCAAACTCGACACCTCTTTCTTCGCCCAGATCCGGGTGGACTCGGTGTGCAAGAACGGGGTGGTCGACCAAGAACTGCTCGACCTCTTATGGAACGCCGGTTGTCGCATCGTCTACCTGGGATTGGAGTCGGTCAACCCGGCCACTCTCAAGGAGTATCACAAGGAATCCAGCCTGGATGACATGGCGGGCGGGTTGGAGGCTTTGGCGAAGCGTGGGATAAGGACCCACGGCATGTTCGTCTTCGGGGCCGACTCCGACACTCTGGAATCGCTTTCCCGCACCGTCGATTTCGCGCTGGAGCACGGTCTCAATACGGTGCAGTTCCTGGCCCTCACTCCGCTACCCGGGACCCGACAGACGGCCCAGTTCGAGGCCGAGGGGCGCATCTTCACCAAGAACTGGAGTCTCTATGACGGCCACCACGTAGTGTTCTGGCCTAAGCAGATGACGCCTTACGAATTGCAGGAAGCCATCCTACAAGCCCATAAGCGATTCTACGGCGCGAAGCGCATATTCGAGCTCAAACCTAAGGCGCCCCGCTATCGCAAGCATCAGGTCCAGGGATACCTGATGAGTCGGGCCTGGGAGCATGTGCGCGAGAATCGCGACTATCTCAAGGAACTGCGGGAGTTCAGTGAGTCGCACTCACCGCCAGTGCCGACCAATGTCAGCTTCCGCCCGGGAGGTCTGGAGACCGCCACCCGCTGAGGCGTGTTCGCTGGGCGCCGTATCTACCGTGTCGCCGCTGGGCTGACCTGGAGTGGTGGGGACGCTTACGGTCCCGCAAAGGAATTTCCGCCAGTTCTACGAAAAGGTAACCGAGTTTGATCCACCTGTTCCGGGCTAATACTAAGGAGAGGTCTTGGCCAAAGTCCTGACCTTTGCGAATCAGAAAGGGGGAGTGGCAAAGACCACTACCACTGTCAACCTGGGGGTGGCCTTCCACGAGATGGGCTATCGTGTCCTGGCTGTGGATATGGATCCCCAAGGCAACTTGACCATGAGCTTCGGGTTCAACCCCGATCTGGTCCGTCCCAGCATGTACGACGTCATGGTCCTGGGGGTCAGCATCGAGGACGTCATCTTGCCGGGGGAGGTAGATGTGGCGGTCGCGAGCATCGACCTAGCTGCGGCTGAGATCGCGCTCAGCTCCCTCATCGGCCGGGAGCGGGTGCTGAGCAAAGCCCTGCTTCCAGTGCTGGACCGGTATGACCTCATCGTGGTGGATACGCCTCCCTCCCTGGGTCTGCTGACGGTGAACGCGCTCACGGCAGCGGATGCGGTCATCGTGCCTGTGCAATGTGAGTACCTCTCCCTGCGGGGTCTAGCGCAGTTGGAGAAGACGCTGGAACTGGTGCGAGAGAACCTAAACCCGAATGTTCACATCGCCGGAATCCTGCCGACGATGTACGATTCTCGTACGGTGCATGGGAGAGAGGCTGTAGAGGTGCTTACACAGAACTTCGGAGATCTGGTGTTTTCGACGCCAATCCGCAAGACCATCAAGTTCGCCGAGGCTCCTGTGCGCGGGGAGTCCGTGCTGAAATACGCGCCGGACAGCCAGGCGGCGATGGCATACCGGCAGCTGGCGAGAGAGGTGCTCCGTGGAAAAAAGATCTAGCCTGAAAGACAGCGGGCTCAGCTTCCTCTTCCGGGCCACCGCTGCTGACAAGAGTGGCGAAGCTGGGCCGGGCGGAGGAAGTGCGGCTCCGGTCGAGCAGGGGGGTAGTGTGGGCGCGGATGCTCCCGATGTGGCTCGCCGGACCCTCATCCAACCCTCGCGCAGTTTCCCGGCGGTCATCCGGGTGGTGGGCGTGGGAGGCGCGGGCACCAACGCAGTCAACCGCATGCTCGAAGCCGGGTTAGAGGGGGTCGAGTTCATCGCCATCAACACCGATGCTCAGGCCCTGGCTATGTGCGAGGCCGACCACAAGTTGCGCATCGGTCGCGAGTTGACCAAGGGTCTAGGGGGTGGCTCGGATCCCAGGGTCGGCCGCGAAGCGGCCCTAGCCGCCTATGACGAGATCAAGAGCATGCTCAAGGGCAGCGACATGGTGTTCATCACGGCCGGCGAGGGTGGCGGCACGGGAACGGGGGCGGCGCCGGTAGTGGCGGAGATAGCCAAGTCGGTGGGAGCCCTGACTATCGGGGTGGTCTCACGACCCTTCGCGTTCGAAGGTAAGCGACGGACACTCCAGGCTCTGGAAGGTATCCGGGCTTTGCGACAGAAGGCCGACACCGTGATCGTGGTGCCCAATGACAAGCTGCTTGAGGTGGCTGACCGTAGCACCCGCATGATCGACGCCTTACGTCTGGCTGACGATGTGCTTCGCCAAGGAGTGCAGGGCATCTGTGACCTAGTGACGGTCCCGGGGCTCATCAATCTCGATCTCGCCGACGTGCGGACGATCATGACCGGCGCGGGGACGGCCCACATGGGCATCGGCCGGGCTCGTGGCGAGCAGCGGGCCCAGAAGGCGGCCGAGATGGCCATCAACTCTTCTCTGCTGGAGACGACCATCCAGGGGGCGCGAGGCATCCTTCTCAACGTGAGCGGCGGTCCTGATCTCTCCCTCTACGAGGTAAATGAGGTTGCCGAGATCATCAACAGCGCCGCTGACCCGGAGGCCAACATCATCTTTGGTGCGGTAGTAGACGAGTCGCTCGGAGACACCCTGTGGGTGACGGTGGTGGCCACCGGTTTTGAGGTCACCACCGAGCAAGAAGGCCTGGTAGAGGCTGGCTTCGGCCCTGCCCAGAGCACCGAGGCCACGGTGATCAGCCTGGGGTCGGTCACGGGTCCGGCCTCGACCACCGGTGGCTCGGCCCCCACGGTGCGCCCGAGCGTGGGACCTGTGCTCTCGCGGGAGGCCGCTCGGGAAGCGACCAAGGAGTTGGGAGTGGAGCCAGCTGGGGCCTCTGGAACCAGGAGTGGGGAGCCGCCGGAAGAAGAGCTGGAAGTACCGCCTTTCTTGCGCTAGCTGTAATGCCCTCACACCTTGTTGACAAGGAACAGC